>JBJEIU010000090.1:0-3783 GCA_051877355.1 Hominilimicola sp.
AACGTACTGCGCGAAATTTCCGACGGACTTATAAATATACATGGGCAGCATGATAACCAGGCATTGCTGACACCTGCAAGACATGTTGCCTTTTTGGACGCTTATGCGGGCAATGAGGAATATATAAGCGCTTACAAGGAAATATTAAGGGAAAAACGTGAAATTGAAAAGAAAATAACCTCCCTTGAAATGGACGAGCAGGAAAAAATGCAGAAAATTGACCTGCTTGAATATCAGGTAAATGAAATAAAAAAAGCGTCTCTCTTAAAGGGCGAGGAGGAGGACTTGAAGGAGCAGCGTGAAATATATTCAAACGCGGAACAGATAACTACCTCCGTAAATGAAGCCTATCAGAATATTTACGGCGGCGATGATGTTCAATCGGCGTATGACGGCGTAAGCATTGCTGTGGACGCGCTTTCAAAAATCAGTGACTTGAATCCTCAGCTTAAAGGTATGTATGAGGCGCTTAACACGGTTATGTATCAGATAGAGGATACAGCACATGAGATAAAGGAGTTTGGTGACGGAATAGAGTTTGACGAGCAGACGCTTAACGACATTGAGGAGCGTCTTGACCTTATTTCAAGATTAAAGCGTAAGTACGGCGGAAGTATTGAGGAAATACTTGAATATTTGAAAAAGGCTGAAAGCGACCTTAACGACATAAAGTTAAGCGACGAAAAAACAAATGAACTTAAGGAACAGCTTGAAAAGGTAACTGTGCAGCTTATTGAAAAGGGAAATGAGCTTTCCGAAAGAAGAAAGAAGTATGCCGCTGTACTGGAAAAAGGCATAGAAGAAGCACTGCGTGAGCTTAATATGGAAAAGTCAAAATTCCATGTAAATATCGAAAACAGCGGAGATTTTTACGAAAACGGTATGGACAAGGTGGAATTTCTTATAAGCACCAATCCGGGAGAACCGCTGAAATCGCTTGTGAAGATAGCGTCAGGCGGTGAATTGTCAAGAGTTATGCTTGCGATAAAGTCGATACTTGCTGATACAGACTGCGTGGACACGCTGATATTTGATGAAATTGACACAGGTGTTTCAGGCAGAGCTGCAATGAGCATTGCACGCAAGCTTTCAGCAATCGGCAGAAACAGACAGGTAATTTGTATAACCCATCTTCCGCAACTTACGGCGGCAGCGGATAACCATTATCTGATTCAAAAGGATACGGATGGCGAAATGGCATCCACAACGCTTCAGGAACTGGATGATGAGGGCAGGGAGCAGGAGCTTGCAAGAATAATTGACGGAGGCTCTGTCAGCTCTCTGGCGCTGAGCCACGCTAAGGAAATGCTTTTAAACGCAAGGAACGAGAAGCAAGGAGTTTAACATATAATGCAGAAGAAATCAATGAAAGAATCATATTCTGTGCTTGCGCAGGTGGTGCTGCCTATGCAGGCAAATCCTGCGGGCAGTGTGCATGGCGGCGAGATAATGAAGATGATGGACAGTGCAGCAGGCGTTGCGGCGCAGAAACATGCGCATACTAACTGCGTAACAGCAAGGGTTGAGGAGCTTAATTTTAAAAAGCCTGTTCATGTGGGTGAACTTGTAACCTGTAAGTCGCAGGTTATATATGCGGGACATTCTTCAATGGAAATTTTTGTGACGGTAGAATCGGAGGATTTAATCGCAGGCAAAAGACAGATAGCACTTACGGCATTTTTTACCATGGTGTCGCTTGATAAGAACGGCAGACCGACTGAGGTGCCGAAACTCACATATGACGAGGATAATGCATATGAGGCGAAGCTTTACCGCGAGGGCGAAAAAAGGCATAAATTGCATAATGAGAGAAAATCTTAATATACGATTTTTGTTGCATTTTTTTATGTTTTATGTTATTATAATAAAGCACGCTTGACGAAAGGAGAATTACTATGTCCGGCAAAACGGAAAATACAAAGACGCTTGCGCAGAATAAAAAAGCGCGTCATGAATATTTTATAATAGAAACGCTTGAAGCCGGTATAGAACTTTTCGGCACAGAGGTAAAATCTGCGCGTCAGGGAAAAATCAATCTCACAGACGCATACGCCTCTATAAATAACGGCGAGGTGTTTATAAAGCAGATGAATATCAGCCCCTTTGAGCAAGGGAATATTTTTAACCGCGATCCGATGCGTGACCGCAAGCTGCTTCTGCATAAGAGGGAGATAATGAAGCTTATAGGACAGATGAAGCAGGACGGATATGCGCTTATACCGCTTTCTGTATATTTAAAGGGTTCTTTGGTTAAAGTATCTTTAGCGGTTGCAAAGGGCAAAAAGCTTTACGACAAGCGTGAGGACATTGCTAAGAAAGACGCAAGACGAAATATTGAGCGTACCCTTAAAAGCAACAACAGATATTAAACACGGGGGTGCAATGGTTTCGACGGGGATGTTGAATCCTGAGCAGCGAGTAGTGTTGAGTGCCACTTAAAACGGCTCAAACTTTAAATATAAACGCTAACGATTACGAATTAGCAGCTGCCTAAATTGCAGCATGTCTCCTCCGAGAGTACCACGGCTCGGACTGAGGCAAATATCAGTGGTGAACGTGAGTTAAGGGGTGTCCTGACCTTTTCCATGATTTAAGGACTTACCGGTGATATAACTTTGGTTGTGGAGTGGTATTATCGGGAATTTTAATCACAACCTGCACTCGGAGAAGCTTGGGTGGATATGTTTTCGGACAGGAGTTCGATTCTCCTCACCTCCACCATTTTAAAAACAGCCGATTTTTTATCGGCTGTTTTTTGCGTTTACAGTATAACAGGCGAGGTTTTGAAATCCATACCGCCAATACGTTTTTGTGGTTCAGGACAGCACAGCATTGAAATATCCGTTGCGCGTACATCAAGCGCAAACTGCGGACTGTGTTCTTTAAAATCCGCCGTCTTTGTGATTATCGGCACACAGCAGTTTTTCTTTGCTTTTTTCAATACCTCCATGCCTGTTTTGTTCATGCCCAGCACACGGATATATTCAGGCATGGGCTTATAAATATCCTTTGTAAAGTTCAGCAGACAGGCAAGTATAATGCGTCGTATTTTACTCATGGTATAACGTTTGCTTTTGACTATTTCGGTAAGCGTCGCAAAATTATCTGTCTCCATGGCTGCCTGAATAATTCTATTCTCAAGTCCCTCTGTCATTTCACTTATATTTTTCATACTGTCGGCATTTGCCATACGCAGTTTAGCAATAACAGCACTGTCTATATTTGAAAGCGAATAGGGAATAGAGCCGCCGATATCGGACAGACTATACGGTATAAGTCGGCTTACATCATCACCCGAAAATATCATTTTGCGGATTCTTGACGCGCTTGCAATATTGCCAGATATAACTGTATCGTGGTGACCTGCCGAGTTGCGCTGTATGGTAAGCGGACGCATTGAACTGTGCGACCTTATAAGAGCGCGGATGTATTCTATCGCAAGAATGTTATTTGGCTCGGACAGTAATTCAGTGCTTATAAGATCGTTATACGCCTTTGAAAGTGCAGAAGGATAACTCATGCCCTCCGACATATTCGCTTTAACCTTGTCCGAAATATCGCCCTGTTCGTTTTCCATCAGTTGCGCGGCGCGTATAAGCGTATCAATGCTGCCCGACTCCGAACCGAAAACGACAGCGTCAATAACTCCGAGTGAATTAAGCGTATTAATTCCTCCCGCGGCAAAATTCTGCGCGGCATTAAGGGCATAGCAGACTGGCAGTTCAATCACAAGGTCTGCACCGCTCATAAGAGCGGCTTTTGTGCGCGACCATTTATCGGTAA
>JBJEIU010000091.1:0-3763 GCA_051877355.1 Hominilimicola sp.
TACCTTCTGCCGTTCAAAAATTCCGATGATTACATTTTTCTACGCCAAATTTTTACTGATATATAATTTAAAAGGCTTGACCATATAAATGAAGTTACCTTGTCCTTTTCGGGATTAAAGTCAGACGGAATTTCCCAATCCACCGTTATTTCGTTTTCACCGAACTGATAATTGCTTCCGTAGCCGCTGAATGTGTGCACTGCTGTGAGTATCCCGTCCGAATTATAAAATGCGAGAAGAATTACCATATCGTCATCATAGTCGAGCATCTTTTCCACATACAGCTTTACTATTTTTGTACCCTCCTCGTTTATGCCGATATTGTTTACCGTAAAAATGTCGCTTTGTATAATTTCAATATCAGTCGACACTGTATAGCTGCCTGATTTGACCTGTACCTTTACTGTCTGCGCAGACGCGGACGAGCTGACCTTTAAAAGTCCCGTGGTGCTGATTGTTACCGTGCCGTCAATAATAGGCATATTATCGCTGTCAAGCACCGACCATTCAAGTCCCGAAAAATTAATAAGATCAAGTCCGAGTCTTGACGCTTCCGCCGTTATCTGCACCGTTCCGCCAATTGCTGCCGTATTTGAGGACGAAGTAAGCGTGACAGAATCAGCGATAGGCACCGATACCTTTACGTTATCAATACAGGTGTTTTTTTCAAGATACAGCACATTATACGCTTTGTTGTTTCTCGTGTTCACGTCAGCAAAGGTATTTCGTTCGCCAAGTGTGCCGTCTCCATTGTATTTGTAAATATTTACTGATGCGTTATTCTGTGCCTGTGAGTACACAATCTCAAAATGATACCACGAATCCGCGTCCGCATCCATTAAATCCGTATATGAACTTGACGCAGTCTGAACGCTGATTTTGCCGTTATGCCGTCTTATACCCGTATTCATATTGCTGCTCGTGTTCGACAGCGTAAAGCCCGAATCCTCCTCTGCAAACTTAACGTCAAGTTCGGTCAAAACATATTCCGCGCTCGCACTAAAGGTCATTGTTTCCGGTCTTAACGCCGCGTCGCCGACCTGATACGCGTTTGAGCCGTCTATCGAGACGACCGTTTTGGTTCCCGCAAGCGTTTCCTCGCACGCGTTATATCCAAGTATCGTTTCTGTCTGCGCATCCGAAAATCCAATGCTTACGGTTTTTGAGCCGTACACCGCCCCGTTCGGAGTAGACGCTCTAAGCGTTATGTCTTGCGCGATTACGCCGCCGTCGATTGTAAGTGTGCCATTCTCAACCGTTATCCCCTTGTTTCCGTTAATCCTGAGGTTCGCCGCATTATATACAGACCATTCCACATCATCATTTGTTATCGTGTCGGTAACGTCAGATCCATTTTTCTTTGCGGTAAAGGCATATTGTGTTGATGTTCCGGCTTTAACCTCGTCGTCACCCACAATAGTGATTTCGTCAAACTTCTCGTCTTGCGTTGACACGCCCTTGATTGTGTACGGCAGCGTGCCGATAAGCGTTTTTTCTCCCAGAACCGCCGTCGCATGTATTGTCACTGTTAGGTCAGTATTGCTCATTTGGGAGATTAGGGCGCCGTTCTCAATCTTAATACTGCCGTCGGTAATCTCTGTTGTATTTGTTTCATCATATACCGACCACGCTACAGAATATTTAGTCGTTTCCGTGCCTGCTCTTGTCATCGTGTAATCAAGCGCGGTGCTTTGTCCCGCGTTGATTTGCTCACTTTCGGGCATTATTGTTATTGTGTCGGGATATTCCTGAATAAGCTTTACATTGTCAATTCCGACGCCGCCCTGAGCGAACATTCTGTCGGGATTGCCGTTGCCGCTGCCCGCATAGAACTGGCGCAGGTTTAATGCGTCCGTTTGATTTACAAGTGTTTTTTCATTGTTCTCGTACTTGTATAGTCTGAATGCCGTTAGTCAGGCGGCGAACAGTCGTCCCAGACGCGTCACGGCGCTTCATCACGCGCGTATTCGGTTTCCATTATCAGTCCGTACTTGCCGTTTTGCGCCATTGCGCTCGGCGCGGATTCAGGTCCGGCGCACATTGTACCGGCGTAGTTGTAATCATAGTTGAGTTATAAGCTCTGCGACAGCTCTCGTTATATCGGGCAAGATGTAGTTTGAAAAGTCAACGTAATAGTGGTTATAGTCCTTCCACCACGCCATCATTTCCTCTGCCTTTGCATTAGCCGCAGCGCGTGCCGCTGTTTCTCCGTCTGCGATTGCCGCGTCATACGCCGCTTTTACGTCCGCAGTCATTTTATCGTCCGCCATTTGTCCTATATCAGCAAAACCGAGTACGTTCGGATTATCCTTTATTTCGTCGTACAGCTCGCGTATCGCTTGATCATACGCGTTTGTCCTTTTGCCCTTAAACGTCATTGTATCCGCGTCATAGACCTTGCCTGCTGTCGCGCCGTAGTTGCCTGTCGGCGTGTATGAACCTAAGATTACATAGCCGCCCATATCAATTATCGCGTCCACATACGCCTTGTCATATTCCTTGAACTGCTCCTTTGTACTTGACGAGTCATTCGTACCCATACCGCTTATTGAAACAACGTCGCCGGGGTTCATCTGAGTCAGAATAGCGTTTAATCTACCGTTTGAGTAGAAGTTTTTATGCTGCTCTCCTGCCTTGCCGCTGTTATGGAAGCCGTTTACTACTTCCGCAAGTTCGGGGTATTTCGATAAATCAGTTGTTTCCGTTGACGCGATTGTGTAACCCCACGAGCCGTTCTGCTGAACAGTTGAATCGCCGATTGTCCACCAGTCGGGCTTTGAAGCCGCCGTTTTTGTAACAGGCGTAATTTCAACCGACGCTATCTCACTGTCCGCGCCTACGCTTATATCCATAATATCATCGCCGAATACCGCGACATCGTAGGTGTCGATTTCAAGAGACGATTTTGTCCGTTCAAAGCCGATGAGATATGAATTGACTTTCTCGCATACAATACTGCCCTTGTATTTCGTTGTAACCGTGTATACCTTGCCCTTTTCGAGCTTGACCTTAAACGTCAGGTTTGACAGTGTTCCGCCGTCTGCGCCCGATGTCGCCGAGCCTTCAATTCCGTAGCCGCGGTTATCGCTGTACACGGTTGAAGCGTTAATCGGCGTATAGCCGTCTGTTACGGTATCCGTTCCGAACACGAATTTGAGATTGTATATATTAACTCTTACAAATTTACTTATATCACCGCTCGTTGCGCGAATACCAATAATTTGCGCCTTGGCTGTATCGGAAACCGTCAGTTCGCCGGTGCTTGAATTAAGAGTTACTCCTGTCGGAGTGACTGTGGCTGTATTGTCCGCGTTATAAAGTTCGTAGGTTACTGTGTCCGATTTATCATTTCCGTTACCGTCACGCAGTACCGCCGAATAGGTTGCGGAAGTACCTATCTGCACGCCTGTCGGTGCACTCGTGAACGCTATAGAGTCCTTTGTGCCGATAAGCTTTATCGTAACCACCTTCGATTTACCGCCAATCGTGCAGCGTATGGGAAGCTCTCCCGAAGAAGCCGTAGGGTCAATCGTCAATACCGCGCTCTGATTTCCGCTTGACACTATACTCACGCCCTCGGCAAATTCGTCGTCTATGCTCCACTCGGCTTTTCCGAGCGCGTCCGTGCTGTCCGTAGTTTTTGCCGATGTGGTTATCGCGACGGTCTGCGTGCCGCTGTCGGGTATGCTTGCCGTTGTGCTCGCAGGCGTTACGGTAAAGCTATTCTCGTCAATCTGTGCCTCTCGGATTACGACATTGTTTA
>JBJEIU010000092.1:0-17232 GCA_051877355.1 Hominilimicola sp.
TTTTTGGGAGGTATTTTGCGCTGAAGCTGTTTTGCAAGAGCTTCTGCTTGACGTACATTGAGATTATCCTCAATAATTCGTTTTGAAAGAGCAACCCTTAAATCCCTATCTTCAAGCGAAAGTACGGCTCGGGCATGTCCGCTTGTTAATGAGCCGTCAATCAACATTTTCTGAATATCCTTTTCAAGGGAAAGAAGTCTCAGAGAATTTGCAACGGCGCTTCGGCTTTTGCCTACTCTTTTACTTATAAGTTCCTGCGTCAGATTAAATTCCTCCATAAGCAGATTATAACCTATCGCTTCTTCAATGGGATTTAAATTTTCACGCTGTAGGTTTTCTATAAGCGCGATTTCCGCAACCTGTTCCTCGTTATATGAACGGACTACCGCGGGTATTTCTTTAAGCTTTGCCTTTTTTGCGGCGCGCCATCTGCGCTCTCCCGCAACTATTTTGTACATGCCGTTTTCAGATGGAGTTATTATAATCGGCTGTATAAGTCCATGTTCTGTTATGGACTCGGCAAGCGCGGTAATTTTATCTTCATCAAAATGACGGCGCGGCTGTTTTTTGTTCGGCTCAATCAGCGACATTCGAATATTTGTAATATCCCCTTCTTTTGATTGTTTTATATCAGAGGTTACTTCTTCTATGTCATTTTCGCTGAAAAGAGAGCCGAGACCTTTACCTAATCCTTTTTTAGGCATATGCTCACTCCTCACATTATAATAAGTAATAATTTATGAATTGTTTTTTATGACTTCCTTTGCCAGAGCCATATATGCGTCGGCTCCCTTTGAGGTTCTGTCATAATTAATTATTGGTTCACCGAATGACGGTGACTCACTAAGACGCACATTTCTCGGAATAATGGTTTTATAAACCTTATCGGGAAAATACTTTTTAACCTCGTCAAGAACCTGTATTGAAAGATTTGTACGTCCGTCATACATTGTTCCGAGAACACCCTCTATATCAATTTGAGGATTCAGTTTCTTTTTTATTGTTTTGATAGTAGTTATAAGCTGACTCAGACCCTCAAGTGCATAATATTCACATTGTATCGGAATTAATACTGAATCTGAAGCTGTAAGAATATTTATTGTAATCATTCCCAGTGCGGGAGGTGAATCTATTATGATAAAGTCAAATTCATTTTTTATAGAATCAATGGCTCTTTTAAGAAAAAATTCACGCTTGTCCTCATAAGCAAGCTCAATTTCTGCCGCACTCATGTCCGATGAGGATGGGATTACATATAAATTGTTGTATTTTGTCCTGATTACAGCGTCCTTTGTTTTAGAGTTGTCTACGAGACAATCATATATTGATAAAGTATAATCGTCCCTTTCAATTCCGAGACCGCTTGTGGAATTACTCTGCGGGTCGCAGTCAATAAGGAGAGTCTTTTTACCCTCACATGCAAGGCAGGACGATAAATTGACAGAGGTGGTTGTTTTACCTACTCCGCCCTTTTGATTTGTTATTGCAATTATTTTCGTCATGTTAATCTCCGCTTTTTATTTTTATTTACCTATATAATTATACCATAAAACTTTTATTTGTAAATGTTTCATGTGAAACATTTTGAAAATTTAACAATAATGTAATCTTTCTGTTTGTTTTGATATGTTTCGGTTTGTTTCACGTGAAACAAACAGCGGAACAAACCAAATTAATGTATAATTTTGTATTTACTTATCATAATAAATATATCATTCAGAATGGGAGGATAATATGAACAGGCTATTAAAAAAAGTAAAAGATTATCTTCTGTTTACTCCAAAGACACAGGAGGACAGGTTTTATCTGAATAACAGAGAAAATAGTACAGAATATGATGTGCGTAATGAAAATAAAGAAACAACCGAAAATGACAAGGTTTTTAAAGATATAGAGCAAAATCTCTCATACGTTAAGGAGAGATTTACCTATCCGATAAATAATGATATTGTAATACGTGAAATAATAATGAAAGAGGGCCGCAGGGCTTTTGTTGTGTTTATAGATGGAATGGTAAATACAGAAATGGTAGATTTGGCAGTTATAAAGACATTGCTTGAAATACCGTATTTTTCAGATGATGAATTATATAAGGCTGAAACTGAAATTATAGATAAGTTCGTGGCACATTCTCAGGCAACTACATCAAAGAGCATGGATATGATATTTGAAGAAATCAATTTTGGTTCATGCGCTGTGTTTGTGGACGGATTTACAAAGGGATTTATACTTGATGTGCGTGACTGGGGTCACAGAAGCATTGATAAACCTGAAAATGAGCAGTCCATCTACGGTCCGCAAGAGGCATTTGCGGAAATGCTCCGTAATAATACGGCACTTGTCCGTAAAATTATAAAAAGCGAAAAGCTGATAGCAGAGGGTGTTAAGATAGGCAAAGAAAGTAAGACAAGAGGAGTTATGCTCTATATTTCAGATATTGCAAATCCTGACCTTGTAAATGAGGTGCGCAGAAGAATTAACGGAATTAATATGGACTATGTCATATCTATAGAAGAGGTTTCTATGATGATGGAGGACGAAACCTTTTCCATGACAACTCATTTTCTTGAAACAGAGCGTCCCGACAGAGTTGCAAGGGCGCTGACAGAGGGACGTGTGGCACTTATTTTAAATGGCAGTCCGCACGTTCTGATTATGCCTACCAATATATTTGAGCTTACTCATGCTGTTTCGGACGATTACTTAAGAATTCCCTATGCAAATATGGCGAGGATAATCAGAATGGTTGCGATACTTTTTTCGGTGCTTTTACCGGGATTGTATCTTGCGATTACTCTTTTTCATCAGGAGATTATTCCGACATATCTCCTCTATTCCATAAGTGCTTCACGAGAAAATGTTCCTTTTCCGAGTATACTGGAGCTATTACTCATGGATTTGTCCTTTGAAATGATACGTGAAGCAGGACTGAGAATGCCCGGACCAATCGGCTCAACTCTCGGAATTGTAGGAGGTCTTATTCTCGGACAGGCGGCAGTAAGTGCAAAGATTGTAAGTCCGATTATGATAATTGTCATTGCTATAACAGGTATAGGTTCTTTTGCGACTGCTGATTACTCATTGAGCTGGAGTCTGAGAGTTATGCGGCTCGTGTTTGTTGCACTTGCATCTATTATGGGATTTTACGGAATAGCAATTGGAATTTTTATATACAGTCTTGCTTTGGGAGCACAGAAAAGCTTTGGTGTTCCTGTTATTGAACCTACTCCTAAAATAAATAGCAGGAGTATGGCAAATGCCATTTTTGTAAATCCAATTTGGCGTAGGGAAAAGCGTCCGGGATTTCTTTATACCAAGAATGACAAGGAAGAACCCAAAATCAGCCGTAGCTGGAAAAATAAAAAGAAATATTAAATGTTTCACGTGAAACAAAAAAGGAGTTAGTATGCTGCAAAGAAAAGAAATGACCGCGCTGCTGATAAATGTTATATCAACGAAAATGCTGCTGACCTTTCCGAGAATATTTATAATTAACAGCGGAAACAGTGCATGGATACAAGCAATATTTAATTCAATAATTGTTTTTCTGATATTTTTTATAACATCAAAGCTTTATAGAGGTAAAAAAAACATTATTGAACTTGCGGGAAAATCAGGAGGAAAGGTACTGAGAATAGTTATAGGTGTACTTGTATTCGCTGTATTAATGCTGAATTTCTTATCAATAATAAGGATTTTTCCTGAAACGGTAAAGCTGGTACTTTTACAGGAATTCAGAATTGAATTTATAATAGTCGTATTTATGATTGCGATAGCAATAGGAGCATATATTGGAATAGAGTCGATTGCAAAGATTAATTATATATTCATTCCGATAGCCGGTGCGGCATTTTTGGCATTTTTGCTTCTGCTGATACCATATTATAGAATAGAAAATATTCTGCCGCTGTTTGGAGAAGGATACAAAAAAATATTTGTAAATGGATTTAATACTGTTTCATTGTTTTCAGATTTGCTTCTTTTAAATATATTTCTGCCTCATTGTGAAAATGCGTCAGAGGCAAAAAAGAGTGGTAAAAAGGCGGTATGTATAAGTGCGACTATTGCTATAGTTATATTACTGTCATATTGTCTGATTTATCCTTATCCTGCATCAAAGGAATTTATGATACCTGTGTACCAGCTTGCAAGAGTAATACATTTAAGTAATTTTTTCAGCAGATTTGAGGCTCTGTTCCAATTTATTTGGTCAATACTCATACTTCTGTATGGTGCAGTTTATATTTATGCCCTGTGCTATGTATGGCAGATGACATTTAATCTTAAGCAGTACAAGCCTCTTATCTTCCCTGTTTCATTGATAAGCGGAGTGCTTTCGGTAATACCTGGATCGCTGCTTGATTTAATTAGTTTTGAAAAATGGGAAAATATTATTGTTTATCCTGTCGCATTTCTGCTGCCTATAATTTTTGGCATAGTGTCAAGAAAATATTACGGCGAGAAAATGGGAAAGGAGGATAAAGGTGAGGAGATTTAAAGCAATAATTATGACTATAATTATAGTCACATTTTCATTTACACTTACGGGATGTGCGGGAAAGGAGCCGAATGAAATAGCCTATATCGTTGCTCTCGGAATAGACGGCAACGAAAATGACAATTATGAAATAACAATACAGTATGCCAATCCAACGCAGATAAGCGGCGGCGCTTCGGAAGAAGGCGGAAAATCAGGAAGTGAAATAGTTGAAAATATCGTGGTGGAAGCTCCGAACATATATGCTGCCGTTGGTTTGGCAAACCATATTGTAAGCAAAACCTTCTCCCTTTCACATGCAAAGATTATAGTATTTTCACAGGAGGTTGCAAAGAAAGGTCTTAAAGATATAACAGAAACATTTATAAGAAGCGAAGAGCTGCGTCCCGATGTGTATCTTGCCGTTGCAGAAAATGCCAACGAATATCTTACATCTGTAAAGCCTGTTATGGAAGTAAATCCTGCAAAATACTATCAGCTTATCTATGATAAAAATAATCTTATGGGAATACCCGAGGGAGTGGCCAAAAATTTTTTCTTTGGAATAGAAACAAAGGATTATGACAGTCTCTTACCTGCGGCGGGAGTAATAAGCGGCGGTCAGAGCGGAGCGTCTGAGGGCGGAGGCTCGCAAAGCGGCAGTTCGGAGGGAAGAGGTTCAAATGGCGGCGAAGGCGGTTCAGAATCGGAAAAACCGCAGAAAAACAGTAAACAGCAGGAGGCGCCTTTGAATGAAGGCGGCTTTGAATACAAAATGAAAAGCTACACAGGCGGTCAGGCGGCTATTGAGTTTAAGAACAAAAGCGAGGCAATGGGTAGCGTTATATTTGACGGCGATAAAATGGTCGGCACAATCGGTTCAATAGAAACAGAAATTTTTAAAATGCTTGTTGGTGACTATAAATATAGTTATATTACGCTTTATAACGATAAAACTCCTGAAGAACCTGTGACGGTAAAATCAATTCAGGAAAAACGCCCGAAATATAATATAGATATTGATAATAAGAAAATAAATGTAGAGTTGTTTATAGAAGGTGATGTGTATTCTCTCCCGTCAGATTACAATATAGAAAGCGACATTGAAAATTTTGAAAAAAATTCGGGAGAATATATTGAAAAGGCATGTGAGGAGTTTATGTCGGGATTTCTGAAAAGCTATAACTGTGATATTTTTCGTCTAAATGAAAAATGTAAGAAGAAATTTCTTACCAATAAGAAATACAATGAATTTAAAGATAATGTAGGTTACAGTGATTTCGATGTTGATGTAAAGGCAAACTTTAAGATAAGGCGCACAGGTCTTGTTGTGAGAGAGGACTAAATGATGGAAAAAGTAGTTTTTATATTAGTGATATTCATTTGTACTATAAGAATAGTCGGTTATGGAATTTTCACTGTAAAGGACAAAAATAAAACAGGTGGAATAGGACTTTTTGTAATGGCTCTTATGACAGCATCAGCTTCAATTTATTTTTTAATCAAATAATCTTGAAATAAATACCGCGTCAGTATATAATAAGTAAGAGGTGGTATTTTGGATAAGCAAAAAACCTGTTTTTTTACGGGACACAGAAAATTGGCTAACAGTAAAATTGATGTTATCAAAGAAAAATTAGATGAAAAAATAGAAAATCTTATAGTACGATATGATGTGAAGAACTTTATTGCTGGCGGCGCACTTGGTTTTGACACAGTAGCGGCGGAGGCAGTTATTGAGATGCGTAAAAAATATCCGCATATAAAGCTGTGTCTTTATATCCCATGCTACGGTCAAAGCAGAAAATGGACTAATAAGCAAAAGTATCGGTACAGACTAATTCTTTCTTATGCCGATGAAGTTTTATATGTGACGGATAAGGAATATACAGAGGATTGTATGCAGCTGCGCAATATGAAAATGATACGTGATTCGTCTTTCTGCATTACGTTCTGTATTCTGTCAAACAGCGGCACAGGTCTTACGCTGCGCAATGCGGAAGCGGTAGGTATAGATATTATAAATATTGCCGATGAAATATATGGAAACTAAAAAGAAACTGCCGCAGCAGTTTCTTTTTGGTTTAAAGATTACTTATTAAATCGTTCATGTTGTACATACCTGCGGGCTTGTCGGTGATGAATTTAGCCGCCTTGATTGCGCCCACAGCAAATACTTCCTTGCTCGACGCGCTGTGCTTAAGCTCAATAACCTCGTCATTGCCCGCAAAAATAATTTCGTGGTCGCCGACAATTGTGCCCCCGCGTACAGCGTGCAGACCGATTTCTGTTTTCTTTCTCTTTCTGCGTACAGCGTGTCTGTCATATACATATTCAGCAGGGAAAGAAAGCGTTTCATCAATTGCGTCTGCAATTGCAAGAGCCGTTCCTGATGGAGCGTCAATCTTCTGATTGTGGTGACGCTCAACGATTTCTATATCAAAATTGCCCTCAAGCAGCTTTGTGGCTTTCTTCGCAAGAGCGATAAGAAGATTAATTCCAAGGCTCATATTTGCGGAGAAGAAAACGGGAATTTCATCTGATGCGTCAGTGAATTCCTTTTTCTGCTCATTCGTAAAGCCTGTTGTGGCAAGAATTACGGGCAGCTTTCTTTTTTTGCAGTAATCCAATATATTTGTAAGCGCCGACGGATGTGAAAAGTCTATTACAACATCGGCATCGCCTGTAAATTCATCGGGGTTTGTGAAAACGGGATATGTGTTTTCGATTGAGTTGTTAACGTCAAAGCCTGCTACGATTTCGCAGTCGTCGTCCTCGCTGACAAGACGCGTTATAACCTGACCCATCTTACCGTTACAGCCGTTCATAATTATCTTTGTCATTGGTTTTACTCCTTTACGCCAGTTTCATACCAAAGTCAACCATAGACTTCTTAAGCTTTTCAAGGTTTGCACCGTCCATTTCAGTAAGCGGCATACGAAGATTGCCCGCGTTGAAGCCAAGTAAATTCATAGCTGTCTTTACGGGAACAGGATTTACTTCGATAAACAGATTGTTGATAAGGTCAAGCATATTAAGCTGAAGCTCTCTTGACTTCTCAACCTCGCCCTTGAAATAATACTCACAAATATTATGTGTTTCCTGCGGAAGAATATTCGCAACAACCGATATTACGCCCTTGCCGCCAAGCGAAAGCGTCGGAACAATCATATCGTCGTTACCGGAATAGATGTAAAGCTCGGGAACCTCTGCGGCAACCTTTGCCATGTAGCTGATGTTTCCGCTTGCTTCCTTTACCGCTACTATATTGTCTATCTTTGCAAGCTCCTTAAGTGTGTCGATTGCGAAGTTCATGCCTGTTCTTGATGGCACGTTGTAAAGAATTACAGGCACCTTTATGGCATTTGCAATTGCTGTGAAGTGAGCGATAAGACCCTTTTGTGTGGTCTTGTTGTAGTAAGGTGTTACGGAAAGAATTCCGTCAACGCCGAATTCTTCTGCCTTTTTTGAAAGCTCTACAGCATGTGCTGTGTCGTTCGAGCCTGTGCCTGCGATTACGGGGATTCTGCCCGCAGCCTTTTCAACAGTGAACTTTATAGCCGCAAGATGCTCCTCGTCAGGCATTGTTGACGCTTCACCTGTTGTTCCGCAGATGATAATAGCGTCTGTGCTGTTTTCAATGTGATATTCAATTAATCTTCCAAGCTCGTCATAGTTTGTCTTTAATCCGTCAAACGGCGTTACAATAGCAACGCCCGAGCCTGTGAATGGTAATGTCTTTGCCATACTATCAATTCCTTTCTGTAATAATTCAGTGATAGCGCCGTAGGCGCAATATTGCGAAACGACGGCATGTACGTCGTTTCGCTAAGAATTAAAAAAGTTTCATTAAAGAACTTTTTTAATTTCTTTGTTCTTATTTTGGCTGAAATCAAAGATTTCATACGGCATGCGGACGCGCATGCCCAATTAGTCCATGTAACCCTTTGCAGTAAGAAGTTCTGCAAGAAGCACAGCGCCGCCTGCTGCACCGCGAAGTGTATTGTGGCTCATTGAAACCATCTTGTAATCGTACTGTGTTGATTCTCTAAGTCGTCCGCAGGAAATAGCCATACCGCCGTCAATTTCGCGCGCTGTCTTTATCTGCGGCTGGTCAGGCTGATCCTTTTCAGTATATACATGGATAAACTGCTTTGGAGCGTGAGGAAGATTTAGTTTCTGCGGCTCGCCTGAATAATCTGCCCACATCTTCTCAATTTCTTCTATTGAAGGTTTGTTTGCGCTGTCCTTGAATGAGAAGAAAATAGCAGCTGTGTGACCGTTTGATACAGGAACTCTGTATGTCTGGCACTCGATTGAAAGCGCGTCTGACGGAACGATTTCCTTACCATCGATTGAACCCAAAACCTTGTTAGGCTCAACCTCTGACTTCATCTCCTCACCGCCGATGTACGGGATAAGGTTGTCAACCATTTCCGGCCATGTTTCAAATGTCTTGCCCGCGCCTGAGATTGCCTGATATGTTGTAACAAGAGCGTGGTCAATAGGGTACTTCATGTTTATAACTGCCATTGCAGGAAGATATGACTGTAATGAACAGTTTGACTTAACCGCGATAAAGCCCCTCTTTGTGCCAAGTCTTTCACGCTGCGCAGGAATGATTTCAAGATGGTGCGGATTGATTTCAGGAATAATCATCGGTACATCAGGAGTGTGACGGTGCGCGGAGTTGTTTGAAACAACAGGGCATTCCGCCTTTGCGTATCTTTCCTCAAGAGCCTTGATTTCGTCCTTTTTCATGTCAACTGCGCAGAATACGAAGTCAACCTTTTCTGCGATTTTCTCAACGTCGTCTGTAGCGTTCATAACGACCATGTCGGCTACGCTTGCAGGGATTTCCTCATCCATTGCCCATTTGCTGCCTACAGCGTCTTTGTATGCTTTGCCTGCGCTTCTCGGAGAAGCTGCAAGCACTTCTATTGTGTACCACGGGTGATTGTGAAGCAGCGTGATGAAACGCTGTCCGACCATACCCGTTGCGCCTATGATACCTACCTTGTAATTGTTCTTCATTTTAAATCTCCTTTGTTTTTTAGATGAAAAAAGCAGTAGTCAGAAACTACTGCTATGTTTGCATAACAAAACCAGCGATAGCTCCCCACCTTACGATGACAGTCATACCGCTGTTTGCGGCATGCCCAGCAACAGCGCGTGCAATCACACTGAAACTTCGGCGTCTTATCCTTTCACCGTGCTTCACAGGTAACTGCATACCTCAGCGCGGCTACTTTTATAAAAACGCACCTCTACCTTGCTTTTATACTATAATACTACCACTATTAATAGTATGTGTCAATAGGGTAAATATTATTTTTTTATTACATAATTACTTAAATCTCGCAAATTCCTGCGCCCAGTAAATTCCGTATTCACCGCCTTTTACCACACTTACACCAAGACATTTGAAGTCAGGGTTTAATATATTTTTGCGGTGTCCCTCGCTGTTCATCCAGGATTCTACAACCGCTTCGGGCGAATGCTGACCCGCGGCAATGTTTTCACCTGCCGCCCAGTAGGATATGCCTGCCTTTTTCATTCTGTCAAAGGGTGTTTCGCCGTCGGGGTTGTTATGGGAAAAAAAGTTACGGTTTATCATGTCCTCGCAGTGCGATTTTGCAAGCGCGGCAAGGGAATCGTCCCATTGGAGCGGATTCAGACCGTTTTCAGCGCGCTTGTTGTTCGTCAGTATAAGCACCTGCTTTGCCCAGTTTTCAAAGCCGCTCTCTTGTGCTGTGATTGTAACGGTTCGCGTTTCGCCGTTCCAGTCCACCTGCGCGCCCGCCGCCTCGGAAACGGCGCGGAGCGGTACGAGGGTGAAATTATTATAAATAATCGGAGGGGTATTAAGCTCAATTGCCTTATCATTAACATACATTACGGGGCTGTCTATGAAAAGTGTTATGGCAATATCTTTTTTCTGCGCAGTGACGCGTTTTTCGCTTTCAAACCACTGCACAGTCATGTCAAGACTTTCAAATATTGCGCGGAACGGCACAAGTGTAGAATTATTCTGAATTATCGGAGTCTGCTCAAAGGACAGCTTCTTATTGTTCAGATATACGGATATATCATCGTCAGCAAATACTGTGGCTGATATACTCATTATAATAAGAAATATAGTTAATAGTCTTTTCATCGCCCTCACTCCCTAAAGAATATTATACAATAAAAGGATTATAATAACAAGAAGAAAAAATTGTTTGTTGGTATTGACAAACTCCACTGATTATAATATAATAATATAGTTACTTGAGGTATATTGAAATATTACAGTAATATATTTAATATACCTGTAATACAAATGCTGACGTAGCTCAGTAGGCAGAGCACTTCATTGGTAATGAAGAGGTCGGCGGTTCGACTCCGCTCGTTAGCTCCACAGCAATTGTCCCTGGGTTTGGCTCTATGCCAGGCTTGGGGGCTTTTTGGTTTTAAAACCAGCAAGAAAATATTTGATAAACGCTTATCTGTGTAACGCTTTGTGTAACATTTTTACAAGAAACGTACAATAAACACTTTTGTTGTAACAGAAAGTGTAACGGATTTTTCATAATATTTTACTTAATCCAGATGCTAAAACACGCTTACGGCTGATTGTAACTTGTGCGTAAATATCCATAGTTGTACTTATATTACTGTGTCCTACCCAATCGGCAATATCCTTTACATGCCAGCCTTTTTCTATCAGCATACTTACACAGCTCTTTCGGAGTTCGTGAAAAGTAATATGCGGTAACTCGTATTTTTTTATGATTTTCTGTAACCGCTTACTCGGATAGTCAGGGTAAAATACTGTCCCGTCCTCTTTTGTGAATACATATCCGCTATCAGTGTAGCAATTACCAAAAGTGGACTTATATCGTTCTTGTTGTGCTTTTATATTTATAAGCATATCCTTAATATCCGGCAATAATGGATATGTCCTATGGCTTGCTGTGGTTTTAGTCTTATTCTTGCGAATCACAACACCATTGGCAACCGCTGTATGTCGGATTGTTATAGCACTGTTATCAAAATCAATATCACACCATCGTAATCCCATAAGTTCCGAACGGCGTAAACCATATATAAAGGTAATGTATACCATATCATGGAATATTTCACCCTTAGTAACGTCTAACAGCTTTCTGCATTGTTCTGCGGTGTATATGTTTATTTCTTTTGGTTCTTGTTGTGTATTCGGTATTTTAGCATACTCGCAAGGGTTCTGATTGATTAAACCGTCATGTAACGCCCATCCGAATATTAAACTTAAAACCACTCCATGCCGTTTTATGCTCTCTTTTGATAAACCACCGTTTTTGCCGTCTAATCGTCCTGATACTGATTTATAGTTATAATATCCCTCAATATCAGAAGTCTTAATTTTCTGCAAATATAATTTTAGCGGTTCAAAATATGGGATAATGTGCTTTTCTAAATTCTGTTTATTGCCAATATATGTAATATCATCAACCTGTGATTTATTATGCTGTAACCACCTCTTAGCATAATCAGTAAATAATATATTGTCATATATGTGTGGGTTATCATCAAGCTCGGCTAATATTTCAATCATTTTAACTTCGGCTTTACGTTTATTGCCTCTTACGGCTTCAATGCCTGTAGGTATCGCCTTTTGCTTGCCGTTGATACGAACATACACGTAATACTTATTATTTTTCTTTATTTGTAAGCTACCTTTCAATATTTTTCTCCTTTCTTCAGCAGCTCACTATACTTTACAATTAAATAATAGCACAGCAAGCCATACCGAGTCAAGCTTATTTATGCGGCGGTCTGCAAATATTCTATTACCGCCGACTTGGGAATAATTATTTTATTACCCACTCGTAACGATTTTATATCGCCATTTCTAAGTAACTCATATATTTTATTAAAACCAACTCTTAAAATTTCTTTCGTTTCTCTTACTGTTAATACATCTTTGCAATTTTCTAACATCCTTTTTTATTCCTTTCTTGATTATCCAAATGTAGCTTTTATTCCTTTGACTGTTGCACCGGAAAAATTCCATACGCCGTCAGCATTGAACTCTCCATGACCTGCATGACCGATATTAATTCCTTTTAGATACATTGAAACATAATCAATGCCATCATAGATTTTAAATAATTCGTCTCCGTTGTACTTGCTGAAGGTTAAATCAGCAAATTTATTATCAGTCGAACTTAATTTTAAGCAACTTATTTTACTATCATCCCAGAAACTTCCGCCGGATATTTCACTACCAAGAACGAAATTGCCGACAATTTTGGGTGATTGTACTTGACAACATCTGTATTTTTCTATATGCTCATGAACATTTCTTTTAATCTGCTCAATCAACCAGTCACTGGCGGCGGGTATATTATCCATACTGGAATGATATGTACCTTGTATGATTGCTTTATCTGTTATATTAAATATTGTCCAGCATCCGCCGATTTCAGCGAAATTGAATTTATCAAACAATATCTGTAAAATCTCATACACGTTATTAAATTTACCAATAATATCTTTTGAAATATAATCGTTTATTTTACCTGAATTAAAACCAAAGCAAAAATAATCATATAATGGTGCTGATAAATTACCCTTGCCATTCGCATCGAAATATATTTCATTTATTTTATTTTTAGATATATTAAATTTATATACTACCAATAATAACGTTTCTTGTTGTAAATCGTCCTTTAAATATTCATCTATTCTTTTTTGTGTAAGCGACATGTCGAACAGGTCATTTAATGATTTATCCGGAAAATCAGCACAATTTTTCTTAAAAATCTCTATTACATCTGCATTTCCGAATGTGACTACGAGTTCATCATTGTGTATTATAAATTTTTGCGTATTTTCACCTGTACGGTATTTTATACCCTCATATGTAAATGATGACCGACCATCAACCGCAATTATTAATCCATCGTTTGTTTTAAATCCTATACAACAGCTCATATTTTTTATACCTCTCTTTTAT
Source organism: Hominilimicola sp. (assembly GCA_051877355.1). GTDB lineage: Bacteria > Bacillota > Clostridia > UBA1381 > UBA1381 > Hominilimicola. The sequence continues at coordinate 13,461 of JBJEIU010000092.1, forward strand.
ATATTTATTTTATTATAAAAATTTATTTTACCGAAACCGAAACCTATTTATCGAAAATCCTTGTAAACCCTCAAACTTGCACGCTTTACCGAAAAACTCCCGAAACACTTATAAATTTGGTGTAAACCCTCAATTTAGGGGCGGAATCACAAATTTTAAGTGAATTTTCCGAAACAATCATTGTTCTGTCTTATTTTTGAAGTGGACAAATGACTTACTTATAATGTCAATCATTTTCATAAGGTTTATTTTGTAAATCCGCGTCAGTATCATAAATATCTTAATTTCAGATAACCATACACAAAATCACTACTTAATAAATTCAATTTTTACATCTGGATTTGCGGTTTTTAAATCTTCAAAAAACAAAACACAATCCTTGTTCTTTACAATATCTCTACCTTTTCCGATAAATTTTGCCTTTATATGGTTATTATTTATCTTTATAATCTCATAATATCCAGCTAATAATTTCAAATCATATACGGTATATTCACCGCCGTATTTTGAAATATTTCCCATTCCAAATGTTGGTTTTAATATATAATCTCCGATTTTTATTATCATCTGTTTGTGTTCCTTCTTTATAATATCAACGAAAACAGTTTATATAGCTTTTTAAACCATATACAGAATTTATAACTGTTTGAGTGAGCTTGCAATTTTTTATATCTGGTTGTTTTCTATGCGAATCAGAAAAAATTGTAAGCATATCTGAATTCATTTAGATATATATATTATAATGTAGTATTATATTATTTCTATATTATTTCTGTATGAAATTTCCGTATAGAATATTGTAAATTTTCATACACACTATACGGCATTTTCATACACCACTTTTTTCTCTCTGAAAATGTAACGATTCTGATTATCCTTAATCAAATAGCCTTTATCTATTAACTCATTCACCGCGTTGTGGTATGCATCTTTTTTTATTCCCCATGTGCCACAATCTACACAACTTAGGTCAAATTCATATCCGTCTTGATTTTTTGATAAATACATCCATAATTTGAATGTACCTATTTTTGTTAGGTCTTTCATGGCGGCATTTAACGCATCCAGATTGATAGTGGCATATAAATTTGTCGAATCGCAAATCTCTTTATTTATTTTTATTTTTTTCTGATTTGGCACACTCATCTTTTGACTCCCATATTTCAATTCTTCCATCTCTGCATAGCGCTGTCCATCTCCGCATTTGGTTTATGATATAGTCGGGCATATAACCGTCTTTTTCTTCTTTATCGGCATACCTATTTATAGATTCTGCTTTTGATTTTCTTGCATAATTCAAAGCTTCATCATAGTTGGCAAATGTTTTTGATTTCAATCCCATTTCCGGCACCTGATAATTTCCGCTTTGATTTTTTTTAATTCCAAAACAAAATTCACTTACACTTTTTTGAAATATATTGTTCAAATAAACCGGCAAAAAGATTGCAATGCCAGGTGAATAAGTGTCCAACAAGCCGAATGACATTAAATCCTTATCAATGACTAATTCTCCCGGATATTCATAATAATTTTCCATTAAATATTGTTTGCACATTTCTGGGTTGTCAATCCATTTGCTGTACATTATTGTATTTTGATACCCCGGATGCCTTTTTTTATAACTTTTGTTGACGGCTCTCCTTCTCATTCCATCATATTTATCATTACATATTTTGGCTATATCGGTTTTTCTAAAGTTAGGCAACTGAATTTTGTATTCTTCAACATTAAATTTTGCTTGCTTCTTCAAACACTCAAAACGGTAAATCCATTCTTCGCGCGACAACGCCATAATATTATCAGGTTCCCACTCACCTTCTGGATTTATTAATTCCAGACATACAAGTTCATTTTTAAAAAATGTTTTTTTAATCAGGTATTTTATTGATACAAACTTTTCCTCTCCTGCTTCATCAATAATTTTAAAATGTGGACAAGTAAAGTATTTTTTCTTGTAAGAAAGTCTGCTGTGTACAATCTTATAACTTTCCTTGTTATTTTCGTTTACAGAACGCTGGCAAAGTCTAAACTGATTGCTAAAACAGTAGTTGGGCATTCCGTCAATCGCATAAAACATTTCGCCGTCTTGTAATGTCCGCATTCTTCTTGGTAATTTGTTTTTTAGGGTACTTTTTTTGATTTGCATTTATTTGTTTTTCCTTTCTAAATTAAAAAAATTTTTGATTTCTTCGTACTGCCTAATGGCGCAATGTAGTTTGTCCGATTTTTCAAATGTGAACACATTAAAATCTTTGATGTTTTTATTTGGTTCTACTGCTAAAAGCCTAAAGCCCTTTAACATCAAGAATCCGGCAAGTCTTTGGTTGAAAACTTTAAACATTTGTTTTTTCCTTTCTTTTTAGTATAATATTGTGCCACCTCTCCAGCGGTAGAGCTATTGGATTTTAACAACAAAAAAAAGCTGTACAAATCCAATACACAAAACAAAGTATAAATCAAGTATACTTTAATTTGCGATATTGAATCCGCACAGCCATTGCCATCTGGAAATTGCGCCGCTTGTGCTTTATGGCATCGTCTTAGCACTAACCTATACTATAAAGCGGTAAAGATTATTAATTGTCATTTATTTGGCTTGCTCTGGTCTTTGAGCAATATCATTTATATTATACCACATTATTTTGTATCTGTCAATGTTTTTTGGATATTGTAACATTTTTGTAACATCTATACAATGATTAAGCTCTGAAAAAAATGATTACGTCAAATCCTTCTTCTGCTTTCGACAATCATAATAGTTAAAAAATTTTTCCGTTTTGTCAAGCGAATTTGTAAATAAAATTTGTTTTTTATTTTGTATGCCTTAAAACCTCAAAAATAGGGAATTTTTCAGCATTATTTTTTTATACAACTCAAAAAATAAAAACGGAATATATTTTTTCACGAAAAAAGGGCGGTATTTCCGCCCCTTGTAAGTGTTGTTATGCTATGTTTTTTATATAATTCTGTGTTTCAGCAATTACAGCGTTTAACTGTTTCCCTGTGAGCTTGTACCAGTCATGAACAATGGTTTTACCAGTGTTAATATCATGCGTAAGGTTTAACTTAATTCCGTTAAATACTCCCTTGATAGTATAAAACTTATTCTCGTTGCCTTCGTGGTAATTAATTTTTGTAATAGTCATTTTTATATCTCCTTTTCTTTGTGGCGGCACAGCTATAACCATACCGCCGTATATTTATTTTTAAATTATTGATAATTTTAATTGTGGTTCTGTGTTTATTGCTTCGCTGCCGTATAAATCCCGTATCTGGTCGAGTGTAAATGTTTTGTTGCTGCTCTTGCGGTAGTCGGCTGTATGGTAATACCAAGCAGCCTTTGACTTGCTCCATCTGAATTTTAAAGCCTTTAAAACTGCTTTATGTTTAAAGGTTGTGCCGGTTATCCATAACCAAGAACCGCATATCTCAATTTGTAAGCCGTCAAGATGTATCAGCTTATCAATTATATTTTTGAACTCGTCCGGTGTTTCTGTTGTTTCTGTTGTTGCCGTGTATGTATTGCCTGATGCGCTGGTATGTATGTTCTTGAGTCTGGCAAAAAGTATATCGTATTCGGCGTTGATTGTCTGCATATCAAAAGTTTTGCCGCCTCTGTCCGGATGATGTTTTAATGCTAAAGCCTTGTACTGCTTTTTAAGTTCTTCAAGAGTTTTAGGATTATTAAACCATTTCATTTTTCTAACCGCCTTTGGCACAATATTAGCATAGCTTGTAGCCGGTACCTCGGCATGATTTACAAGTTATGCTT
>JBJEIU010000093.1:0-17228 GCA_051877355.1 Hominilimicola sp.
AGCAGCTTGACAACGACACAGAAACGCTGATGTCAATCGGCAGAAAGCACCTTTGTACTTTTGCAACGCTGAAATATCAGCAGGAGGACGGTATGCAGACGGTACTGCCATACGGAACACTAAACATTAAGGCAATGAGAACGCTCACAACCGAAAGTACAGCCGTGCTTTCACCGTATAAAACGCAGGAGATTATCGACAAAGGCGGTTTGTATTACGGTATCAATGCTATTTCCCATAATCTTTTGATGTGTAACCGTAAATTGCTGCTAAACGGTAACGGCTTTATTCTCGGTGTGTCCGGCTCCGGTAAATCCTTTGCGGCAAAAATGGAAATTCTGATGGCTGCGCTGTTCTCAAACGACGATATTATTATCGTAGACGCAGAGCGTGAATACGGCTCGCTTGTGCGTAATCTCGGCGGCGAGGTAATAACTCTTTCCACTTCATCGGAAAACCATATAAACGCTCTTGAGATAAACAGCGATATTGATATGGACGAAAACCCTGTTTCGATTAAATCGGAGTTTCTTATATCTCTTTTTGACCAACTGTTAAAGAGTACAGATTCAAGACTTGGCGGCGGTGTTGGTGCAAAGGATAAATCTATCATTGACCGCTGTGCAATCAAGGTGTACGGCGATTTTTTAGGCGGTAAATCGGAGTATATGCCGACTTTGGTAGACTTTAGGAACGAGCTTTTAAGACAGCCGGAGGACGAAGCACAAGACCTTGCCTTGTCGCTTGAAATCTTTACAACAGGCTCCCTTGACGCATTTGCACATCAGAGCGATGTCAATGTAAATAACCGCATTGTCGCTTACGACATATTGGAGCTTGGCGAACAGATGAAGTCTATCGGACTTCTGATAATGCTCGATAACATTTTTAACCGTGTAATGGCAAACAGAAAGCGTGGCAAATACACCCGTGTATATGTTGATGAGGCACACTTGTATTTCAAAAATCCATACAGTGCGGACTTTCTGTTAAAATGTTGGAAGCGTTTCAGAAAGTACGGAGGCTTACTCACAGGCATTACGCAGAACATATCTGACTGTCTGCTTAACGAAACGGCACGGGGTATGTTATCTAACAGCGAATTTCTGCTTCTCTTAAATCAAGCGCCGTCGGACAGAAAAGACTTGTCTGAGCTGCTTTCAATATCCGATACGCAGATGAGCTATATCACCAACGCCGGTGCAGGACGGGGACTTATCAAGGTCGGCGGCTCTATTGTGCCGTTCATCAATGATTTTCCGACCGACACGGAATTGTATAAACTAATGTCTACAAAAATAGACGAGCAGTAAAACTAACGGCGGCGGACTTCTCTATCTGAGATCCGCCGCTTAATTTATAGGAGGACACTATGAAGAACAAAATCACAGAAAAATTATTTGAGCTTGCATATACAGACTCTATGACGGAGGTGCAAAGCCGCAACGCATACGAGGAACGCTTAAAAAAGTTAAGAAAAACGAGTGCAAATCTGTCACGCATTACTGTAATTGTTATCGACATAAACGGTTTAAAAGAAATAAATGACGGCTTCGGGCATTTCTGCGGAGATGATGCCATAAAGACCGTTGCAAAGGCTTTGAGGGAAACTATCGGCGCAAAGGCAGATATTTACCGTATCGGCGGCGATGAATTTGTATGTATATCCGAAAGCAATATACTTCCGTACATATCACAGTTTAAAGATACTATCAGTTTTCTCAATAACGAAAAGGTATATAAGCTGTCCGTTTCGGTAGGCTATGCCCCGTATAACGAGAAATACAGCAAAACCATTGACGATATGATACGGTATGCCGATGAGAAAATGTATAAGGATAAAAAGCGTAAGAAATAACGGCTCGGAGGTAATATGCTTTGAGTGAAAAAGATATAAAAACAAAGCCGAAATCTACAACAAAGTCGGTGCAGAACGCTCCGAAATCTGTCAGCCGTTCTCCTGCCGAAACGGTCAAGGATATTAAAACCGCAGCGAAAGACACTCTTGTCAGAAATGCTGTTGATAAACAGCTTGAAACAAGGCAATCTAATGAGCCGCAAAGAGCCGAGGTTGAAGCAACCGAACAGGTTGAAAGCGCCTACTACTCTGCTGCCGATACGGTCTATCAAAAGGGCAAATCCTTTGCGGAAAACAAGCTGAAACAGCATCGTCAGCAGGTGAAAACACGAGAAAGTCAAAATGCTGATATACCGCATACACCTCAGAACGAGGGTGTTCCAAAGGTGCAAAATTCACCTAAACAGACAAATAATGCACCTAAAACAAAGGAAAGCGTACAAGCGGATAAAAGCGTTTCTGCCTTCAAGGAAACACCCAAACCGCAGACTAAGGCTACGGCACAGGTTAAAACCAAAGAAGCATACATACAGGCACAGAAAACGGAAAGCAAGACGGCTGATAAAACCGCAGATACCGTCAAAACAAAGGTGAATTACATAAAACAGCACAAAACCGCCGAAGTCAAAGATGGTATCAAACAAAAACCGCCCGTATCAGCACCGAAAACAAGAGAAAATACTGCTCTTTCCTCCTCCGCTGTTCCAAAAACAAAGGAACAAGCCGTTACTGATGCACGGAAAAAGTATGTTTCCGAAAAGCTGAAAACAAAGTCAGATATTGAAAAAGCGGCACAGGAAGGTCAGCCTGAAGGTGTACCGGGAACAGATTATCAGCAGAAAAGAACTGAAATGTTTACCGAAAATGAAAATATTCCGAAACAGCAAACAAAGGCACAAGCTGTTAAATCTGAAACGCCTGAACCAAAGGTAAAAACCAAAAACAGCGTTGACACTGCGTTTTCCTCAAAGTCTATGCCGAAAACAAAGGAAAGCTATATACGCTCACATGGTAAAACTCCCGCTGATATTATTAAAACGCCGGACAAAGCAAAAGCTGTACCAAAGCAAAATACGCATACTGTTACCCGAAATGTATCAAGCAATGCAAAAAAGGCTGTCAAGACAAAGGACAGCCTTTCAAATAGTGCAAGTCGAGCTGTTAAGACGGGAAATTCTTATGTAGGCAAAGCTGCAAAGCAAAAGAGTGTAAAAACAGCAAAACGGACAGCGAAAACGCAGAAAGAGATTACCAAAAAAGCGGCAAAGCAAGCCGCAAAACAGGCTAAACAGGCAGCACAGAAAGCGGCACAGACGGCAAAGGCTGCTACGAAAGCGGCAGTTAAAATCACCGTAAAAGTCGCTCAAATGGTAGTTGCGGCAACAAAGGCGATTATATCCGCACTTGCGGCTCTCGGCGGTTGGGCGGTGCTTTTGGTTGCTCTTATTATTGTAATTGTCGTTGCGGCAATAGCGGCGTCACCGTTCGGAATATTTATATCCGATGAAGCGGCAGACAAAGACAGTATTCCTATTTCCTCTATTGTGGCGGAGTGCAATATGGAGCTGTCATCAAAGCTCGATGATATTGAAAATGCTGCTGCGGCAGACCGCAGTGAGATTATAGGTGAACAGGCTAATTGGGATTTGGTGCTTGCTGTCTTTGCTACAAAGGTTGCAGGCGTAGAAGATGACACTGTGGAAGATGTTGTTGTCATTACGGAGGAAAAGAAGCAAAAGCTCAAAGATGTATTTTGGGATATGCACGAAATAACCTCTCGGACCGAAACGGTTACAAACGGAGAAACCTCGGAAAAGGTCATATATATTACGATAAATACCAAAACAAAAGATGATATGATTGCTCAGTACGGCTTTACCCGAAAACAGCAAGAAGCACTTGATACTCTTTTGGAACAGGATGAGGTGCTGATTTCAGCCACACACTCTCTTGCAATATCAGACGGGACGGCGCAGGATATATTAAAAAACCTCCCCGACGGTTTATCTGTGGAACGAAAGAAAGTTATAAAAGCTGCTTGCTCCCTTGTCGGCAAGGTCAATTACTTTTGGGGCGGCAAATCATCGGCTATCGGCTGGGACTCTGAATGGGGCAAGCTAAAAACAGTATCAGCAGAGGGCAGCAAAACGACCGGGACAAAGCGCCCGTTTGGACTTGACTGCTCCGGGTTTGTGACTTGGAGCTTTATAAATTCCGGATTTTCAGCGTCAGCCATAGGACACGGAACGCAAGGACAGATTGCAAAGTGCAGCCGTATCTCTTGGAGTCAGGCACAAGCCGGTGATTTGGCATTTCTCTCTGATCTATCTCATGTCGGTATTATTGCCGGCAAGGATACAAGCGGTAATATACTTGTTATACACTGCTCGTCAAGTGCAAATAATGTGGTTATTACCTCAAATTCTATATTCGGCTTTGCCGCAAGACCATACTGTTATTAAAAAGACATCGCAGTAAATACCTTTACAGACCTATGCCGATAAGAAAAAAACAGGAAGCGGGATAACACTTGCTTCCTGTGATTTTTTTTGAAACAGGCTTAAAACCCCCATTTTTGCACATGGTATAATATAATGGGGTAAAGCATTTCAAAACCGGAGGTGAAAAATATGGCGGAATGCAATTATGATACCAATACGCAAGATATATACGGATATGTGAGAGTATCTTCAACCGACCAAAACGAGGACAGACAGATGCTTGAGATGCAACGATTGAAAATAAAAAAGAAAAATATTTATATAGACAAACAATCCGGCAAGGATTTCAATCGCCCCAGTTATCAACGATTATTGGGGAAACTGAAAAAAGGAGATTTGCTGTATGTAAAATCCATAGACAGGCTCGGCAGGAACTATAAGGAAATTCAAGATCAATGGCGAGTGTTGACAAAAGAAATGGAGGTTGATGTCGTGGTTATAGATATGCCGCTTTTAGATACAAGAGTTTATAAAGACTTGATGGGAACATTCATTGCCGATTTGGTTTTGCAAGTGCTGTCCTTTGTCGCTGAAAACGAAAGAGTAAATATCCGAAAGCGTCAGGAGGAAGGCATAAAGGCGGCAAAGCTTAAAGGCGTGATGTTCGGACGTCCGATGATAAAAGTGCCCGATAATTTCGGCAGCTTGGTAAAGCAATGGGAGCGAGGGCATATACGGGCTGAAGATGTGGCAAAAGAGTGTAATATGAGCATTGCAACCTTCTATCGTCGGCTTCGGGAGTACAGACTGACAAAATAAAATCTACTATCACAAAGTACACCTTTTGATAGTAGATTTTTTTGGTTTAAAACATTGATTTTTGTCTGTATTTACAAGAAAATTATACCACAAAACGCTCCAAAAGTCAATATAACGGGGCAAAATTCAATCTTAACAACATTTTTCAAAAGGTGTACTTTTTGGTAAATACGGTATGTTTACTCAAAAGGTGCATTGCTAAAGGAGTTTGATAAGTTATGAATGATAGTAAATCGGATTTAAAGCGGCATCGATGCTGCTTTACCGGACACCGACCCGAAAAGCTCGGAATTTCCGAAGCAAGGGCAAAGGTGCTGCTAAAATCAGCCATACAACAAGCCATATCCGATGGATATGTTACATTTATTTCGGGTATGGCTCGAGGAATAGATTTGTGGGCAGCAGAAATTGTTATTGAAGAACGAGAAAAAAATAATAATATTCATCTTGTCTGTGCCTCACCGTTCAGCTGCTTTGAAAAAAGATGGTCAGAGTACGAACAGAATGTTTACCGTTCAATCATAGAACAATCGGATTTTGTAAAATTTGTTTCAGAACACTATTACAAGGCTTGCTTTCAAGTAAGGAACGAATGGATGGTTGACCGTGTTTCAAGAGTTATAGCCGCATACAACGGCACAAAAGGAGGGACAAAAAATACAATAGAATATGCAAACAGAAAAGAAATATTTGTTGAAAATATATTAACAGGAAATGTCGGTGAGATAACCGGTTCAAAGTAAGATTGTATGATAAATACGATATTGACAGAAATGAAACAACACCGCCCCTTAGGCGGCGCAGAAGCATATTGATTATCCGGATTTCAGAATATTATTCAAATCTTCTTTTACCTGCATATAGGTAAGTGCGGGAATAGGAATTTTAATATTCGAAATCAGCTCTGTTTCAAAACGTCTTACAGCCGTGATATACCGGGTATTGACAACATAGCAGCGGTGAATTTGATAGAACTCCTTCGGAAGTATTGTAAGCATATCTTTAAGCGGTATATTGCAGGATATTTCACGGTCTACGCAGACAAGTTTTGTTCTCTTACGCTGACTTTCTACAAATAATATTGCATTGGGGTCAACATACATTGTCTGATAACCGCATTTTACAATAATACGATCCTTATGTTGGCTGTAAACCATAAGGCTCTGCACAAACTGTCTTGTGTTTACATCAAGTGTTATTGTTTGGCTGTTGACAGGATTATTGCTTTGAATATATTCGTGAGGCATATGCTGATACACAAGCTTCATTTCACCGCCTACAAGACGCCATATACAGGTAAAGGTAGTTGCAACAATATCTGCATATTTGCTTGTGCCTGCTTTTATTTTCCCGAAAGTCTGCGCTGTATCATCGCTCAGCCTGACCGCAAAAGACTCATAGCTTAAAACACTGCACTTTGTACCGGTAAATACAGAAAAATGCCCTTTGATTATATCGCCGCCAAAAAGCATAGTTTCTCCGCCTCCGATATATACGCTGTGGTTGCAAAGATACGAAAACCATAATTCAGGTTCACCATCATAGAACTTTCTGTAAAGGTTTTCCATTGCTTTTTGAGCTTCGTCTAAATCAATAACTTTATTTGACATGGTAGGGTACTCCTTAGATGATATATTTTATATTATTATATCATAATAGAGGTAAAAAGGCAATAGCAAATATATGATTGATACCTTTAAACATATTATTGGTAGCAAAACCATTGACCGGCAAATAAAAAAATGGTATAATATAAAATAACTATATTTGTATTTGCTTGAGTACATTATTTTTGCCCGGAGATTTCTTTGGTTAAATCGCAACAAAAACAAGGAGGATTACAAAATGAGAAAAAAACAAACGACCAAAAGAGCAATTGCTGCACTTCTCTCGGCTGCAATGTGTGTATCATGTTTTCCAATGAACGCATTTGCACAGGAAGACGAATTATCACCGGAAGCACTACGGGTTTCCGATGAATTTGCTCAAAAATATCCAAACGGTATGCTGGATATCGTAAATCAAAACACAATAACAAACGAGGAAGCGGGTGAAATACAATTTTATGTTGCACGCCGCGGAGGTACTGAGGGCGAAGTCGACGTTAGCGTAAAGGCAATTGAGATGACCGCTAAATACGGCGAAGACTTTGTGTTTGTTGAAGATGGCTTATTCTCCTCTCACGAAGTAGAAAAGGCAGTTGACTCTCCGACATTGCTTGAAAGCAGCATTATCGACTACGGCGATGAACCTGTTACGATTGAAAGTACAGACACTGCCGATAATGCTGATATTGACAATACGGCAGAAGATATGTCTGAAAATATCGAATCCGAAAAAAACACGGATAATAATGAATCGAGCGATGATATTATTGAAGAAAATCCGACAGAAAATATTTCCGATGAAGAATCGCAACCGCAAGCAGTCGGATTTGATGAAAATCGGGAATATAGTTCCTCGCTTCACAAAATGCGCGACGAAATACTGAACAAAAGTACAAAGGCAGAGGTTACGGCAGATACCGAACTGACAAAGCTTTTTGATGTTGAAAATAAAGATGATGTAATGCGTGACGAAGCAATGAGTGCCGTTATGCCGGGTGCATTTATCAATCTTCATTTTGATGACGGAGAAAACTATAAAATCTTTAAGATTAAAATCCTTGATGACGACATCGTAGAGGACGATGAAGCATTTATGCTTGGTTTGTTTGACTGCGAGGGAGCAGAGCTTGGAAATAACGCAACCTCTAATATATGTATTCAAGATAATGATGACAAATCGGAAGAAACTGAGTTGTATTTTGAAGAGGATTATATCAATGCTTACGACCAAAACTCTACTGTACGCTTAAAGCTTATGCGCTCCAATAACATCGAAACATATCAGCTTTTACAGGTACAAACTATGGGCAACACAGCAACAGCTGATAAAAATTACTCCTCTCTTGTAACAGAGGCAGTTCTGCTTGCGGGACAGGAATACAAATATATTGATATTCCTATTTTGAAATCCAATATAACCGAGCCTGTCGATTTTGAGGTTCGTGTCAGCGGTACGGGCTGCAATGAGGTTTCAGCCTTAGTTACAATATTCCCGACAGATGCAGACAACGGAATTATGCTTATGAGTGCTGATGACTTATCAAGGGCATCAGATTCTCAGCCGGTGATAACAATAGAGGGAAAGAGCTATAACGGCTCGTCTTATGCAGACTCCGGGCGGCTGGTGACCTGGAATAACCCCGCCGGATATGTTGAGGGCGGTGTTGAATTGAATGCGGACAAACATCGCTGGGGATACTTATTCTATGACTTAGACCTTAGAGGTATAGAGAAACTAAAGGTTAAAGCTGAAGGAACATGGTCGGACACAAGCTATCCAAGCCGTGTTCAGCATGAGATTTATATCGAAGGCGGCGGAAAAAAGGTTTCAAAACAAAAGAACTGGGGACCGGAGGAATTTACATTTGCTTCAAATGAGTTTACACATAAAGTAACTCGTTTAGCAGCACATGCCGATTCAAACTGGCATAACGATACCAGACTTTGGATACATTATATAAAGCTTTATAAACAGCAAATCGTTTTATCCTTTGAACAGCCGGATGCATTTAAAATTCCAATCTATTCGGATGATAAAAATATAGCCGGCTATTACACGGAAGACGGACAAGAAAAGGTTGTTGCTCCCCAGTCATCTATCAGCGCCTTGAACAAGGACAGCAGCAGACCTTCAAAATATTACCGTGACGATACGGTTACGTTGACATCTTCACTTTCATCTGACGGTAAAAAATACGGTGCATATCTTAAAGGCTATGAGCTGTATAATCCGTCAACACAGAAGTATACATATTTTGAGGGAACAAATTTAACACTTACTCCAAGTATTATAGGAGCCTATGTATACGGAGATAACACAAAATATGCGTCTACACTTAAAATAAAACCTGTTTACGGAAGAAAAGCCGTTGAATCTAAGCTTACAGTTGGAAACTACGCAACGCATAAAGGCAGCATAGAGTTTGGGGGCGATAAGTTCTCTCCCAATACAGTTAAAAATTATAAAAGATTAACCGGTTTTACAAACGTATCGGAAATTGATTTAGATACTTATCGTACGGTATATACATATCCTTGGCTTTCTGTTGAAGAATATACCCGCATGGATGATGAATACACATGGATGTATATACGCGGCGAGCGCACATACGAAAACGCAAAATGGTGCGTTGGCGATTATATTGCGGTCACGTTAAATCCGGCAGACGGCTACACAGCAAGCGCGATAAATGATGCTAACGGCAACAAAATATCAGAAGGCACTTCAAATAAAATGTATGTTCAGCTTAAAGAAAGCGGAAACTGCATTGTGCCTGTTTTCAACCGCAACGATTGCGGCGTAACATTCTTGTATGAGGGCGAAACAAACGGTCTTTATGTGTTCCACGACAAAAAGACTTATGCGGACAGCGCTTTTCTAAATGAGCTGTATAAAGGCACGTCCGGTCTTACAAACTGGAGCAATGACGCAAGCAATGACACAATACCGGTATTTACAGGACTTTTGAACAACAAAATCAAAAGCAACTACGATATTCTTCGTACAGAGAACAAATTAAACGGTCAGAAACTGTCAAATCTTGCAATCGGCGATGTTGTTACGGTATATGCAGAAGCTCCGGAGGGATATATTCCGTACTGGTATATTGATGACGGACAAAAGACTATTACTACTGAAAACGATAAAATTTATGCAAGACATTACGGAAACAGCTTTTCCTTTGAAATGACATCAAACGATGTCACGCTTTACTGCGGAATGGAAAAGAAAACTGCCGAAAATTATGTTATGACAGGAAAGCTTGTAAAACCAAGTCAAACCTTGAAGGGCGAAGGCTATGCACAGGTGAATCCCGGAATACCCCAATCTTATATGACAGTTCCGGGTGCTGCCCTTTCTGTTATTAATTTTGATGAAAGGAAAGACAGCATTGAAATAGACGGTATAAAATATTATTCCTCCGTAACAACAGGTGCAGACGGTAATTTTAAAATGTATGTGCCTAATGTATCGGAGCGAGAGTATTTTTCAGTTAAATACGCAAACGGTGTTCAGACAAAAGCGACCACATTGCTTGCGGCAAACGGAAAAACCTATTATATAGTTGTCCCTGCAAATGATGTAAATTATACCGTCAAAAGCATTGACTGCCGCACTATGCTCGGCGACCTTGCGGAAACAAACGGACTTATAAAAATTCCTTATTCCTCCACAGGGGCAAATCGCAGCTTTTTGGCAAGCACAGTCTGTGCCAATGAAAATTATAAAATCAGTGCAGTAAAGCTTAACTCATATCGCAAGGACGGCTCACGGATTAAAAGTATAGATATGATGCAAACTTCCTCTGTCGGTCTTGAAACAAATTGGAGATCAGATGTCAATATTGCCGAGGTACTTGCAGACGGAGGAAGATTAACAGTAGAGGTATTTGACAAAAACGGCAACAGCCGTGGTGAAGTTGAAACAGGGTATAAATTGGAGCAGGAGCTTGCACCGACCAATGTATCCTTTGACGGTATGCCTGATGAATTTTCAAATAAGGGACTTTCAAACGTTCCGATTGTAGGAAGCAATGTACCTACTGTTCCCGGTTCGAGATTTGTAGAACAGCCGAACGATAAAACTATGGAAATTGCGGTAGGTCAAGGCGAAACATTGAAAAAGGCAATATATTCCCAGCTTGAAGAGTTTAATAATTCCGATAACTGGTCAAAGCTTATGTATCTTACAAACTACATTACGGATACATATAATGTTAATGTTTCGAACAGCAAGTCGGAGCAGGCTAATGAAGATGACGAGCTTGGAAGCTCTACAAAATTTCCGATTTTGTTTGACTTTGGAATGTATATGAAGCTTGATAAAAATGAGGACGGCACATTATCGCTCAATTATGTCTTCGTTACCGTCGGAATGAAAGGAACATATACCGCAGAATGGCAATGGGTACTGTGCGGAATACCGCTCTATGTAACATTATCTGCCGGAGGTACAGCAAGGGGACTCTTCGGTGTAAACGGAACAACCGATTACTTCTCGAACGATAATGTAAAGGATAAAGCGTTTTATGCACTCTTAGGAAAATACGGTCAAGACGGCATAGAAAATAAAAACTATTCCATTGACGACGAAACCGACCAAAATCTGTTTGCCGCTTTATATAATCAATCCAATCTGACAAAGGATAAATCGCAGGCGGCAGATGTGCTTGATAATTTTGATAAGGATAAGCAGAACAAAACCGCAAGTGCGATAGATGATTTACTTGACAGATATGATTTTTATTATATCAACGAGGACATTTTTGAAAAAAAATCAAGCGGATTTTCGGGAGATTTGCAGAATCGTATCAGCATGTATAAACAGCTTGTTACGGTAACACAGCGGTTTGAGCCGACAGAGAGTGAATCACCTGCATCAACAGCAAGTGCATCCCCTGCACCTACCAGAGAGCCGTTTGAACCGGATTTAATTATTGATTATGACAAAGATCAAGTTAAACAGGCATGGATACACAGACTAAACCTACTGCTTTTACTTGAAAGCCTGCCGGAATATCTTGATGACGGAAAAACAACCTATGATATATCGGCGGAGCACTGTTTCGGACTTGATTTTGAAGGAAACAACGCTATAACGGGAATTGTATCCCTTCAGCCTTCTTTCAGTGTAGGTGTGGGCGCCGGTTTAAGAGGAGCTTTATCAATCGGAATATCGGGACATCTTGACTTTGTTATAAACTGGCAGCCTTGGTCGGAAGCAAGAGGTACAGTTACCTTTGCGGTAAACGCAGATATTGACATATTAATTATACCGCTTTCGGTAAGACTTATTGGCTATACTGCCGAGATGTTCAGAACGGACGGGTATTTAGACAGTGGTTTTGATATTGAGGAAGGCGGTTCGGGAATGTTGGCATCGCTTATGAGTTTTGCAGAAAGCGATACATATTCCTCTGTAAATACCTCGCCAAATCGTCGTAGTGGTAATAATTCCTTAGAGCGAGTAGAGAAGATTTCACTCATGGCATCTTATGATGACGGTTTGCATTATGTTGACAACACAATGGATTATCAGACCGAAACGACCAAGCATCCACAGCCAAATATGTTCTTGCTTCCGAACGGAAACAAATTGATTATCTATATGAATGATAATCTGGACAGAGGCTTGTATGACAGAAATAGTATTTATTACTCTGTTTTTGACAAAAACACTCAGGAATGGTCTGAATCTACAGAGCTTGAAGAAGACGGAACTCTTGACGGCGATATAGAAACACTTCAGCTTGCCGACGGCAGAGTTATTGTCGTATGGACGAACAGTGACAGAACC
Source organism: Hominilimicola sp. (assembly GCA_051877355.1). Classification (GTDB taxonomy): domain Bacteria; phylum Bacillota; class Clostridia; order UBA1381; family UBA1381; genus Hominilimicola. The sequence continues at coordinate 12,523 of JBJEIU010000093.1, forward strand.
TTCGGCGATGATTTGCCGGATATGGCGGATTTGGTGACATCGCAGAATATCAGCCTTTGTATCTTTGACGAAAGCGGAAATCCGGGAGCTATACACGATATAACAAACCTTGAAGCGTATGGATATTCGGAGCCTGCACTGTCTTGCATCGGTGATGTTTTGACTGTTTCTTATAAGATAACCGACTATCATACAAGCGGTGTGGAATTTGATTATGATGACATTGAAAATACATATCAGTCGTTTATGTCAAGCTCCTATGAGTCGCTTGCTGTAAGTGAATTTGATATGGCAAGTGGTCAGATAATAGACGACAGCAATTCCGAGTATGCCTTGTATGAGCAAAACAGCGGTATAAACTTAGGCGGTATGCGCTTTGTTGATACGGATATGACGGGCTTGGAAAATCCGAAGCTGTATGATATTAAGCAAGCGGCATTTAATGGAAATACATATATCGTATACTCTGTTGATACTGACAATAACGCTTCAACAAAGAACGACCGTGAGCTGTTTTGTATCATCAGAGAAAACGGCGCAAATTCAAAGCCGATAAGATTAACTGATAATCAGGTAAATGATGCCAATGCAAATATTGTTGTGAATGATATGATGAACAAAATTTACTTTGGCAGCGGCAGCAATATATGCACAATTAACCTCGAAGATATAAACGCTGAAAATTGGGAGGATAAAGGTAGCTATTATGTTATGAAAAATGCCGGAGAGCAGACAGACTCTGTTTTGGAATACCAAAGCGAGGAGGCTGCTGACGGATTTAAGATTTTTGAGGGCGGAAACGGCGTATTGTATATGCTTTGGACAGAGTTTAAGACTTCAACAGATGATGATAAGAAAGTACACAAGAACCGTGCTTTGTATATGAAAGCTTATGATCCGATGTTTATGCAGTCTGAATATGAGGATGAAGCATATGGCGTACAGTCTGTATATACAGGCTCTTGGGGACTCACAAACGAAATCTTAAGCGAAACGGATATGTATATCAATGAGCCGTCAATGGTTGTAAGTGCAGATAATGAATACTCAATAGCATACAGACTGTTTGAGATGGACGAACAAACGGAAAACGGTGTTGCATACGAGAAAGAACAGGATACTTCAACAATGTGTGTTTCCGATTTTGAACTTGTAACCTCCATTTCGGCAACAAAGACAAATCAGTATCCCCTTTATCCGAGAGAAAGAGAAACGGTCAGCCTTGATTTTAAGTGCGAAAACTACGGAACAATACCATCGGAAATGATACAGTTTAATTACTATATCGAAACCGATGCTGATATTGAGGGATATGATGAGTTTAACGACTGTTGGTGGTCAAAGGGTGACGGAGAAAACACTCCGGTTGGAAAATCATTTGCAGTTATCAAGGAATCTGCACTGTTCGAAGGACATATGGCAGCAGGTGCAAATCTTGGCGATACCGTTCAGTTTGTAATGCCGCCGTATGAAAAAGAAGTCAGCATATATGTAATGGCTTGGGAAGATGATATAACAAATGCGGAAATATCAAAGATACCTGTAACCGTTGCGCCGGAGCTTGAGGCTTATGATTTGAATACAACATTAAGCGACGACGAGCAGGAATTGAGAATACAGGGGACAGTGCGCAATATAGGAAATTATCTCGCTGAAAATGTTGTGCTAAAAATCTATGCCGATGGTACTTATGACGCAGGAGATATTCTGTTCGATAACGAAAATACTGACTTTGGTGAGGATATGGTTGAGCAGGTAGTAGGTGAATTTACGATAGCTTCTCTTGCTCCCGATGAAACCTATAACTTAGATTACACTATTGTAAGTGAAAATAACGAAGAAGGCGAAAACACAAGAGCTACAATTACCAAAAAATCAAAATTGTCGGGAAAATATTTTACAAGTGACGGCAAAGCAACCTTTACGCTTGAAGCAGAATATGACACACCTGCACAGGAAAACGGCGCTGCGCTATTTGCCACAATAACAAAGAAATCCAAGGTACTCGGAAGCACATACGCACAAAAGAGTAACAATAACATACCAACTCTGACAAATATAAGTGTTGATATACCTTCAGAGGGGAGTGAAATAGCTTTGTTTTCAAATGACAGTACACTAAAAGTACCTGTCGGAGAAACAAAAGAACTAAATATTACACTTGAGCCTTACGGAAGTGCTAAAGGGTACAGCTTGATTTACGAAAGTGCTGATAATTCTGTTGCTCAAATCAATTCTTCAAACGGTGAAATTTCCGGAATAAGCGAAGGAACAACAACTGTAACGATAAAAGCAGTCAAAAATGACAGAAACGATATTGTTCTTGTTGACTTTGCGGGAGAATTTTGGCTTAATGACGGAAGCTTGTGGGACTTTGTAAATGACACGGGAACAAACGACAGCGAAGTTGTTATGACAAAGGAAATAACTGTAGCCGTAACGCCGGCAGAAGTTAAACCTACGACACGACCAAGTCATAGTGGGGGTTCATCAGTAAAACCGACACCAACGCCTACCCAAGCACCTATTCCGACAGAGCCGGACAGTCCATCGGAGAGCAATAATCAGTTTGTAGATGTTCCTGAAAATGCGTGGTATTACAATGCTGTAAAATATGCCTTTGAAAAAGGTTTGATGCTTGGTGTAAGTGATACTGAATTTGCACCTGAGAGCGAGCTTACACGTGCTATGTTCGTAACCGTCCTTTACAGAATGGAAAACGAACCTAATATGTCAGATGAGATATTAGGCTATCCGTTTGAAGATGTGGAAGCGGAGAGCTGGTATACAGATGCAGTCTATTGGGCAAGGCTTAACGGCATTGTAAATGGTGTTTCTGACGAAAAATTCGCCCCTGACGATAACATCACAAGAGAGCAGATGGCGGCAATAATGTTCAGATACGCAAAATATAAGGGCATTGCACCTACAGGTGAGTGGGCAATTCATCTTGATTATGCTGACCTTGATGATGTATCAGATTGGGCAACGGAAGCAGTGATGTATTGTAAGCTGAATGGTATTATGCAGGGTAAGGATAATAATTGCTTTGCACCAAAGGATAATTCCACCAGAGCTGAAACCGCAGCCATTTTGCAAAGACTCTCAGAAAAAGAATATAAAAGCGAGTTAGGATATTCTATTGTTTATAATCCTACCGAATTTATACTTGACAACAGTGGAGATCATGATACATTCACCTATAATACAAAAGAAATGACTGAAGCCCCCATTTACATTACTGTTCAGCCATATTCTGATATGGATGTAAAAACAGTTGCCGACGGACTTATTTTGCAAAGTGGAATTGACGGCATTGAAGCTACCGAAGTATATTTTGGTGCGGATAGTATCAAAACACAAAATGTCTACATTGAAAAGGAAGTCGATGGAGTTAAGCAAATACAGGTGTTTTATGTAATACCTGTGGATGACGGCTCTATGATAGTTGAAATTGGCAGCTATGTTGATGTATCAGAAAAAACTGATTCAATCATTGAGGAAATGCTTGGCACCTTTTCTTTGAAAAAGGCTGAATAATCAACAAAAATAACCATACAATAAATTCAAGCGAAAAAGCTTGACGCTAAAGCCCTGCGAAATTACTTCGCAGGGCTTCTTGTTTCACCAAAATACTTAAAAGAAAGATGTATTATGCAGCGATTAATCAAACTTAATGAAGCAACAAATATATTGTCTAAAACTGAATACACATAATTTTGGCGTGGCATATCTGCCCGCATAGATATATTCGTCTGAGTTACGGATATGCAGTGCGGTTAGGAGTGTAATTATGACAGTTATTAAAACTATCATAGTGCATAGTATACGACAAGAGCATAGAATACATAAGAAAAAGCAAAAAGCTCTAAAACAATCAGACGACTATCACAACGGACACATTAAACACGCTGACTGTACAGCCAAATTTACCTGTTGTTATTATACGGGCAAGTTTGGCTGTTTTTGTTTTAAGTTCCTTATTAAATATATCCGAGCACCGCCATTGCTCTTTGTGCAAATCTAACAAAATTTACACAAAGGAGCGAAATTATGAAATTATTTTTTGAAAGTTACAATGAGCTTGTGACATTAGGTGTTAGAATAAATTTCGGAAGGAGGTGTAACGGCTATGGCAGATAAATTATCTACTTTTGAACGACGTATAGAAATACTGTTTTTGCTGATAAATTCAGAAAAAGTTACTTTATCCGAATTGTCAAAAAGGTATTCAGTACATAAAAATACGGTATATAACGATATTGCCTTTTTAGGTCGTTACGCTCCCATCCGTACAGAAAGCGGTGTAAACGGCGGAATATTTATTAGAGAAAACTATCACTGTGATTTGTTTAGGTATTTATCAAGTGATGAGGAAAGAGTGCTTACAGGTATTATGAACACGCTTACTCCACCGGACAGAAATATCGTGAGTAACATCATAAATAAATTTTCTATGCCTAAAACCGCACAATAAATTTATTTTACAAAGAAAGCACGCAAGATAACGGCGATGCAGCATAACAGGCAAACGGATACATTCCGGTATGGACGAGCCAAGTGACGGATACGCCAAGACGATAGTTTTGCTTCTACTTCATCCTTCTTTCAACGATGAAAAACTATAAGAGCGATAAATATCAGCGTCACGAAGCAAGCGGCAGCTTTGCGGGCGATGAATACATATCGGGACAATGATACTTCTG
>JBJEIU010000094.1:0-3732 GCA_051877355.1 Hominilimicola sp.
ACCGACTGGAAGGAGGGCAGCTTTTGGGATAGTATACCCTGGGGCAGCTCAATAATTCTTGCGGCATATGAGCAGTATCGTTTTTACGGCAACAAACAGGTTCTGGAGGATAATTACGAAAGTGCGAAAAGGTATATTGAATATCTGACCGCCCAGTATAACGATTATAATCGCCTGTACAGAAAAGACGGCGACGAAAAATTTATCTGCGCCGGACTCGGTGACTGGGGAATTGAGCAGAACAAGGGAAGAAGCCGTAAAAATATTGAAACGGCATTTTATTATCATGACCTTATGATTATGGCGGAAATTTCCGAAATCCTTTGCAGAGGTGATGAGCATATGTTTACAGCTCAGGCGGAAAAGGTAAAGCAGGGATACAATAAAAGTCTGCTGGTTACGGACAATGGCGTATATTACCGTGACTATGACAGCCCATCTGTGACACAGACAAATCAGGCTATACCATTGTGCTTTGGACTTGTTCCGAAGGAATACAAGCATGGAGTGTCGGACACTCTTGTAAGCTTATGCGAGGGCGGTCATTTGACCTGTGGTGAAATAGGACTTGTATATATTCTGCGTGCACTGTCTGCGGCAGGAAGAAACGATATAATTTACGATATGATTTTAAAGGATTTACACCCGTCATATTTGCGTTTTGTTAATATGGGAGAAACTACTCTGCCTGAGTTTTGGCGCGATGATGCGCGCAGCCGCAATCACGATATGATGGGACATGTTATGGAGTGGTTCTTTTCGGAAATAGCAGGCATAAAAAGCAATGACGGATTTAAAAGCATTACCATCAAGCCGAATTGCACTGAGTTCATTGACAGCTTTGAATGTGTATACAACAGCATACGCGGAAAAATAAAGGTATCTTATTCAAACGGAAGCTTGGATACGCGTATTTGCAATAATATTGAAGCGGCAAATAATAAAAATCAGAGTGTTTTGAACAAAACGAACGTTTAACAGGTGAGGGGTCTGAGATGTTAAAGGTTATAAAATTGACAAGAGAAGAAATATTAGGTGATTAGCGTGAGTTTGACAGCCCGCATGCTCCCACAGTGTTAGAACTAAAGGATGGGAATGCGCTTGCCGCTTGGTTTGGCGGGAGATTTGAAAAGGATCCTGACACCGCTATATAAAGGAGATTGCGTATGACTGATATAACGCAACACAGATTATTCTTAATTTACAGGATGAGGGATTGACAATGATTCCGTTCGGGCAGGGATTTAAGGACATGTCTCCGCCTACAAAGGAGCTGTATTCCCTTGTTCTGAAAAAGAAAATAATACATAACATTCATCCTGTGCTTAAATGGAATTTTGATATGAAAAACACCTCTTCCATACAAAATGAAAGAGGTGTAAATGGTTATCTTATTTATCGCCCTTTTCTGGATAAGTAATCATCACGTTCGGATTTTGCTTTTTCGATTTCTCGCCGTGATGTTTTCTGTGTCTTTTTATGAAATTGATACAGAAGGATAAAGGTATCCGTTTTCAAAGAAGAAATAAAAGATACGATTATTACCGGGACGAAGCTCCTATATACCGTCATCAATATGCTTTGTAATGTTATCAGGCAATTGTGTACCGTTATCTTCGAGAAGCTGAATGTAAAGTGATATTTGCTTGAACTGAATTCTTACATCCTTACCGGTATCGGCTTTTAATCTTAATTCCTCTAAGAAATCCCACAGTTCGGATTCACCATTTGCCTTTTCGTAGAATTCTACAGTGTATATAATTAGTATACTCCGATAAGTAGTTTTTATTTACAATTTAATGATGGCATAAAAGCTATCAAATATCAATAGATATCGAAAAATTTGTATAGGAGAAAATATGAAACTCATAAAATCAATATTTAAATCAAGAGACCATCCGAAAACCATACAGGCGACAGTGTCGAAGGAGGGAGATATTTCCATCCTAAGAAAATAGGCGCAGAGCATAATAAACGCTTTGCGCCCACCAAAATCTGCTGATTACAGCACTTTTTTGTTGTCAGCACCCGGCGTGGTTACAATTACTTTTTCGGGCGTAATTATAAGAGCACCCTTTGCCGTAGCTGCACCATTGAACATTTTTTCAACCATTGCTTTAAATGTATCAACGATATCACCTTCGGTTACATAGTCAGCTGTTCCTTTAATCTGATAACCTTCCAGAGTTTTAGGATCGTAAACAGAAACGGCAATTTTACCACCATTGGATTTGATGTTTTTCAAGGTGGTGTCAAGAAATACATCACCAACCGCCAGTTTGTTATCATCGGTCACCAACTTGAATGCGACCGGAACGACATTAGGCTCTCCATTTGCACAGGTTGCCAAATCCCACATACTTGTTTCAAGTATTTTTAATACATTTTCGTTTAACATAGAAACTACCTCCATATTTAATTTACGCATTTGCGATGATTTAATTATATGTTATCAGCTCGTATAAGGCAATATATTAGTCAATTTATAAGTTACTAATAAATTTAATAGTTAATAATAAATTTGATTATATATTGAAATCTGAAAGCATATTGTGTATAGTATTTTCATAGGATAGTCATTCAGTCTCCTTTAACTATAAAAGGAAAAATAGATATATGAATACGAAATATATTCGTTTCATTGTAATTAAGTTGGCTATAAAGAATTTAAATTCTGACTTGCTTCTATACTATAAAATTAATATATTACTAATAAATTTTATAGTAACTTGACAATTAGAAGTCATTAAGATATAATTAGAATTGAGGGAAAAATGTTTATGAATATTTCGGAGATTATTGCATTATTCGGATATATGATAGTGTGTTCTTTTACACCGGGACCGGGAAATATTCTTGCACTTAACACAACAAGTAAATATGGTTGGAAAGACAGTCGATGTTTAATTGTTGGGATTTGTGTTGGATACGGAATTGTACAGTTTATGTGTACGGTTATTCTTTGTGGATTGAATCATGTTTTTTCATTTGTTTTACAGATATTAAAATATGTGGGCGGAATCTATATGGTATGGCTGGCTGTGCACATTATGCGTAGTAAAGCAACAGAAGAAAAAACGTATAAAAAACCTTCATTTAAGGAGGGACTATTATTACAGCTTGTAAATGTAAAAATATATTTTTATATTTCGACCTTATTGAGTGTGTATTTTATTCCGAATTGTAAAACAGTTTTTTCTCTTGGTCTGGCAGGTGCTTTTGCAGTTGGGATTGGAAGTATTGCCTGCTTGTCATGGGCATTTTTAGGAATAAAGATCCAGAATTTTTACAGGAAACATTTTGAATGCGTGAATATAGTTTTAGGATTATTTCTTCTGTATTGTGCGTGGACGATTATATGGAGGTAAATGTGTTATGTATCAAAGAAAATTAGAAAAAGACATACGCTGTCCGTTGGAATACGGTCTTGAAGTATTTGGAGGAAAATGGAATTCAAGGATAATCTGCGTATTGGCAGCGAAAAAGGTTCTGCGTTACAGCGAACTCAGAAAAGAAATGGGCAATATCACAGATGCAGTATTGGCGGCATCATTAAAAGAACTTATCACAAATGAAATTATAATTCGCAAGTCTTACGATGAAATTCCTCCCCGTGTTGAATATTCGCTTTCTGAAAAAGGAAATTCCGTCGTACCAATTCTACAGAGCATTTGTAAATGGTCGGGAGCTTTTTACAAGGAAGATACAGGCAATATGATGATACATTGTAAG
>JBJEIU010000095.1:0-17076 GCA_051877355.1 Hominilimicola sp.
GCAATATAGTCCTTGAAGTCCGCACCTCTCGCCATAGCTTTTTTGAGGTCGAAGTTAAACTCCTCATTTTCTCCCGTCTTGAAAAAGTCATTAAAAATGCGAAGCCTGTCCTTGTAACCAAGCTCCGCTATTTTTGATGATATTTTCGCATAATCTGCCGTCAAGTCATTTCCTACACGGGTAAAGAAAGTCCGTGCTTCCTCAATGTTCTTTTTCTCTGTGGCAACGGTAATATATTTTTCGTGAACGATATTGTTGCTCTCCGACATTTTATCGCAAAGTATTCCGTTCAGCTCTTTGGTATATTTTTTGTAGTTCGGGTTGTCGGACGGCGTTGTAATCTGCTCAAACACCTTGTTATGAAGCTGTCTGTTGTATATCGTTATTTCCGCCATTGCATCTGCCGGAAGTCCGTTCAAAATTGCAGAGTGGGCAAGAAACATTTGAAGCTGGTCGTCATCTGAAGCCACAGCGTAGTTTATATCCGAAAACCGCCACGACTTTGAAAACAGTCGTCCCGTTCTAAATATTCCGTCCTTGTAGACAGCATCAATCGGAATGGACTGCTGTACCGTCTTTGCAATCTTTCGCTTTTGCTTTTTTTATTCGGGTTTTTCTTCCGAACAGATTGAATATTGCCATTGTCAAGTTCCTCCTTTACAATTTCATATAGGTAGTTTGTGCTTTCAAATTTCCTCACGCCTGCGGCTAAAAACTCAGAACGAAACCACGCCCCGATAAACTCCTCAAAGTTCATACCGTTATAATTGAAAAATCCTGCAAGATACATCAGAATATAGTCTTTTTTGAATTTGGTGGACATCACTATCGTGTATTTCATGATTCCAAATCCTTAAAGAGTTCATCTGTACTTGTATATTTCTTTGCCGGGATTTTCCCGCTTATCATATCGTCAACTTTCTTCATTGCTGCCAAAGTTTCAGCATTTGGAATGTCAGTTGCTATCTCAAACGGAATTTTTCCCTGTCTGACAACCTGTCTTAAAAACATATTCATAGCAGTTGTCATATTAAGTCCCATATCGGCAAGCATTGCATCGGCTTGTTTTTTTAGCTCAGTATCCATACGAATACTCATATTAACTGTTAAATAACCTTTGTCAGCTCGCTCCTGCATATAGTTGATTACATCGACCATAGGAATTTTATAATAATGCAGCAATCCATCGCAACATTTTTCAAAACGTATTTTTTTACTTTTGAGTAACTTATACGCGGTTGATTCGCTGATATTACACATTTGACACAGCTCTTGCTTCGTAATATACTCATTTTCAATTATGTTCATTATCATTCACCTTGTTTTTTTATATTCAATGATAGGTGAATGTTGAGTTCCCTCAAAGTTCCCTCATTTTTGAAAATCCTTCTTCAAATCAAAAATTTCTCGCAACCCTTGATTTTGCTGTATAAAACAGAAAAAAGAGTGCCGGAACCGCCGATTTTATGCGATTTCAGCACTCTTTTAAGTTCTGATAAATTTCCAGTATTTCCTCCAAAGTTTTGCAACTTCATATCATTCGAAATCACTCGAAATGCGTTTGTCTTAACGGACACGTGGGTTCGAATCCCACCTTCTCCGCCATCTGATAAATACACTTTTGCATTTGCAGAAGTGTATTTATTTTTATCACGTAAATCAGGTTTTCTCTTTATACGTGTTTTTACATAAAATTTCAAAATTTCTTATTGACTTTACTCTTTTTTTATGCTATAATGTTATAGTTGTTTGAGTTAATCAAGTATCGGGATGTGGCTCAGTTTGGTAGAGCACTACGTTCGGGACGTAGGGGCCGCAGGTTCAAATCCTGTCATCCCGACCATATCAAAAGCACAACGGACTTCCGCTGTGCTTTTGTAAACATTTTAATATATCGGGGTGTAGCGCAGGTGGTAGCGCACTTGACTGGGGGTCAAGGGGCCGCAGGTTCAAGTCCTGTCACTCCGACCACGAAAATGTCAGTATTTATACTAATACTGACATTTTATTTTTATATAGTCAAAAATTTAAGTACGCATCAGTACGGTAGTTTTATGGTAATGTGAATGAAAATTAATTCGGCATTTCATTACAGTAAACATTCATATTTATCCTCATATCGCGCATACTAACTCCGAAAGGAGTGTTCAATATGTGTCATAAGGAAAATAAGAAAAATCCTAATCCTAAAAATATTAAGCCGAGTGATATAAAGGGAAAAATTGAAGTCCCCGATACTCGCGAACGCAAGGATGGACCGGGCGGTAATTGATACCGCCCTTTTATTTTTCCTCACTTTTGACTTTCATATTCAAATCAACCTGAACACAATAATTTGCACGCAAAATGTTATACAAAACTAACAACGGCACAGGTAAGCCAAATATAGGTATTTACTTGATTTTTTTCAATTTTTTTCAATTTTTTTGTTGCATAATGCTAAAAACAGTGATAAAATATATGTTAGCAATGTTAAACAGAGTGTGCATTTGCTTACTTTTTTTACACTCTGAGAGATTATATTTTATAAGAGGAGGTTTTTAACTATGTCATACGCACAAGACGTACTTGCAAAGTTAAAAGAGAAAAACGCAAACGAGCCTGAATTCATCCAGGCAGCCACAGAGGTTCTTACATCACTTGAACCTGTATTCGATAAGCATCCTGAATATGAGCAGGCCGCTTTGCTGGAGAGAATAGTAGAGCCAGAAAGACAGATTATGTTCCGTGTTCCCTGGGTTGACGACAACGGCAAGGTACAGGTAAACAGAGGTTACAGAGTACAGTTCAACTCTGCAATCGGTCCATATAAGGGCGGTCTTAGACTTCACCCGTCAGTAAACCTTGGTATCATCAAGTTCCTTGGTTTTGAACAGATTTTTAAGAACTCGCTAACAACGCTTCCAATCGGCGGTGGTAAGGGTGGCAGTGACTTCGACCCTAAGGGCAAGTCAGACAACGAAGTTATGCGTTTCTGCCAGAGCTTCATGACAGAGCTTTGCAGACACATCGGTGCTGATACAGATGTTCCCGCAGGCGACATCGGTACAGGCGCAAGAGAAATCGGTTATATGTTCGGTCAGTACAAGAAGATTAAGAATGTTTACGAAGGTGTTCTTACAGGTAAGGGTCTTACATGGGGTGGTTCTCTTACAAGAACAGAAGCTACAGGCTACGGTCTTGTATACTATGCTCAGGAAATGCTTAAAGACCTTGGTACAGACTTCAACGGCAAGACAGTTGCTGTCTCAGGCGCAGGTAACGTTGCTATTTACGCTACACAGAAGGTTCAGCAGCTTGGCGGTAAGGTAATCACAGTTTCCGACTCAAACGGTTACGTTATCGACGAGGAAGGTATCGACCTTGCAGCAGTTAAGGAAATCAAGGAAGTTAAGAGAGGCAGAATCAAGGATTATCTTAACTACAGACCAAACGCTAAGTATGTTGAGGGTGCAGGTCTATGGCAGGCAGTTAAGGTTGACGTTGCTCTTCCTTGCGCTACACAGAACGAGCTTCTTATTGACGATGCTAAGGCGCTTGTTGCTAACGGCTGTATCGTAGTTGCAGAGGGCGCTAACATGCCTACAACTCTTGAGGCTACACAGTACCTGCAGGAGAATGGCGTATACTTCGCTCCCGGTAAGGCTTCAAACGCAGGCGGCGTTGCTACATCAGCTCTTGAAATGAGCCAGAACTCACAGAGATTGTCATGGACATTCGAGGAAGTTGACGAAAAGCTTCACAATATTATGGTTACAATCTACAAGAATTCTGTTGCAGCAGCTAAGGAATACGGCTGCGAAATCGGCGGCAAGACAAACCTTGTTGCAGGCGCTAACATCGCAGGCTTCTTAAAGGTTGCTGACGCTATGATGGCTCAGGGTGTTTGCTAATTTGCATATACATAAATTAAAAGGTATCGCACACGCGATACCTTTTTTGTCTTATAATTTATTGATTTAACAATTCACCAAGATTAAAAATTTTAATATTACCTTTCCGCATGGCATATTCCACGGTTTTCGCCGCGCCGCCAAACGAATAATTTACGCAGGCTATAAGATAATTTGATTTATCAACCATATATTGATTGCACTTTAATATTTGACAAAGCCTCGGAGTTCCGTTGGGTATTTGCGCCATAAGGATATTGTCATAATCTTTATAATACTGTTCCTTATATGTATTTATATCCTTTGTCAGATAGGGAATTACAAGATTAAGCGTAGTATCAGAATATTGCTGTTTTAAGTTTCTTACAGCGTCAGCCGCCAGCTTGTCGAAATTACCGTAATGACCCACCCAGAATTCGTTTACACCATAATCGGTAATAAGCTCACGGCATTTATTTAATACTTGATTTTTTATGTCTTGACCATACATCAGTTCACCGTGCCCTGCAAAGCAACATATATTTTTCATTTATGCAAATTCTCCCAAACAACTTTATTATATTATTATAATATACAAATTACCATTTGTAAAGTATAAATAATCAATCACATTGATTATTTAATCATATATATGATATGTTTTATTTTTATGATTTGTTATATACTAATACAAAGAAACATAATAAAGGTGTATGAGACATGACTTATGGTGAAAAATTAATAGCATTAGGTTTAAATATTGCATATTATAGAAAATTAAGATTACTAACGCAGGAGAAATTAGCAGAAAAAGCAAATATCAGTATTTCAACAATCCGAAAACTTGAAAATCCTAATATGTTCATAGGTGTTACTTTTGAAAAAATATGCAGATTGGCAAATGCACTTGATATTACGGAAAGTGAATTACTTGATTTTCGAAAACCCAAACAATGATATAGCAAAAGAGCATATCGTTTATCAAAAACGATATGCTCTTTTTTCATGCCTCAATATTAAAAATTCATATATTCAATATACAGCTTATTAAAATCCTCACTGTTGCCGAGGGAAATTTCTTTTGAAATTTCCTTTATGTGATTAATCCGTTCTTCACCGTCATCGCATGAGCAATACTTTGCGCAGCCGCCGAGTGAGCTGTTGCCGAGAACCTTTGTTTTGCCGATAAATTCCTTTGGCAGTATTCCCATATTGCAAGCCTTTTCAATGGAAAGCCCATAGCCGAAGCCGCCTGCAAGATACACCGTATCAATATCCTTAAAGTCTGCCCCGTAACTTTTCATCAGCGTCTCAATTCCTGCCCTTACGGCGGCTTTTGCCATCTGCACCTGACGTATATCGTTCTGTTTAAAAATAACTTCCTCAGCCACCTTATAGCCGCTTACAAAGTAATCATCCTGCAAAAGTCCCGTAGTGTCAATTATACCGTTATCCAGAAGTTCAGAGACAAGCTCAATAATTCCCGTTCCGCATAATCCCACAGGCGATTTATCGCCTATGGTTTTTAGTGTCCCTTTCTTTAGGTCAACACCGCATATTGCGCCGTCAACGCTGCCAACGCCGCAGGAAATACGTCCCCCCTCAAAGGCAGGGCCTGCGGCGGTTGAGGTGACAAGAATTTTTTTAGTGTCCCCAATTGCCATTTCACCATTTGTTCCAAGGTCTATGAACATATTTACCTTATCGGATTTATCAAAATCGCACATATACAGTCCGCTTACAATATCACCGCCGACAAATGCCGATATACCACCGTATATCACCGTTTCCACAGGCGTAATATGGCTGTCCGTCACCTTGTCAAATGTGGTTTTTAGTGTCCCCAAATGCTCCGATTTAAACGGATATTCACCAAGCGCAGCGCAGGAATAGTTCATCAACAGATGCACCATTGTGGTATTGCCTGCGATTACTGCTTTTTTAGTGTCCCCAAATTTCTTTGTGACCTCGCTGTAGCCGTTTATGAGGGTATAGCGTATCACAGACGCAAGCTCGTCACTCCTGCCCCTGTTTGACGCTTCAATACGCGACAGAACGTCAAGTCCGAAGCGTCTTTGGGGATTTATTGTCTTATAGGTTTTTAGTGTCCCCTGTCCGGCAATCAGTTCAAAAGCAACAGTGGTTGTGCCTATGTCAATACATACCGCGCTGTCGCCTTTCTCCATTTTCGGTGTATATTCATAGCCCGACAGAACCTTGAATTTTCCGCCCTTTATCGTGCTTCTGCGCGGACAGTCAAAATTAGAGCATTTTGAGCAGTCGTGCTGCGCGTTGAACACATTTTCATCTTTCGTCAGTTCAAGTATATACCCAAAGGTTTTCACAGGCTCAAACATGAACGCGCTCGTTACGCTTACGTCTTTGACAGCCGTTTTTTCGAGAATTACCTGCTGCATGGACAGCGGAAAATCCTTCGGCGCGTCAAGCCTTGTTTTAACGCCGAAGCCGTCAATCGCGCCTTCAAGCTTTATTTTATCGGTCACAATATTATCCATCGCAAAAAGATACTCGTCTGCCATTGCGTCAGCAAGTATCCCTTTCATGCCCTCGCCGCTGTCAAAAAGCGATTTTGAATAATCACTTATTTTTTTGCCCAGCGTGAGCAGGCAGTATGCAGTCATATCCTCAATACACACCGCCGCCATAGGGGACACTAAATCAGGGAGCATTTTCTCCATATCGTCAAAATATCCCGAAACCGTCTCATACACACTGCTCCCCGCAAAACAGCCAAGCATTTCCATAACATTGTCCTTATTTATTTTTATATTAAACTCATCAATTACTATTTTTTTCATAGTAACTCCTTTAGTAAAACAGCGACACCACTGTGTCGCCGTCTTAGTTATTCAATTTCAGAATTGTCCGTTTGCTCTGTCAAATACCAATTGAGTAGTCGCTGAATATTCCCTGTTCATACGATTAAGCGGAGTTGAAGTATCACCGCTAAATTTATTTACGCCGTAATTTGTGCTGAAAGAAATCTTATATCCAAGCTGATTTTTAACAGCGCTGTCCAGCTCGGGAGTGTAGTACCCATACGGCCATGAAATACTCGTCACATCAATACCTGTAATCTCCTTAAGCTTCTCACCGTTACGCTTAACGTCCGCAATGACATCACCCATTGCCGAAGGAGTATTGTATATGCCGTGCAGCAACTCAACGGGCGTATGGTGAATAGAGTCAGTATGGTTGCCTATCTCCACAAGTCCGCTGTGCGCCATCTCATAGGTTTCGTCCTCATTCAGATAACCGTAACGGTTTATGTATGAGCTGATAAGATACATTGTCGCTTTAGCATTATTCTTCTTCAGTACTGGAAAAACATCCGTATAAAAGTTTGAATATCCGTCATCAAACGTAAGAAGAAGTATTTTTCTGCCGTCTATATCATCCATATTCGCCGTAGCAAGCTCCGTTGCAGTCATAGTTATATATCCGCAAGCTTGAAAATACTGAATATCCGCATCAAGCTGTTCGGGGGATATTGTGTAATCTCCCCAGCGTGAGGAATCTGTCGTTACACTGTGATACATCAGCGCCGCAACATTTGCAGCCGCGCTTGCCGACACCACACCGACAGTCATTATGATACAAAATGCCATTACGGCAATTATTTTTTTCAATTTCCGCACCTCCATAATACATTTATTATAGTATATAAAAGTGTTTATGTCAAGTTTTCACTTCTTTCATGTGACAATACAAAAACAAGACTGAAAGCGGAACAGCAAAAACTGTTGAATATGCAGTGATTTTGCTCTTCCAAACTCTGTCTCCCACATCATATAATAAGTAAAACCTCCAACACCAGTTATTTCAATTTCTCCTGATGTTGGAGGTTTTTATAATATTTTTATTATCCCAGCTATTTACTCTAATAGAATTATATCAAAGTTCAGCCATATTTTATATTTTAATACTTAATCCACCCAAACTTCAGGTTTTGTTTCAGTTTCATATACATGGTCATTTGCAGCTTCGATAATTTCATAGTATGCCCAGTGTGACTTTTCCACATCAGGGAATACTTTGTAATCAGAGTTCGAAAGCCCTGTCTCGTCAACGCTCCTGCCAAGGTATCCGTTTACAATTCTTACTGCTTCTGCTCTGGTTATTGGGTTCTCAGGTCTGAACGTTCCGTCCTCATAGCCTGTTACCCAACCGTTTGCATAAGCTGTATAAATATAATCAATGCCCCAGTTTTCTTCGGAAACATCCGCAAACGGAATCTCGCCTGCTTCCATGACCTCACCAAGTCTTGTTATCATTGTGGCAAATTCCTGTCGAGTAATACTCTGCTGCGCTCTGAATGTTCCATCCTCATAGCCTGTGATTGCGCCTATTTCCGACAGACACATTACGTAATTCGCATACCACTCGTTTGTATCCAAATCAGAATATATGCTTGTATATGTCTTTGTTTCATCATAGTCTGCAAGCGCCAACGCAAAGATTGTTGCCACCTCCGCACGTGTAATGGTATCTTCCGCGCGGAATGTTCCGTCCTCATAGCCGCTTACATAATGCTCATGCTCTGCTGTTTCACCCTGCGGCGTCAATGTCGGCGCAGGTGTTTCTGTACCTGCCTCCTCATATACAGCAGTAAAGGTTGTTGCTTTTGTAATACTTACAGTTGTCGGGTCAACCGTAGTCTTGCCGTCCTGTGTCCAGCCCACGAACTTGTATCCTTCGTTTGCTGTTACTTCTGGCACTGCTTTCGGCTTGCCTAATGCTGTTACTGACTCTGTAGCCTTACCGCTTGTAATCTTACCTTTATCACCCACATCGTACTTGACGGTATATGTCGCAACACCGCCGCCGCTGCTTGATGACTTCTTCTTAAATGTAACTGCAATCGTTACATCTTCCTCCGGCATTTCAAACTCGCTGTTCTTTACTGTTACTGTACTTCCATCTGCCTTTGTTACTGTAATTAGGTTTAAATTATAACCTGAATCAGGCGTTGCTGTTATCTTTATATTTGAGCCGTCCATAACACCTGTTGTGTCGCCTGATATATCAGCGCCGCCGTCTATTGAATATGTAAATGTACCGTTTGTACTTGCTGCGGCTGTAACCTTATAACCATCGATTATTTTAAATTCGGTTTCTGTTACGCCGGTAAGTTCATAAAAATTCTGTGCTGTCGGAAAAAGCGCTATTCTTACAACATACTCTCCAGCTTCAGTTGGCTTTGTATTTGTAAATTCACCTGCGTCCTTCGCCTTATACTGCACTTCAAAATCAGAATCCTCTGTCAGGTCTTGCACAACTGCTGTTACAGTATATTCCTTACCTACCATAACTGTCTGAGGTTCTACTGAAAGCGACGCGTTCTTTACGGTCTTTTCAGTTGCGGTAAGCTTACCGTTTGTACCTGTAAGCTTTGTATAATTTGCATTATCTGTTGTGGGAACAAATTTCCATTTCAGATTTTCATATACCTGTCCTGCCTGTGCTGTTCCCCTATCTGTATCTGTAATTATAAATTTACCCGGCACTCTCGTTGTTCCGTCAACTGCAACAACTTCACCGTTTATTTCATAATTTGCAATATCCTGACCAATCAGGATAATTCCCTCTACCTTTTCAGGCTGCTTATACTGTGCCTGATAAATTGTAATATTGGCTGTCTCAGGTGTTGTGCATACATAATTTGTTACTGCATCGTCCAGCGTTACGCTAAGAACATATTCACCTGCATCTACAACAGCCGCCACAGCTATTCCGTCCTTTTTATAAGTATACTTCAAATCAGGAGCAACTGTTTCTCCGTCTGCGTCTGTTACTGATACAGTTGTAAGCTCATTATCACCAAAAGATGTGCCTTTGTAGGTCGGCGCAATTGATATGGGGACTGCCTCAATAGTTACACTCATCGGTGTTACGATAATCCTGCTTTCTGTTGTGATGTTATAGTTGCCGCTCGAAGGCTGTGTAATAGCAATTTCATAGCCGTCCGCATTTGCATTTGCATCTGCCTCACAAGCATCACTTTCAAATTTAATACCTGCAAGTTCTGCTTCTGTTACTGTATCGTCATTGTTACCGCCCTTATCGGTAATGTTAAAATCAGACAGTACAAGACCTGAAATCGTCTTGCTGTATACCTTGCTTGTCTTGCCGGAATCAGACTTCAGCACCGCTTTAAGTTCCTTAACTGCTATATCACCAGTTACAGTAATGTTTGATGGGAGCTTGTAATTGTCCTTTGCTGTGCCGGCAAGTGTAAGACCTGTCAGCGTGATTGTTTTTCCTGTACCCTTATCAGGAGTATAATATTCTGCAGCAAGTGTGCCTGCAAGAGTTACATTATCCTCTCCTACTTTGCCATTAAGTGTAAGGTCACTTATCTCTATAGCTTCTCCCTCTATTGTTACAGCCTTGGTTGTATCATAAACTTTTGTAATAGCAGGCGCTGTAACTGTAAGCTCTTTCTCCTCTATTTTAAGAGTACCCGTTGTTGTGCCTGTCAGTTCATACAGACCTTCCGCTTCAGCAGTAAGCGTAATCTTTACGTTATATACGCCTGCTTTTGTTGGCTTTGTGCTTGTATATGCTCCTTCAATCTCATACTGCACATCAAAATCAGTGCCTTCTGTAAGTCCTTCTACTGTTGCGGTTACTGTATAATCCTCACCATATGTAACATCCTCAGGTATTGTAAGCGTTGCTGTCTTCGGATCTCTTGTGCGTCCTGCTATTGTACCTGATTTTGTGAAGGTGTTGTAGTTTGCATCAGGTACACTCGGAACAAATGTCCATGTTACATTTTCCGATTCGCCTTCACCGATTGATGTCTTTGTACCGATTGCGGTAAATTTACCCTCAACATCACCGTTTACGCCTTGTACCTTAATACCTGTTATTTCCTGCTCTACAGTCGTATTCGTTCCTATTGCAACTGTCTTTGCAATAGTGCCTGCATATGTATAATCAGCCTTGACGATTTCGACAGAAGTATATGCCGCTGACGGAGCAGTATATCCATCAGGTACTGTTGCCGTTATTTCAGCATTGTATATACCAAAGTTCTTTACTTCTGTTGCAGGCTGTCCATCCTTTGTATAGGAATATCCAATATTGACACCTGTTGCAATTTCTGTAAGCCCGCTTACGTCTGATGCACTGTCAGGATTTGCATATACCTTCACTTCAAACAGGTCTGCGTCTGCATATGCCTCCCCCTTGTACTTAAGTCCTGTCTTTGGCGTTGCACTCATCAGTGTCGAACATGATGTAACAGCTATCTTCTGATTATCCGCAAGCTTTACAATATAGTTTGTGTTAGTCGGCTGCTGTTTTACTGTAATTGCGTAACCTGATGAAACAGCGGCAGCTGAAGAAGTTGCGTCACTCTCAAACTGTACTCCGTCCAGCTCATCTTTCGTGTCGGGAGCTACAAAATTATCTGAATAGTCGAAGCATGTCGCATCAAGAACAAGGCTCTTGCTGAATACCTTGCTTGTGTATGCGCTCTTTAGAGTTGCCGTAATTTCCTTGGCAGTGATTGACGCTGTTTTTGTTTTAGAAGTTTCTGCTATCTTGTAGTTTGTGTTGTCAACCTTAATTCCGCTGAAGGTTACTGTTACAGCTTGTGCAACATTCTCTGAATTATATTCTGCTGCAAATGCTGTATCCTCTTCAAGGTTTACAGTATCGCCACTTTCTATATCGCTTGAATTTAATGACAAGTCTGAAAGCGCAATTAGATTATCGTTTATTTTTACGTTTTTTGTTTTATCATAAGACTTTGTAAGTGTAAGATCTTCTATTGCCACTTCCTTCTGTTTTATTGTAAGCGTGCCTGTATATGTACCCGAAAGAACATAATTACCTGCTGCGTCACCCTTTAATACAACCTTGACGTCATAATCTCCTGCATTTACAGGTTCTGTTGTCGAGAAAGCGTTTTTGTCTTTTTCGCTGTACTGAATTTCATAATCACTACCCTCTGTAAGTCCGTCTATATTTACAGTTGCCCCATGAGGCAATTTATTATACGTAACATCTGATGGGATATTCAGCGAAATATTTTTTGCTGTTCTTGTAAGACCGGTTATTGTACCCGTTTTTGTGAAGGTTTTATAGTTGGTGTCCAACGTATCAGGAACGAATTCCCATGTTACATTTTCCGATTCGCCTTCACCGATTGATGTCTTTGCACCTGTTGCTGTAAATTTACCGTGTACGTCATTACCTTTTACGTCTTTGACATTTACATCGGTTATTTCCTGCTCTACGGTTGTATCCGTTCCTATCGGGACGACCTTATCAATATCGCCTGTATATTTATATTCAGCAGGGTTTATTACATAATCGTCCAGAGCCAAATCGGTTATAGACGCGTAATCATCTGTTTCCACCACGCTTATGGTTATCGGATATGTTCCCTTATCAATCGGAGCGTTTGTGTTTCCGTTATACTTTATTGTGATTTTATTGTCTGCAATACTCTCAGGCTTTGACGTAAAATTAATCGGCTGAGCTTCGCCACTGTATGTTGCAGGTGTTGTAAATGCAAAATCACCTTTTTGCAGAGATGTTTTCGCCTGCCATACAGCATAGACGATTTTCGTCTCACCCTCTGCAATTGTCAGTCCCTCAGCAGCTGTAGCCATAGCACTGGAAGCCCAACCAATAAATTTTTTATTTGCAGGTTTATCGAGAGATTCAATTTTACTCGCTATAGCATCTATCAGTTCGTCAGCGGTGTATTCTTTAGCATCAACGCTTATTGGATTTTCTCCGCCTATTGTACCTCCGTTAGAATCGAGCTGAAGCGTTGCCTGAGGCTGCTGTACGCTGCCATCTGCTTTAATTGTAAAGGTTGTATATGCTTCAGTTTCTTTATCAGTTTTTACAAACAAATAATAAGTTGTTGTTTCGTTAGATTCCAATGTATTATATACTTTAGGATCTAATGAAAAATCAAAAGTAAGATTTGTTGTTTCTGTAATATTCTTTACCTGCTTCAGTTCAGATATAGTTACTCCATAATCGACATCTGCATCTGTAAATGTACTGGAAGCAAAACCCATGCCTACTACTGTATTTTCAATTGTAGCATAGTACCCCTCACTCGGATCAGACATAATATTATCCAGCCAATACTTTGTAAAAACCTGAAATTTAGCAGTATCACTTACATATCCGCTATTAAATTCATATGTAGCCGTATATTGTCCATTTCCCTTATGCTCTATCTGTATATTTTGTATTTCATCGGCGGCATTTGCTGCCGATACAGAAACAGGCATTACAAAAATGCTTGCCATCATAGAAAATATAACAAATAGGCTTAATAATCTTTTTTTCATATTTTTTTCTCCTTTTCGATGTATTTATATATAAATGCTTTCACATATAATTTTCGGTTTAAGAATCCAATGGATGGGTATAGTCCCCATATTTTACCGCAGCAGCCATCTCATCATGGGAAAGATAAAATGTCCCCTCTGCAATAAGTTTTTTTTCCTGCTCAGTTCGTATATTAGTTACAGCACGTGTTCTTAAAATTGTAATTACTGATGAACTTGTTCCGGCTACATTTCCTTTACTTACTTCAATATCTGCATCAGTAAATATACTTCCGCTGAAAGTTGTCACACCGGTTTCAGCTATCTGCTGATTGATATAATTTACTGTTCCGTAAATTACATAACCAAAATCATTATCTGACTTTTCTGAATTAACCGGGAATTTCGTTGCACGGTCGGCAGAATCAGCAACCCAGTTTTCAACACCACCTATATCTATTACACTTACTTCTACCGATTCGGCATTTCCCGGCGCTGCAACTTCAACAAGCTGTTCATCAACATTTTTCATGTTGACAATTGAATAAATCTGTGTGCTTCCAATATTATATATAACTCTAAGCGCTGTTGTACGCGGGCGCTGTACAGGCTGCTTATCAGTATTTACCCTGGTCACTTTAAATTTCAGTGAAAAATTTGAATCATTACCGTATCGTCCATAATAACCGGCATCAGGCGCAGGGTCATTTGAAATAGTATACTCCCTTTTTCCCGGATCAATCAGCGAATCCATCGTTTCATTTGCAATATATGCTGCCTTTAAAACAAGACCGTCCGCAATTTTTGTATAATCGGGATCTTCCGGAGCTGCCTCATCAACCATTGTACCGGAAGATGCTACATCTACAGATCTTCCATATACTGTGAAAGCTTCGGAATTAAAATCAATCCATTTACCAAATGTATAGCCATTATGGCTGGTGAGCGGATAATCCGGATTATATGTTGTATATGCCTTTGCGGTTTCGTCATTCCATTCAGACATATCTGTACCGGGAGGCATAAAGCTGGCAGTGTATATATTTATCGTCTGTTTCAGCTCATCCGTATCCATTGCGCTATCTACTACCATTGAACCAAGCAGCGTGCTTTCGTCCCAATCGAAGAACACAAGCGCTGCAAATTTGGATGCGTCCGATCCTCCGCTGTTTGCGCTTTCCACGTCCTGTTCAAGCAAAAATTCGGGAGCTTTGCTAATCCTATTTAATGTTGTTATACCCTCTGATGGATCAGCAGAGGTGTAATAATATTCCGTATCTGGATTTTCATTAGCCCGATACAGAAGCATCTGACCTACCGGCGATTCAGAAGCGGTTAAATCATCTGCAAGACTTACTATACCACCGCTTTCAAAGCTGTCTATTACCTTCCGCTTATTCTCTGCAATTTCTTCAGCCGTATCACCCATGTACTTAAAGCGCACAGTTATTACTCTGTTTTTTTCAAGAGAAGTCACGCTCAATGGGACTTCACTTCCCAGGTACAGATAGCCGTATGTTCCATCTGTATAAGCCATTGCTGTTTTGCCGGAAATATTATCAGGCGCCAGCGCAGGAATGACCGCCACATTCTGCCAGTCAGTTCTGTCTGTCATATCTATAGCAGTTCCATCCCACGCAGCAGGGGTTATTACGTCTTTATCATACCTCAGCGCAATGCCTGCCGAAAAAAAGCCCTCACTTCCAGGTGTAATTTTCATGCTGAGTTCAAAATATTTTTTGTCATTTTTTATTGTTGAACCTATTATTGTTACTACAGGTTCAGTTTCTTCCGCCAAAGCAGAAAAAAACGGCATAACAGAAAACACGACTGAAATTATTATCGTCAGACACATAATTCTTTTATGTTTCATCTTACACCGCCCCCTCATATTTCCTATTATAATATGATTTTAATATATTAAAATCATGAGTAGTCACCTTACCGTCACCGTTTAAATCACTTCTCACCGACAGTCTATCGCTTCCGTAATATATACGCCTGTTCATATGCCTTAAAAGCTCTGACCTGTCATTTAGCTTTATCTTTTCATCACCCGAAATATCTCCGCAGTAAAGAGTTATTTTTCCATTCTCCGTATCTGCTCCCGCATTTACGTTAACGCTCATACGATATGTCAGATGTACATCTTTTTGTATTTCAATGGTATAGCTTCCCTCGTTCGCGCCAAGAAATTCGTAGCCACATATGCATCTGCCGTCCGGCTTTACGGTATATGCAGATTGTTCAATTCTTGCTCTTTCTTCACCTGTATCGTCATAAAGCACGATTATTACAGCATTATTCGGATTATAGCTTTCAACCTGCCCTGAAATAACATTTCCCTCTCTCTCGGGCAGATTAAAGCCGCTGTCAAATGAAAAACCTATGTCAACCCATACAGGATTATCTTTATCCTGCAAATCATACCCCTGATAATATCCGTCAACATCGGGATCATTTTCCACTGTACGCCATATTTCGTCATTCAGACAAATACCGTCCTTATCCGTAGTATACGCAGGGTCTTTTGATATGCTTGTATTAAGCCAGTTAAGCTGCCTTAGCGTTTTCT
The DNA here is from genome assembly GCA_051877355.1 of Hominilimicola sp. GTDB lineage: Bacteria > Bacillota > Clostridia > UBA1381 > UBA1381 > Hominilimicola. The sequence continues at coordinate 15,774 of JBJEIU010000095.1, forward strand.
TATGCCAGCCCTTTGGATTTCCCAAGCTGTCTAACATTACATTTTTTATAGTTACGGTTCCCAAATGGATTTTCCCCGTCAAAGGCGTTATATCGTTAAGATACCATTGAAACGCTATGTAATTGCTGTCAGGCGTAAGCTGACGAAAATATGAAAAATTATCCTGATCCAGCGTAAATTCGGGTGTCAACGACGCATCATAGCTCATGCCAAAGGTTCCTGCGGACAAATATTCAGTTGTATTCAGATATACCTGTGCGGTGTAGGTCTGTGTATGTTCGTCATAAGAACCCTCAAGGGTATATTCCGCTATCGTCTGCGCATGAGCCGACGTAAACAGAAGTATGAGAAGCATTACTGACGCTGCCGCATATTTTTTTATCTTCATAACATAATTCCTTTTAGTTTTTCAGCTTTTTCTGTTAAGAAATGTTTCATCAAGGCTGATACCGTATAAATCAAACAAATCAAACAGGGTACTCATGTCCGGCTGTGAATAACCAGTTTCCCAATGCCCTATTATCTGCTGTGATTTTCCCATGCGGTCTGCCAGCTGCTGTTGGGTCATGCCCGAATTCTTTCGTATTCTTTTTAATATATCTGCTATTTCAAGCTTAGTCATCATAACCGTCACCTTCTTCTAAATACCAAGTTTATATAAAAATATTGCTGTTTCCGCTCTTGTGGTGTCTGATACAGGATTAAGATTTCCCATATCATCTCCGCTTACATATCCCTTTCCTGCAAGATATGATATACTGCTGTACGCATAATCCGCAACCTTATCCGCATCCGAGAATACAGACAAATCCGCCGTTGTCGTATCTGTCATATTCAGCTTTGACAAAGCCCGATATGTCATCGTCATCATATCCTGACGCGTTATACGGCCTTCGGGATTAAATTTATTTTCGCCTATACCTGAGATTATTCCCATTGATTTAGCAAGGTTTACGCTCTCGTAATAATACTTATCCGCAGCCACATCATCAAAAGTGTCTGTTATCCTGCCGTCTATATCCAAAAGACGCACAAGAAGCATTACAAAATCTGCCCGGCGTATAGGGTTTTGCGGAGAATACGTTGTTTCGCCCGTGCCGCTTATTACTCCCCTTTCCGCAAGAGTGAGTATTGCCTCTCTTGCCCACGGCACGCTTGCAATATCGCTGAAGCGTTCCGTCTGCGGAATATCCGTCATTGTAGGTTTATCTGTCGCTGTCGGCGCAGTCGTTGGCGTTGGCGTTTCCACAAAGCCGTTGCCTCCGGCATTAGAGCCGTTGCTTATTTTGATTTCTTCCTCTGT
>JBJEIU010000096.1:0-3716 GCA_051877355.1 Hominilimicola sp.
GTGACGGTAATATGTACTCACAATAAAGAAAACGGAGGTAACTTACCATGAAAATCACACAAAAGGAGGCAATCAGACGTTTACAAAAAGACGGCGAATACAGGTTTCAGGGATTAAGCCGTGAGGAAAGTAAAAAGGCTTCCACGGAACTTGCAAAGGCTGCGATGAAACAAGACAGAAAATACGGAATTGAAAGCAATTACGGAATTGCAAGAGATGTGTTCGGATACTATTTCGCAAAAGAAATCAACGGTTAAGACGGAGGGCAAAAAATGAAAAAAGCAGAACTTGACAAGAAACTTTATGAACTGGCAGACAGAATTTTCGTTAATGTTCAAGGCAGAGGTGATTTGGCAACACACCGCTGCGGTGACCATGACTTCTTTGAGGTTGCAATTTGGGAACTGAAAACAGCCTTGACAGAGGCTTACGAATTAGGACGCTCAAGCAAATAAGGAGGAAAACGAAAATGGCAATTTATATGGACTATCCACAGATTACAACAATGGAACACTTACAGACGGAAACAAGCTCAAGCTGCGGTTCGGTACTTAAATACGAAGAACACGTTTTAGTGACTGACCTTACATTCAAAGGGTTCACTGCAGCGGTTTACGAGTTTATTGAAACTCCTGAAGAAACGGGACTTGGTGATATTGAATGCAGAATTTCACGCATAGCACAGGCTGACGAGTATTTCAAGGACGGCGGAAGCGCAGTGCTGTGGGGATTTGAACAAATAAAGAAATAAGGATTTTGAAAGCCGCCTTTTGAGGCGGTTTTTTCGTGCGAAAATATATATAAGAGCGAGGTGATATGCTTGGCACAGAGGGGCAGAACGCCGAAACCTACGGCGATAAAACAGCTTGAGGGTAATCCCGGCAAGCGCCGGTTAAACGCGAATGAGCCGAAACCAAAGGCGAAAGCACCATCCTGTCCGAAATGGCTGGAGGATGATGCGAAAAAAGAGTGGCGGCGCTTAGCAAAGCAGATGGAACAGCTTGGTATTCTGACAGAGGTGGATATGGCGGCATTTGCCGGATACTGCCAAGCGTATGCACGTTGGAAAGCGGCAGAGGAGTTTATCTCCAAGCACGGCGCTATTGTAAAAACACCGAGCGGATATTGGCAGCAGGTTCCTCAGGTTTCCATTGCACAGCAATATTTAAAGCAGATGAGCAAATTCTGTGAGCAGTTTGGACTTACTCCGGCATCGCGGTCGAGGATTGTAAGCGACAGCGGAACAGACAATTCTGACGATACTATGGAGCAGCTTTTGTCATTGGATGGTGAGAAAAAATAATGTTTGATGAAAACAAATCACAGCGGGCAAAGGCTTTCATAAATGCCTTGAAACACACCAAAGGCAAATGGAGGGGAGTTCCGTTTGATTTATTGCCGTGGCAGGATCAGATTTTATCCGATGTGTTCGGTACGGTAAAGCCGAACGGATATCGTCAGTACAATACCGCATATGTTGAAATCCCAAAGAAAATGGGTAAATCTGAACTTGCTGCCGGTGTAGCTCTGTATCTTACCTGCGGTGACGGTGAATGGGGCGCGGAGGTTTACGGCTGCGCAAGTGACCGCCAACAGGCGAGTATTGTTTTTGACGTGGCTGTAGATATGGTTGACCAGTGTCCGGCACTTAAGAAACGGATAAAACCTATAATGTCAGTAAAGCGTCTGGTGTATAAACCTACAAACAGTTTTTATCAGGTTTTGTCAAGCGAGGCGTATACAAAACACGGACTTAATGTTCACGGTGTAATTTTTGATGAGCTTCATGCCCAGCCGAACCGAGAGTTATTTGATGTAATGACAAAAGGCTCAGGTGATGCAAGAACACAGCCGTTGTTTTTCCTCATAACCACTGCCGGAACTGACAGAAACAGTATTTGCTATGAGGTACATCAAAAGGCCGTTGATATATTGGCAGGACGGAAAATTGACCCGACATTTTATCCTGTAATCTACGGAATTGCAGAGGACGATGACTGGAGCGATGAGGCAAATTGGTACAAGGCAAATCCGTCACTCGGACACACTGTTGATATCGAAAAAGTACGTGCCGCATTTCAATCCGCAAAGGAAAATCCGGCGGAAGAAAATCTATTCAGACAGTTGAGGCTTAATCAGTGGGTGAAGCAGTCCACACGCTGGATGCAGATGGATAAATGGGACGCTTGCGATGAAGTGATTGATATAGAGACGCTGCGCGGACGTGAATGCTACGGAGGACTTGACCTTTCAACAACACTTGACCTGACTGCGTTTGTTCTTGTATTCCCGCCGAGAAACGATACGGAGAAATATATTATTGTTCCGTATTTCTGGATACCGGAGGAAAATCTGCGTCAGCGTGTACGCCGTGACCATGTTCCGTATGACGTGTGGGAAGTAAATGATTTTATTCGCACAACGGAAGGAAATGTGGTGGACTACCGAAGGATTGAAGCTGATATAAAGGAGATTGCAAGTAAATTTGTTGTCAGGGAGATAGCGTATGACAGATATAACGCAACACAGATTATTTTGAATTTGCAGGATGAGGGATTGACAATGATTCCGTTCGGTCAGGGATTTAAGGACATGTCTCCGCCTACAAAGGAACTGTATTCCCTTGTTCTGAAAAAGAAAATAATACATAACAATCATCCTGTTTTACGCTGGAATTTTGATAATGTGTGTGTTGAGACGGATGCGGCAGAAAATATTAAGCTGTCCAAGAAATACAGTACCGAGCGAATAGACGGAGCGGTTGCATCTGTAATGGCGCTTGACCGTGCGGTTCGCAATGCGGGGCAAAATCAAGGCAGCGTTTATGATAGTAGAGGTATTATTGTATTTTGATATGAAAAACACCTCTTCAATACAAAATGAAAGAGGTGTAAATGGTTATCTTATTTAGTTGAAGATACAGTTAATGTGAGTCCCAACGGATGCATTAGCTTAAGAAGTGTATCAAGATTTGGAGTAGTCTTGTATGACTCAATTCTTGCAACTGAGGACTGTGGCATTCCACATAGCGAAGCAAGCTCACGTTGACTTATGCCGAGTGAATTACGTTTTTCGATAAGTGCTCCGACAATGGCTGCGATGCTTTCAACATCATCAATATCGTTTGCCGCAACGGGGTCAACCGCTTTAACGTGTTCTTTATAATCGTTCCATGTTCTCATATTATAATCGCCCCTTTCTGGATAAGTAATCATCACGTTCGGATTTTGCTTTTTCGATTTCTCGCCGTGGTGTTTTCTGTGTCTTTTTATGAAATTGATGCAGAAGGATAAAGGTATCGTTTTCGAAGAAAAAATAAAAGATACGATTATTACCGGGACGAAGCTCCCATATACCGTCATCAATATGTTTTGTAATGTTATCAGGCAATCGTGTACCGTTATCTTCGAGAAGCTGAATGTAAAGTGATATTTGCTTAAACTGAATTCTTGCATCTTTGCTGTTTTCAGCTTTTAATCGCAGTTCCTCTAAGAAATCCCACAGTTCGGATTCACCGTTTGCCTTTTCGTAGAATTCTACAGTGTACATAATTAGTATACTCCGATAAGTAGTTTTTATTTACAATTTAATGATAGCATAAAAGCTATCAAGTGTCAATAGATATCGAAAAATTTGTGCAGGAGGAAATATGAAACTCATCAAATCAATATTTAAATCAAGAGACCATCCGAAAAACCATACAGGCGACAGTGTCG
>JBJEIU010000097.1:0-17040 GCA_051877355.1 Hominilimicola sp.
CAATGTTTTAACAATAGTTAAAATAAAAAAACGGGGTGTCAATTTGACACTACCGTGTAATGATAGGAGGTTAAGAGTATGAAAAAATTATATAAATCAGGATATGACAGAAAAATATGCGGAGTATGCGGTGGTATTGCCGAATACCTTAACGTGGATTCAACATGGATACGTCTTGCGTGGGCGGGGCTGATATGCTGCTTTGGAACAGGTATACTTGTATATTTTCTGGCGGCGCTTATTCTGCCGGACAAGCCAAATGACATGGTGTAAAAATCGGAATTTGGAGGATAATTATGAAAAAGTGGTATGATGAGGAATACGAATTTGAAATTGAAGTAACAGGTTTTCTTCGAGGTGACAGTACAGAGCATTACTGCCGTAACGGTGAGGAGGTCGGAGATAAGTATACCTGCACCTACGGTTGCCCCGTCAATGCAGACGGACAGGGTATCTGCTCAAAAACAATGATGATGCTGTTTCCGATTATGGAGGCTGTCAGAAGCGGAGGTGACTTGGAGAATATCGGCGGCAGCGGAAAATATTCAAAGGATATTGTGTGTCCCGACGGCTGCGTTATGTTCCGGTTGACAGCAAAAAAACTTGGAAATGAGAATTTTTATAAAGGGAAGTTTTTTGACTAAGCTACAAATTATAGAACAAAACAAAAAAATATGAAAAATATTGTAAATATGATTACAGTATCAAGAATAATCACAGCGGCTTTTTTGTTTTTTGCAAAGCCGCTGTCAGCGCTGTTTTATGCGCTGTATACCATATGCGGAATTACGGATATGCTTGACGGCACTGTGGCGCGCGTTACGCATACCGAAAGCAAAACGGGCGCGATACTTGACAGCATAGCCGATTTAGTATTCTGTGTCGCGGCTGTGATAAAGCTGTTTGGAATAGTCGTTTCAGTGCTGCCAGATTGGATATATGCGATTATTGTATTGGTTGCGGCCGTGAGAATTGCCGCATATATAATCGGCGGTGTGAAATATCACACCTTAGCGTCAAGACATACATATATGAATAAGCTGACAGGCGCGGCTCTTTTTGCCGTGCCGTACTTTTTTAATCATGGCATAGGAATTGTATGCGCAATTGCGGCGGTGTGTGTGGTTATATCGGCTGCGGAGGAATTAGTAATGAACATAAAATCAGATACCTTTGACCCGGATAGAAAAAGTCTGCGGAGCGTGGATTGATATTTTTATATTGCCGTATTATACTGGAATTACAGGAGGTGAAGAAAATGGATTTAGAAAAAACAGGGCAGCTTTTGTGCAGGTTGCGAAAGGAAAGGGGAATGACGCAGAAGCAGGTGGCAGACCGCCTTAACATCAGCGCAAAAACGGTTTCAAAATGGGAATGCGGCGGCGGCTTTCCGGATGTTTCTGTGCTGCGGGAGCTGTCCGGACTGCTCGGCGTAAACAGCGAACAGATTTTATCGGGCAGCATGGAAAAGAATGAGGAGGAAAACGGCAATATGAAAAGAATAAAATTTTATGTCTGCCCCTCTTGCGGCAGTATTATGACGGCAAGCGGCGAGGCGGAAATATCCTGCTGCGGCAGAAAGCTGACGGCTATTGAACCAAAGGCGTGTGACGAAAAGCATTGTCTGAATGTAGAGACGGTTGAGAATGATTTTTATATCACTTTTAATCACGAAATGACAAAGGAGCATTATCTAAATTTTGTTGCCTATGTAGGCGTTGATAGAATGATGCTTGTGCGCCTTTATCCCGAACAGGGCGGCGAGGTGAGGTTTCCGCAGATGTACGGCGGCAAATTGTATTTTGGCTGTAATAAGCACGGGTTGTTTGAAAAAATTTAAACAGCAAATAAAGTCGAGAGATTTCTTTTTGAGTATTGTATAATAAGGTCGTTGGGAGTTGATGAGATGAAGGAACAGATTTTAGCCGTACAGCGTATGCAGGACTATATTGAAGCGCACATCGAGGAAGAAATAACAATGGCAGACCTCGCAAAAGTATCGTTATTTTCACCATGGTATTCCTACCGTTTATTTCGGCAGTATACTGATTTGACGGTTGCAGATTATGTCAGAAGATTAAGACTTTCAAAGTCCGCTATGCGTCTGAAAAATGAAAATCGCCGTATAATTGATATAGCCTATGAGCTTGGATATAACAGCGTGGACGGCTATCAGAGAGCGTTTTTGCGTGAATTTGGCACCAACCCCGGACAGTACTCAAAAAATCCTGTTCCCATCACTCTTTTCATTCCTTACGGTGTAAAATTCAGAGAACTCAGAAAGGAAGTAAGCGATATGAAAGACGTAAAGAATGTATTTATTCAGGTAATAAGAAAGCCGGAAAGAAAGGTTATCATTAAGCGTGGAAAAGCAGCGGAGGATTATTTCGCATACTGCGCGGAGGTCGGCTGCGACGTATGGGGAACTCTTATGAGTATGGATTCGCTGTGCGGCGAGCCAGTGTGTCTGTGGCTTCCCCCAAAATATAAAAAAGAGGGTACATCAACATATGTGCAGGGTGTTGAGGTTGACGCGGATTACAGCGGCGCTGTTCCCGACGGATTTGATGTTATAACGCTGCCGGAGGCAGAATATCTGATGTTCCGGGGTGAGCCGTTTAAGGAGGAGAATTACTGTGAGGCTATTACCGCTGTGCAGAATTCGATGAACGGATATGACCCAAGTATAATCGGTTATAAATGGGACAGTGAAAATCCGCGTATTCAGCTTGAGCCGCGCGGTGAACGCGGATATATCGAACTGAAAGCCGTCAAGAAATGATACACTTGCCGCGGCGGAGATATTGTGGTAAAATATCTCTATAAAAATGTTTAAGGAGATTTGGCATGAAAAAAGTATATCTGGCAGGCTGGGAGGTATTCAGACCGGACGCGGTTGAGGTTGGCAAACGGCTGAAAAAATTGTGCGCGAAGTACGATTTTGAGGGGATGTATCCTCTTGACAATGAATGTGACAACGCAAAGGATATTTACAAGGGTAATATTGAGTTAATCAGAGAATCGGATTGCGTTATAGCAAACGTAAATGCTTTCCGCGGTTACGAACCGGATTCGGGAACTGCTTTTGAAATAGGATATGCCGCTGCGCTTGGTAAAAAGGTGATAGCGTATTTGTCCGAGTCAAGACCTATGATTGAATGGGTGAAGGATGAAAACGGATACAGCGTTGAGGATTTTGGCTATCCTGTAAATCTGATGATTGCAATGGGAGCGGAGGTCGTTACAGGCGGTGCTGAGGATGCACTCAAAAAATTAAAGGAAAATGGAGCATAAGCTATAAAAGTGCCGTAAAACTGCGGCGATTTTTGCTGTAAAGTCGCGCAATTAATGTTATGATAGATTTTTTGATGTTATATTTGTAAAAAATGTATAATAAATTGTCGTGAGTTAAAATCTTACTTGACAACTTTACTAAAAAGATGGTATAATTACAGATATTATTATAGGAGACAGGCAAAGGCAGATTGACCTGAGCCTACTCGGAAAGAAAAGGGGATTTTATCATGAAAATCAAAAAAATATCAGCAATGATTATTGCAGGCGTAATGGCTGTTACAGCGCTTGCAGGCTGCGGAACCAAAACAGCGGACACTGAAAAAACCACGGCTGGTGACAAGACATACAAAATAGGTATGTGCCAGCTTGTTCAGCATGACGCGCTTGATAAGGCTTCAGAGGGCTTTCAGGATGCACTTAAGGAAAAGCTTGGCGACAATGTTGAATTTGACCTTCAGAATGCCGCAGGCGACAGCGCAACATGCGCAACTATAGTAAATCAGTTTGTTTCATCAGACTATGACATGATATTTGCTAACGCAACGGCTTCGCTTCAGGCTGCTGCTGCCGCTACAGCGGATATTCCGGTTGTCGGAACGTCAATCACAGATTACGCAACTGCTCTTGACATTGACGACTGGTCAGGTGTAACAGGCAGAAATATCACAGGTACATCAGACCTTGCGCCGCTTGCTGAGCAGGCAGCTATGTTCAAGGAGCTTCTTCCGGACGCAAAGAAGATTGGTCTTTTATATTGCTCAAGCGAGCCTAACTCAAAGTATCAGGTAGACGTTGTAACAGAGGAGCTTACAAAGCTTGGATATGAATGCACACCTTACGCATTTGCAGATTCAAATGATGTTGCGGCTGTAACAACAACGGCGTGCGACAACAGCGATGCTCTTTACATTCCTACGGATAACACTGCCGCTGCAAACACAGAAATTATCGCAAATATTGCAAACCCTGCAAACATTCCTGTTATTGCAGGTGAGGAGGGTATATGTCAGGGCTGCGGCATTGCAACGCTTTCCATCTCATACTACAGCATTGGTCAGATTGCCGGTGAAATGGCATATGAAATCCTTGTAAACGGCGCTGACCCGTCAACAATGGAGGTTCAGTACGCTCAGGACCTTACAAAGAAGTATGTAAAGGACCGCGCAGAAAAGCTTGGAGTTACTGTTCCTGATGGCTACGAGGAGCTTGCTGCAGAATAATAAATTTGATATTTACAAATATGTTGTTGATTTGCAATGGGGGATTTGCGCCCCATTGCAAATTTAAATTTGTGCCGTATTTTCATCGGCGCGGAAGGTGGGTAATAAAACATGCTTGGATTTTTAAGCTCAATGCCGGGCGCTGTTGCGCAGGGTATTATCTGGGGCATTATGGCAATAGGAGTGTATATAACATTCAGAATACTGGATGTGGCTGACCTTACGGTTGACGGAACAATGGCAACCGGCGGCGCTACAATGGTTGTGTGCGTTACGGCTGGCATGAATGTGGGACTGGCTATGCTTATCGCATTTGCAGCCGGCTGTCTTGCGGGTTTGCTGACAGGAGTTTTTCATACGAAATTCGGTATACCTGCAATTTTGGCGGGAATACTTACGCAGCTTATTCTGTATTCAGTAAATCTGCGTATAATGTCGCAGAAGGCAAATCTGCCGTTGTCGGTGGAAAAGTATAATATTATGCTTTCGCTCAGAAACATACCGCAGGCGATTGTAGTGGGAGCAATATTTGCTGTTATTATAATTGCGGTGCTGTACTGGTTCTTTGGAACGGAGCTGGGTCACTCGCTCCGCGCAACGGGTTGTAATCAGAATATGGCGAGAGCAAATGGTATCAATACCGACACAAATAAAATAATCGGTCTTGTAATCTCAAACGGTATCGTGGCTGTTTCAGGCGCGCTGCTTTCACAGTATCAGGGCTTTGCTGATATTAACATGGGACGCGGAGCAATCGTAATTGGTCTTGCGGCTGTTATTATTGGAGAAGTGCTTTTGGGTAAGCTTTTCAAGAACTTCGCATTGAAGCTTTTGGCGGCTGTTATCGGCGGTATCATATATTACATTGTAATTACGCTTGTACTTAAGGCAGGACTTAACGCAAACGACCTTAAGATGTTCTCGGCATTGGTTGTTGCGGTATTCCTTGGTATTCCGTACTGGAAGCGCAAGATAGCCGAGACAAGAACAACAAAGGAGGCGGCTGTCTGATGCTTAAGGTTAACGGTATTTATAAAACATTCAACAAGGGTACGATAAATGAAAAGAAAGCCTTGAACGGCGTTGACCTTGAACTTAATGAGGGTGACTTCGTAACTATAATCGGCGGCAACGGCGCAGGCAAATCAACGCTTCTGAACAGTATATGCGGAGTGTTCCGGGTGGACAGCGGAAGTATTGTTATAGACGGCACAGATGTCACCAGACTTCCTGAACACAAGAGAGCGAAGTATCTCGGACGCGTGTTCCAGGACCCGATGATGGGTACGGCGGCTGATATGTGGATAGAGGAAAATATGTCACTGGCATACCGCAGAGGTAAGCCGCGAGGTCTGAAATGGGCGATTACAAATAAGGAACGCATAATGTACAAGGAAATGCTTTCACAGCTAGGTCTGGGACTTGAGGACAGACTTTCCAGTAAGGTTGGACTTCTTTCGGGCGGACAGCGCCAGGCGCTTACGCTGCTTATGGCGGTAATGCGCAAGCCGAAGCTTTTGCTTTTGGACGAGCATACAGCCGCACTTGACCCGAAAACCGCTGAAACAGTATTGAACTTGTCTGAGAAATTTATTGCGGAGGAAAATCTTACTGCGATGATGATTACTCACAACATGAAGGATGCTATCACTCATGGCAACAAGCTTATAATGATGCACGAGGGTCGCATTATTTACAGTGTAAGCGGTGAGGAAAAGAAAGCGCTTACGGTTGATGATTTGCTTAAGAAGTTCGCCGATATAAGCGGTGAGGAATTTGCAAATGACCGCGCGCTTCTGAATTAAAAAATAATAACCCGACAGCACATTATTTTATACATTCGGGTAAAAAAACACCGGTTCGGGTTTGTTCCGAACCGGTGTTTTGCGTTTGGTGTGGTTTGAATTTTATATGTTTTGTGTTTTTAAGTGTTTTTTCTTTTCGCGCAGGTCTTTGAAGAAATCGGATAAAATCCGAGAACATTCATCTTCCATAATTCCGCCCGTGACGTTTACGTCATGGTTAAACAACCCCTGTTCAAACAGGTTTGCGGCAGAGCCGGCGCAGCCGGATTTTTTATCGTATGCACCGAAGTACACGTTGTCTATACGTGAATTTATAATTGCGCCCGAACACATGGGACATGGCTCAAGGGTGACGTACATATCGCAGCGCGGCAGCCGCCAGCCGCCAAGCTTCCTGCATGCTTTGTCAATGGCGATTATCTCCGCGTGGAGCAGCGCATTTTTTCTTGTTTCACGTTTGTTGTAGCCGCGCGCGATGATTTTGCCGTCCTGTACGATTACCGCCCCTATGGGCGTTTCGCAGATTGCGGCGGCTTTTTGCGCCTGTTTTATTGCTTCTCTCATAAATTTCTCGTTCATGGTAATATTCCTTTCGTAAGGATATTATATCAAAACTATAGAAATAAGTCAAAAAAATCCCGCATATGTGTGCGGGATTTTTGATATACAAATTATTCTTCTGCACCCTCGTCAACTGCGTCCTTGTGTGAAAGTGAGATTTTACCAGTCTTTTTGTCGACCTCCATAACCTTAACCTTCAGCCAGTCGCCCTCTTTGACAACGTCCTCAACCTTTTCAACTCTGTGGTGCGCAAGCTTTGAAATGTGGCATAGACCATCCTTGCCCGGAAGAATTTCAACAAATGCTCCAAACGGCTGGATTGTCTTGACAAGACCGTTGTAGATTTCTCCTACTTCAGGCTCCTTAACGATTGCTTCAATAGCGTCTCTTGCAGCCTTGCCGCTTTCCTGGTCAACTGCGAAGATGTGGATTGTTCCATCCTCTTCAATGTCTATTTTAGCGCCTGTTTCAGCGACTATCTTCTGAATAACCTTACCGCCCTGACCGATTACGTCACGAATCTTGTCAACGTCAATCTTCATTGTTTCAGCCTTTGGAGCGTACTGTGAAAGCTCCTCTCTCGGCGAGGGGATTGCTTTTAGCAATATTTCGTCTATGATGTAGCATCTTGCCTTTCTTGTCTTTGCAAGAGCCTCTTCAATAACCTCGTAGGGAAGTCCGTCGTTCTTTATATCAACCTGGATAGATGTGATACCCTTCTTTGTACCGGCCACCTTAAAGTCCATCTCGCCGTAGAAGTCCTCAAGTCCCTGAATATCAACCATTGTTGTGAAGCCGTCGTCTGTCGTGATAAGACCGCAGGAAATACCTGCAACGGGAGCCTTAATTGGAACGCCCGCAGCCATAAGAGCAAGAGTTGAACCGCAGACACTGCCCTGTGATGTTGAACCGTTTGAAGAAAGCACCTCTGAAACAACTCTGATAGCGTATGGGAACTCGTCCTCTGACGGAAGCACGGGAACAAGCGAACGCTCTGCAAGCGCGCCATGACCGATTTCACGTCTGCCGGGACCTCTTGATGGTCTTGTTTCTCCGACAGAATATGACGGGAAGTTGTAGTGGTGAATATATCTCTTTGTTTCCTCAAGGTCTATACCGTCAAGCTTCTGGATTTCAGAAAGCGGCGCAAGTGTCGCAACTGAAAGCACCTGTGTCTGACCTCTTGTGAACATGCCGCTGCCATGTGTTCTCGGAAGCAGGTCGACCTCTGCCGCAAGCGGTCTGATTTCGTCAAGACCTCTGCCGTCAACACGTCTGCCCTGTACAAGCCATGCACGAACAATTTCCTTCTGCATCTTGTAAAGGATTTCGCCAATCTGCTCGTTTATGTCGGGGAACTGCTCCTCAAGAGCAGGAATAATCTCGTCTGTAAGAGCGCCGATTCTCTCGTCACGCACATTTTTGTCATCTGTGTCAAGGGCATATTGAAGCTTTTCAAATGCCATGTCCTTGATTGCATCATACAAATCATGGTCAACGTCGTGTGACTCATATTCAAACTTTTCCTTGCCTATCTCAGCCTGAATACCGCTGATGAAGTCGCAAAGCTCAATTATATGCTTGTGAGCGAACTTGATGCCCTCAAGCATAACGCTTTCCTCAACCTCGTTTGCGCCTGCCTCAATCATAACAACCTTCTGCTTTGTACCGGCAACAGTAACAAGCATATCGCTCTTTTCTCTCTGTTCAACAGTAGGGTTAATGACGTACTCGCCGTCAACAAGACCAAGCCATACGCCGCCTATAGGACCGTTCCAGGGAACGTCTGAAATAGAAATTGCGATTGAAGTACCAATCATTGCGGCAACCTCGGGCGGGTTGTCCTGCTCAACTGAAAGTACCGTAGCGACTACTGATACGTCGTTTCTAAGGTCAGACGGGAAAAGCGGTCTTATCGGTCTGTCGATAACACGGCTTGTAAGAATAGCCTTTTCCGACGGCTTGCCCTCACGCTTGATGTATCCGCCAGGGATTTTACCTACTGAATACAGCTTTTCCTCATAGTCAACGCTCAGAGGGAAGAAATCAACGCCCTCTCTTGGTGCGCGCGAAGCAGTTACGTTTACCATTACGACTGTGTCGCCGTAACGTACAAGGCAGTGACCGTTAGCAAGCTGTGCCATTTTGCCTGTTTCGATAACAAGCGGTCTGCCTGCAAGTGTTGTTTCAAATGTTCTATGCATATTTTTTTCTCCTTTTCTTTGTTATTTCCGGAGATACGTTTTAGCAGATAAATACAGCGGTAAATTGAATTTACGGCTCTATTTATTTGCTAAACAAATATCTCCATAAAATATATATAGGCAAACAGGGAAAACCCCGTTTGCCTGATAAACGTTATATAATTACTTTCTAAGACCAAGCTTAGCTACAAGAGCACGGTATCTTTCGATATCCTGACTCTTAAGGTAATTCATAAGACCACGTCTCTTACCAACCATCATAAGAAGACCTCTTCTTGAATGGTGGTCCTTTTTGTGGACATTAAGATGCTCATTGTTAAGGTGGTTAATTCTCTCTGTAAGAAGTGCTACCTGTACTTCCGGAGAACCTGTATCGCCCTCATGAGTTGCAAATTCAGTAATAATCTGCTGCTTTCTTTCCTTTGTCATCCTTTTCACCTCCTATGATAAATCATCGCCCAATGCTGAGATACCGTTGGTGATTCGGTTTTCTAAGCCACGGGTTCAATTTGTAAACTAAAAATAAATTGTGCGCAGAAAAAAATTAGTTCTGCTTTGATGTTCTGTTGAAACGTCTGTTGAATTTTTCAACTCTGCCGCCTGTATCTACAAGCTTCTGCTTACCTGTGAAGAACGGATGGCACTTTGAGCAGATTTCAACCTGGATATTTTCCTTTGTTGAACCTGTTTCGATTACCTCGCCGCAAGCACAAGTAATGGTAGTCTGCTTGTAATCAGGATGAATTCCTTCTTTCACTACCGATTGCCTCCTTATAAAATTTTACGGTACAAAAAATACCATCATGTAGTATACCACATAATAATATCATTTGCAAGCATTATTTTTTCTTTTCGAAAAATTTTTTCGTATTTCGCCCGCAAGGAACAGCGAGCCACACACGCACACCAGTGCGCTGTCTGCAATTTCAAGCGCTTTTTTCAGCGCCTCTTGTGGATTAGTATTTACAACTACGGGCACATTCATACTTTTAACGATGTCAGAAAGTTTTTCCGCTTTAAGGCAGCGCGGCATATCTACCTGCGTTGCAACGACTGTTTTTGCAATCGGCGCGATTTCGCGTATGCACTCCTCATATGCTTTGTCCTGCATCATTGCCATGACGAGAATAATTTCACGATTTAAATCAAGAAGTGATTTTCTAAGCGCCTTTATGCCGTCCATGTTGTGTCCGCCGTCAATTATCACGTTGTCCGAGACAAACTCAAACCGCGCCGCCCAATGAGTGTTTTTAAGCCCCTCTGTGACAGCACTTTCAGGTATTTGAAGTCCAATTTCGCGCAGTGCGTTTATTATTTCCAGCACAACAGCCGCATTCTGCGGTTGATATGTGCCTTTTAGCGAAAGAGGATATTCCTTTCCTTTATATATGAAGCCATTTTCTGTTATTTCGGGATTGTCTGCAATGATTAACCGCGCGTTTTTATTGGCGGCACACTGCTCTATTATATTGATAACTGTATCATTCGGGTAAGAAACCGCAAGTCCGTTTTCGCGGATTATGCCGCACTTTTCAAGGGCAATTTCCTCTATGGTATCACCGAGATACTGCGTGTGGTCAAGGGCAATTTTGCATATTACGCTGACAAGGCTTTTGTCGATTACGTTAGTGGCGTCAAGAGCACCGCCCATGCCTACCTCAAGTACAACAAAATCACATTTCTTCTCGTAAAAATATAAAAACGCAGCCGCTGTTACAAATGCAAATTCTGATACAAGCGCGTCATTGTCCTCCATAGCCTTTTTTACGCGCGTCACGCAGTCGGCTAAGTCATTGTCTGAAATATTTTCGCCGTTTATGCGTATGCGGTCGTTAAATACCTCCAGAAAGGGCGAGGTGAAAAGCCCTGTCCTGTATCCGCTTTGTTTAAGTATTTCCGCAGTCATGGCGGCGGTGGAGCCTTTGCCGTTTGTTCCCGCTATATGAATGAATTTTAGCTTTTTCTGAGGATTCCCCAAGTGTCCGAGTAATTTTCTGAGATTAGCGTTTCCCAGCGGACGGCGAAATTTTGGTATTGAATGGATAAAGTTTAATGCTTCTGTATAGTTCATTGTTTTCTCCGTATAATCTTTTTCCTACATTATAATATTTTGCACGTAATAAGTCAAATGTTGTCCGTAACAAAAAATTCATAAAAAATATATTGATTTTTTCACGTATAAGTGGTATATTGTAAAGGATGATGTAAAATGCGGGATAAGTATTTTACGTTTAACTAACAAATGAAAGGAGAATGGAGTTTATGAACGAAGGCGGAAAGAAAAGGGCATCTTCGGCTGATAAATTGGTGAATGTTATTATCGCAGTTGTTATTATAGCATTTGTCGCTGTCGGAGTATATGCAACATACGGTAAAGTGTCGGAGGGCATAGAGGAAAAGGCAATCACAAACGGCGAGAAGGACGCAACGGTTGCGTACCTGGCAAAGCAGGCAGATATGAGCGTTGAGGATTATCTTGCGCAGTACGGTCTTTCACTGGGCGACAGCGTAAAGAAGAAGTCAACAGAGGCTGAAATGACAGATAATATGACAATTGAAAATTATCTGAAATATTCGGGCATGGAACAGACAGCCGATGAGATTATTGCCGATGCGGGACTTACCGATAAGGTTACAAAGGATACGCTTTGGAAGGACTTCCTGCCGCAGGTTCCGATAAGCATGATGTACGATGAGGAAACCCTGAATCAGATAAAGACAAGTATGGATTTGGGTGACGAAGTTACATCAGATATGACTTACGGCGATTTTGAGAAGCTGATGCAGGAAAAGAGTGAAGCAGCGGCTTCTGCCACAGACGCTCCCGCGGATGATACTGCCGCAACTGATGCGCCTGAAACAACACCGGCTGGTGAATAATATATTATAAGGAGATTATGACAGTGAGTGACGAAAAGAATTTCAATGAAGAAAATAATGAGGAAACAACTGCTCAGCCTACAGAAGAAACTGTAGCTGAAGAAATGGTAAATGCAGAAGAAGAGACTGAAGCAGTGGAAACAGAAGATGAGGCGGAAGAGACTGAAGCGGCTGAGCTTGAAAATCAGACAACGGACAAGGAAGTTGCTGAAGCTGTTGCTGAGGCGCAGTCAGCATTTGAAGCTGTTCAGACTGAGGACAATAAGTCAAAGAAGGGCGCTGTTATTGCTATAGTAGTAGCGGCTGCGCTTGTCGTTGCGCTTATAGTGGTGGGTATCGCAGTATTCGGTTCATCACTTTTCAATAAGTACAACAGACAGGGCTATGTTGATGTAAGCGGACGTACAGTCGGTGAGGTTGCCGAGGAAGCAGGTATGGACCTTGATGAATTCCTTGAGCAGTACGGTCTGCCGTCAGATATGCCGGCAAACACAACAGAAAGCGCCGCATATAACAACATTCCGTTCTCAAAGATGGCACAGACATATGGAATGGAAACAAGTGAACTCAGAGAAATTCTTCAGCTGCCCGAAGAGGTAACAGATGATACTACTTGGGGTGAAGCTATTAATCAGGCAACATTGGGAGCTTATGTAGGTGAAGAATATCTTGATGAATTTAAGGAATATTACGGTCTCGGCGATGAGGTTACAGCAGACACCCTTTGGGGCGAAATCAGACAGACTGTTGAGGAAAAGCAGAGACAGGAAAGAATAGAATCTGAAAAGGAAGATAAAAAGGAAGCTGAAGCAACAGAGGCTCCGGAAGCAACAGACGCTGCCGAAGCAACTGAAGCTCCTGCTCAATCACCGGCAGCTTAATTCATAAATTTTACAGATAATAAACGGCGGATTATCCCAAGGGTAATCCGTCTTTTGTTTGACAGAAAGAAATAATAAAAAATGCCGGATTAAAATCCGGCATTTTTATGGTATAAATTTTATTCGAGATATCCTGATTTTTTCAGCGCAGTGTGTATGATATATCCGAGATATGATACAACCAGTGCCTTAAGAATATCAAACGGTATAAACGGAATTACGCAGGCGGTAAGTGCTTTTGCAAGGTCTGTTTTCTGCACAAGCATGAACTGAGCTGTTCCTGCCGTATAGCATATAACTATTCCGCCAAGGCATATAATGAATATTTTCAGCATTGCAAGCCATTTGTTTTTCGGATGCGTATTCGTTAGCAGTCCGATAAACAGCGCGACTATTATATACGACCATATGTATCCGCCTGTGGGACCGAGAAGTACCTGAAAGCCGCCCTTGAAGCCTGAAAATATCGGAAGTCCTACCGCTCCGAGCAGTATGTATACTATTACGGCGATTGTTCCCTTTTTAGGTCCGAGTATAATTGCTGTAAGCATAACTCCGAATATGCCCATTGAAATCGGCACAGGACCGATTGGTATTGTCAGTACAGAAAATACACACAGAATTGCCGCAAAAATTGCACATATAACCATTGTTTTTACTTTCATTTTAACTTTCCTCCTTTAAAATCTTTAATAAGTATAATACATAAAAAGCAATTTGTCAACCTTTTATTGTGAGATATAGTTTACAATTAAGAGGTTTACATTTGTAGCGCTAAGTGGTATAATAATGGTATATGCGGAGGAAAAGATTATGTACGATAAAGAATATTTTGTAAAACAGCTTAAAAATATACTTGAACCGATAGAAAGATTTTATAACGGAGGAAAGGTGCAGTTTGCAAAGCACAGTGCATGGTATGAGAATGCTTCCGCGGATATGGAGGCATTTGCACGCCCTTTATGGGGACTTGTGCCTCTGTGGGCAGGCGGAGAAAGTGCAGACAATTTTGAAAAACTGTACCTGACGGGACTTGCTGACGGAACCGACAGTGAAAGCCAAGGCTACTGGGGAGAATGTCATGAAAAAGACCAGCGCTTTGTGGAAATGGCATCAATCGCCTACGGACTTATCTTTGCAAAGGACAAGCTGTGGGAACCACTCGGTGAGAGCTCAAAGGATAATCTTGAAAAATGGCTTCTTTCAATCAATGAGCATGATGTATGCGACAGCAATTGGATATTTTTCAGAGTGCTTGTGAATGTTGCAATGAAAAAGCTGGGCAGACTCTATAATGAGCGGAGGCTTAAAAACGACCTTGCGAGACTTGATGAATTTTATATTGGAAATGGCTGGTACAAGGACGGCATACACGGTCAGACGGATTATTATATCGCGTTTGCGTTTCATTTTTACGGACTTGTTTACGCAATTGCAATGGAGAATGAGGACGGCGAAAGATGCGAAATATACAAAAAACGCGCCTGTGAATTTGCAAAGACATTTATATATTGGTTTGACGAGGACGGAGAGGCTCTGCCCTATGGACGCTCACTGACGTACCGCTTTGCACAGACTGCTTTTTGGAGCGCCTGTGTGACGGCTGGTATAAGACCGTTTCCTATTGACGTTATGAAGGGAATAATTGTACGAAATCTGGGAAACTGGTTTGATAAGGATATATTTGACCATGCGGGTATTCTGACGGTGGGATACGATTATCCCAATCTGCTTATGGCAGAGCATTATAACGCCCACGGATCGCCGTACTGGGGACTTAAGGCGTATATGTTCCTTATGCTGCCTGCTGACCATGAATTCTGGAGCATAAAAGCTGCGCCTATGCCTGACCTTGATGATAAGAAGCTTATAAAGGAAGCGCAGATGCTTATTTCAAGGAGGAACGGAAAAAGCGTTGCATATGTGGGCGGTAACAATACGTATTTTGACTGCGGACAGATCATACCGAAGTATCTGAAATTTGCCTACAGCGCCCATTTCGGCTTTAACGTGATGAGGAGCAATATAAGCCTTGCGGAGGCTGCGCCCGACAGTATGCTTGTGTTTATGGTGGACGGTATTGTTATGGTGCGCCGTCACTTTATCTCCTGCACCATGAATGAAGATAAGGTGGTTATTGAGTGGTCGCCATTTAAGGGGATTGAGGTTAAGACAACTGTTATCCCTACGGATTACGGACACATACGGGAGCATGAAATCACGTCCGATATTGAATGTGAGGCGTATGACACGGGCTTTGCCGTTGCAAACCGCGATATGGATAAATGTGTGTCGGAAGACGGAGAAACAGCTTTTGCGAAAAACAGTTTTCAGAGCTGCGAGGTACTGTCTGAAAGCGGCGGCGAGGGAATTGTTATTCCTGCATCACCCAATACAAATTTAAGATATCCCCAAACACTTATACCTGCAATGAAATATGAAATCAAACAGGGAGCTACAAGAATAAAGACCATTATAAAAGACGGAGGATTGAGATGATACCGAAAGACCCTGCGATACTGCTCAGCTACGTAAACACAAAGCTGCGTGATTTCTACGGCAGCCTTGATGAAATGTGCGACGATATGCAGCTTAACAGAAACGAAATAGAGGATAAATTATCTTTAATTGGCTATAAATACAAGAAAGAGAGAAATCAGTTTGTATAGGAGAAAATTATGACAGAAACAGAGATAAAAAGCATAATAGACGAGGAAACCTATAAAAAGGTCAAAAAGGCCTTTAACTGGGAAAGCGTAAAGGAGCAGGTAAATAATTATTATACTGACCGCGGCGGTGTGCTCGGCGAACATCGCATAATGGTGCGCGTCAGAGTTGTAGACGATATACCAAGAATTCAGGTTAAGCTCCACAAAAATGAAAACAGTCCCTTGCAGATTTGTGAGGAAAATGAATATGCGATTGAAAATGTGCCTGATGTAATTGACGCGCAAACGGCGAAGCGTATTACGGGCATGGACATAGGAGAGCTTTACAGAATGGGGGCTGCCGTAACCGTACGCCGCAGCTTTAAGCATAACGGCTCGGAGCTTTGTCTTGACAAAACCACATATTTTGACAAGGTGGATTATGAGGTCGAGGTGGAATACGAGGACAAAATGAGCGCGGATTTGCTTATGAAGCTGACCTCGCTCGGTATCGCGTTTAACAAAAAGTCAGTAGGGAAATTTTCGCGTTTCCTTGCGGAATATGAGAAACGACAGTAGGAGATTATTATGCTTGATGAATTAAAGGAAATCGCCGCCGAGGCGGGGAAGATAATGCTTGAAAACCGCAGTTTCAGCGTTCATAGCAAGGGAACTGCCGCGAATTACGTTTCGGATATTGATATAAATGTGGAAAAATTTCTGCGCGAACGTTTGACTGCGCTTTGTCCCGAAGCCGCGTTTATCGGTGAGGAAAGCGACAGCAACGACTACACGGCTGAAAAAATGTGGATAGTTGATCCGATAGACGGTACGGCGAACTTTGTGCGCGATATGGATATGAGCGCGGTTTCCATAGCGCTTGTGGAAAATGGCGAAGCCATTATGGGCGTTGTGTATAATCCTTACGTGAACAGAATGTTATACAGCGAAAAGGGCAGAGGCGCGTACATGAATGGTGAAAAAATACATGTGTCAACAAGACCTCTTGAAAATTCAATAATCAGCATTGCCATGAGTGTCTATAAAAAAGAATATGCCCCTATGTGCTTCACTCTGGCAGAGAAAATGCAGATGCAGTGCGAGGATATACGCCGCATAGGCAGCGCTGCCATTGAACTGTGCAATTTGGCGGCTGGCAAGATTGAAATGTTCTTTGAAGCAAGGCTTTATCCGTGGGACTTTGCGGCGGCGTCGCTGTTTGTGCGCGAGGCGGGCGGATATATAGCGTCTCTTGGCAGCGATTTGGTGTATGACAGGGTTATACCTATAATTGCCGCAAATTCAAAGGAAAGCTTTGAGCTTTTGCAAAAGGAAGCGGCGGCTTGCTTTGACGGCATTGATATTTTATAAGGAGAAAAGAAATGGACTATAAAAGAGTAAGGGAAGAAAATACTGCGTCAGTGCTCAGAGAAAAGAAGCTTACGTTGCTTGCGCTGGTGCTGATATGTATAATAGCGGTGGAGTGTATTGTAATTGCGGTTATGTGGGTTTCAAATTATAAATATAAGGTGATGTATGACGAG
>JBJEIU010000098.1:0-3686 GCA_051877355.1 Hominilimicola sp.
AATTTGTGGGAAACTGGCCCGGCGTAACTGTTGAGAAAAAGGAGGGCAAGCTGAAAAAGCACAGCGGTGTTACTATAACCGACCTTCCCGGTATCTATTCTCTTTCTCCCTACACATTAGAGGAGGTTGTTGCAAGAAATTACCTGATAAATGAATGCCCGGACGCAATACTCAATATTGTGGACGGCACTAACCTTGAGAGAAATCTTTACCTTACCACTCAGCTTACAGAGCTTGGTATTCCCGTTGTTATCGCCGTAAATATGATGGATATCGTAAAGAAAAACGGCGATAAAATCAACATTGATGAACTTTCACGCGAGCTTGGCTGCAAGATAATTGAGATTTCCGCGCTTAAGGGTACGGGCGTTATGGAGGCAGCCGAAGCCGCAGTTGAAGCGGCGCAAAACGGCAAAACCGTTCCAATGCACACCTTCTCGGGCGCTGTTGAGCATGCTATAGCGCATATTGAAGAAGCAGTACTCCACGAAATGCCGGAGGATAAGCAGCGCTGGTATGCGATAAAGATTTTTGAACGCGACGAAAAGGTAATTACACAGCTTGGTATTGCTGAAGATAAACTTGAACATATTGAAAAGGACATTGCGGCAGCGGAAAATGAGCTTGACGACGATGCGGAAAGCATCATCACAAATGAGCGTTACATTTATATCGCACAGCTAATAAAGGGCTGCTACAAAAAGAAAAACGCAGGCAAGCTGTCCACCTCGGACAAAATAGACAGGATTGTAACAAACAGATGGCTCGGACTGCCGATTTTCGCAGTTATAATGTTCCTTGTCTACTACATATCAATGGTAACAATCGGTACGTCAGCTACAGACTGGGCAAACGATGGGCTTTTCGGTGACGGCTGGCATTTGTTCGGCATAGGCTCTTCTGCTTACACCGAAACCGCCGATGAATTTACCGAGGCTTCAGAGATTGTGAACGGCTACATTGAATTTGCAGCTGATAATGACATTGACACTGAGGAAATTGAAGCTGCTCTTGATACGGAGTCAGAAGAATTCACCGCTGACGGCGCAAAAACAGCTCTTTTGGCTTTTGCGGACAGCGTAAAGGATTTTGATGAAATAACATATACAGTTGTAGACGAAGAAACAATGGCTGACGAGGAAGCATCGGCGGTATATGACGACCTGCTTTCTGCAATTGACACATATGAAAAGTATGATTTTGCCGAGCCTGACCCGGCTGATTACGGAGTATGGGTTCCCGGTATTCCCGTTTTGGTGGAAATGGGGCTTGACGCGGTAAACTGCGCCCAGTGGCTTAAGGGGCTGGTTCTGGACGGTATTGTTGCAGGTGTCGGCGCTGTTCTCGGCTTTGTACCGCAGATGCTTGTGCTGTTCCTGCTCCTTGCCTTCCTTGAAGCATGCGGATATATGGCACGTATCGCATTTGTGCTTGACAGAGTATTCCGCAAGTTCGGACTTTCTGGCAAATCATTTATTCCTATGCTTATCGGCACAGGCTGCGGCGTTCCCGGAATTATGGCATCGCGTACAATAGAAAATGACCGCGACCGCAAAATGACAATCATGACAACAACATTTATCCCCTGCGGCGCTAAGGTGCCTTTCATCGCTATGATTGCCGGCGCAATCTTCGGCGGCTCGGCTTGGGTTGCAACATCAGCATACTTTGTCGGTATGGCGGCAATTATCGTTTCGGGTATTATGCTTAAAAAGACAAAAATGTTTGCAGGAGACCCTGCTCCGTTCGTTATGGAGCTTCCATCTTACCATATGCCTACTCTTCAGAATGTGCTTCGCTCAATGTGGGAGCGCGGCTGGTCATTCATCAAAAAGGCAGGTACAATTATTCTTCTTTCGACAATCGTGGTTTGGTTCACAACCTACTTCGGCTTTGTGGACGGAAGCTTTACAATGCTTGCAGAGGACCAGATTGACTGTAGTATACTTGCCGCAATCGGAAATGCAATCGCTTGGATATTCGCGCCTCTCGGCTGGGGCAACTGGCAGGCGGCCGTTGCATCAATTACAGGTCTTGTTGCCAAGGAAAATATCGTCGGTACTATGGGTATTCTATACGGCGGCACAGGTACGGTATACGGAAATCTTGCTCAGGCATTTACGGCAGTCAGCGGTTATTCATTCCTTGTATTTAACCTGCTGTGCGCTCCGTGCTTTGCCGCAATCGGTGCAATCAAGCGTGAGATGAACAATGCAAAATGGACCTGGTTCGCTATCGGTTATCAGTGCTGCTTTGCATATGCAATTGCTCTTATGGTAAATCAATTTGGAAAACTGTTCACAGGCAATGTAAATGTAATAGGACTTATTGCCGCATTGGCTCTGCTTGCCTTTATGATTTATATGCTATTCAAACCATATAAGCAGTCAGGCAAGCTTACAACATCAGTAAAAATAAAAGCATAAAAATATATTATTCGTACCAAAGGAGGATTTTAAATGCTGGATTTTATTATTAAAAACCTTTCATCAATTATAATCTGTGCGGTACTGCTTGCCGTGGTTGTTTTAATCATACTGTCGATGCGCAAAAACAAAAAGCAGGGCAAATCCTCCTGCGGCTGCGGATGCAGTAACTGCGCTATGTCCCAGAACTGCCATAAAACCTGATAGTCAAAAATGAAAGCTACGCAATCGTTTTTTCGCAGAAAGGCACAAAATACGCAAATGATTTATATTTAAAGTATTTAACACTGTATCAGTTTTTTCGGTAAAATCAGGAGATACAGATGTTTTTTAGGCTCAGTTATCTTAAGCCAACTATCTGCGAAAGGAGATTTTTATAGCGGAAAGGAGCGGTACAGATAATACTGAAGCTGTGGCTATACGGAGGTACGAACATAGTCTTGGATTATCAGCATAAAATAGTCCAAGAATATGTCCGCACCTCCGCTTTTTTCTTAAACAATTCTCTTAATTGTTATGTTTATTATGTTTGCAGTATGGATGCTGTGTATATTATTTAATTTAAATGTTTAAACTATAGAAAAACTATAGTAAAGGATAAATTTATGTATTTCTTAGCGATATATGCAAACATAATCAGGATTGCATTCATAATTCTGACTATATACTATATTTTGAGGCACAATTTCAAAAAGATAGGCTCAACTGTTATAGTGTTTGTTCTCACATTTCTTCCGTTTTTTCTCGACAGAGTATTTGCGCTTCGTGTCGACTTTTTTGGCAATTTATTGTATTTTATAATTATAGTCATGGCAATTTATTTTGGAGGCGAACTCAAATTTTATGATAAATACGGCTGGTGGGACAGAGTTCTGCATTTTTTGTGCGGGATTATGTTTGTAAATTTTGGAATTCCTCTTGCCGAAAAAATGGGAATTAGTAGTAAAACGGGCATATTGTTTTTTTGCTTTACTTTATCCACAACGCTACATGCCTTATGGGAAGTCGCGGAATATATTATAGATTGTATTGCGCATACTGACCATCAGCGTTGGCAGGAACATTCACAAACAAATAACCATTTATCGCCAAAGGCGGTACAGCCTGCGGGTTTGGTAGATACAATGAACGATATAATTATATGCATGATAGGCACTGTTGCTGCGTGCGCAGTATGGTGGTTTATTATGACAATGCAATAAAATTTTTTACATTTCAATTTCAGGATAAAGTCTTTTTCTCTGTATTTTGATGTTATCT
>JBJEIU010000099.1:0-3679 GCA_051877355.1 Hominilimicola sp.
AGCTTGACATTAGCAGTTCAATGTGTTATAATTACATTACACTAAATGCAAGGAGTGATTTATATGGCTAACGTATCAAACGTAAGTTTCCGTATCGACAGCGAGCTTAAAGCTCAGGCAGACGCTCTATTCTCACAACTCGGTATGAACATGACAACGGCTTTTAACATATTTCTGCGTCAATCAGTAAGAGAAGGCTGTATTCCATTCGATATAACAATCAACACACCTAACTCAGAAACCGTAGCCGCGATGCTCGAAACCGAGCGTATGCTCCGTGACCCTAACCTAAAAACATACGATGTTGAAGATGCGTTAAAGGAGCTGAAGTCATGAACCTCAAAGTAATCTGGACTTCCAGATTTAAAAGAGACTACAAGCTCGCAATCAAGCGTAATTTGGATATTGATTTGCTTGACAATACAATCCGTATGCTTGCTGCAGGTCAGTCTCTGCCGGAAGAATATAACGACCATCAATTAACCGGTAATCTAAAGGATTATCGTGAATGTCATATTCAACCGGATTGGCTTCTGATGTATCGCATAGAAAAAGACGTTCTTGTTCTTACACTGCAAAGAACCGGAACTCACAGCGACTTGTTTAACAAATGAATATTCAGGACGGAATTCAGTAACTGTAAGTAGGTGTACTGTCAAGCCGTCCTGTTTTTTTATCATGACAGTGTTTGCACAGGCTCTGCCAATTACTCTTGTCCCAGAACAATTTTTGATTACCTCTGTGCGGTTCTTTATGGTCAACCACCGTAGCTTGAATGTATTTTCCATTCCTCTTACAAATTTCACACAAAGGATGTTCTTTAAGATAAGCCTTGCTTGCCCTCTGCCATTTGGAACCGTATCCTCTCTTGCTTGCCGACCTTGTAACTTCTGGGTGCAGTGGCAAATGCTCACTGCAATACTTACCGCTGTCAATCAACTTTGCACAGCCGGGATGTCGGCACGGTGTTTTCGGTCTGTATGGCATAGTCTTTCCTCCCACGAAAAAAGGACGCTCCAACGGAACGCCCTTAATTTATATTTTTCTCTTGCGATTATATAATAACACAAAGTCAATGGTGACATCAAGGTGACATGGGGTGACATTTTTTAATTTCTAAAATTTTATCAAAGCTGTCTAATGCCACTTTATGTAATCTTATAACATGACGCCGTGTTAAATTAACATCCTTTGCAATATAACCCCATGTTTTTCTTTCGGCATAATGCAGCCACAGAATTCTTTTGTACCTTTCATCCCACAGCTTGTCAAGCTGCTCCCATACCTCTGCCTTGAAATCGACAAGCGTGTCAATGTCCTCATCAATCTCACGGTCAAGGTCTACAATTTTTGCCATTATATTCTCAAGCGGACTTTTTTCTCGTGTACGCTGAACAGCCTCGCCGTCATACTGCGGTGTTGAATTCAGAGCCACATCTCTCAGTGTCACAAGCCGCTGATGTTTTCTGTTAATCTCATCGTCCATTATGATGAGCTGACTTAAATAATCCTTTGCCGTCATATATTCCTCACCTCCTCAATCTTCGCTTTGACTGCCTCCATCAAGGAAGCCTGTCCCATATCTTTATTTTTCAAAGACATCATCACTCTTTCATCAATGGTGCCTGTTGTAATTATGTGATGAATCACCACTGTGTTTTTCTGTCCCTGCCTGTAAAGTCTTGCGTTTGCCTGTTGGTACAGTTCAAGACTCCATGTCAGTCCAAACCATACAATCGTACTTCCGCCGCTCTGTAAATTCAGACCGTGACCGCAGCTTGCCGGATGTGCTATGGCAAGTTGTATCTTTCCGGCATTCCATTCTGATATATCATTATCGTCCTTTATCTCACGGACATTGAACCTCTCTGAAATCCTGTCCCTGTCGTGCTTATAAGAATAATACACAAGCACGGGTTTTCCGTTTGACGCTTCGATTAAATCCTCCAATGCGTCAAGTTTACGGCTATGTATATTCTTTACATTTCCGTTCTCGTCATAGACTGCACCGTTGGCAAGCTGAAGGAGTTTGTTGCTCAAACTCGCCGCATTTACTGCGTCAATATCACCGTCAGCAAACGGCAGGAGCATCTCCTTTTCAAGCCTTTTATACATCGTCATCTCCCTATCGTTCATACTGACTTCGACAATATTATCAACACGCTCCGGCATTTCAAGATAATCTGCTGCTTTCATCGAAACACAGATATCAGATATTTTTTCGTATATCCTCTCCTCCGCATCGGGCAGAGGTTTATACGAATACACGATTGCGCCGTTACGCTTATCCGGCTTGAAATACTCATCACGATACCGCGTTATATATCTGCCGAGACGTTCTCCCATATCAAGCAAGTTTATCTCCGCCCATAAATCCATTAAACCGTTAGGTGCGGGCGTCCCCGTCAACCCAACAATCCTGTCAACCTTCGGACGAACCTTCCGCAATGCTCTGAACCTCTTACTCTGATGTGACTTAAAACTCGAAAGCTCGTCAATGACCACCATATCAAAATCAAACGGATAATTCTTTACAAGCCACTCCACATTCTCACGGTTTATTATATAAATATCCGCATCTGCTTGTAATGCTTTATGCCGTTCGGATACACTTCCAAGAACCTTTGATAATCTTAAATATCTAAGGTGATCCCACTTATCAGCTTCACCCGTCCAAGTTGTCTGCGATACTCTAAGAGGTGCGATTATAAGCGTCTTTGAAATTTCAAAATAATCGTACATCAAATCACTGACAGCGGTAAGTGTTATAACGGTTTTGTCAACCCAAGCCCATATCCAGAAAAACTCCGGTTATTTTATGATTAATCATAAAATCAATTGCATATGCTTGGTAATTATGTGGTATGAACTTCATCGGTCATCACCTCCCGCAGCAAAGAATTTATTTAATCTTGCATGGAGTGCCGCATGTTCTTTTTGCGATGGCAGGATTAATAAATTCTCCGGTGAATTATTTCTAAAATTACAATCCACATGATGCACTACTTCGCCCTTTTCCAAAGGTCTGCCCAATATCTTCTCAGCGATAACTCTATGTTCATGCACTCCAAATATTTTTTTGTATGTCTTACCTTCACCTGTATTCAAGCGGGCTTCTCGAATTTTAGCTCTTGTTTCGGGAGTCATCCTTGTCGGATTTAATTGTTTATTTATTCTTGTCAACGTTTTTCCCATATTGGTAAAGTCCTTTAAGTCTGTATAACCGTCCGGATTTTTCTTTTTATTACTGAAATCCGCAAGACATTTTCTGCTACAAAAATTATGCTTTGTCAGTTTACAGGAATATTTATAAATCTCCTTACCGCACATATCACAGTGAAGTTTCAATTTCATCAAGCACGCCTCCTATCTGCTCCGGTCTGTCAATGCAATACACCGAAAACCCTAATGCTTCTAATTGCCTTTTTCGCTTTATCTGAATGCTCCTCATTTTCTTACCGGGAGCCTTAATCTCCGCAAATGCTGCCTTACCCATTGGCAACAGTAACAATCTATCGGGAACGCCATTCATATTCGGCGATACAAACTTCAAAGCCATGCCACCTCGCATTTTTACTGCGTTTACAAGCTTTCGCTCTATATCCTTTTCGCGCATTTTTCCTCCATATTTTCCAATGTTGTTGCCATTTGCTCAAAAATCCCTCGCGCGCGTATATAC
>JBJEIU010000100.1:0-16655 GCA_051877355.1 Hominilimicola sp.
GAACTGTTCCGTCCTTCTGTACCATAAATGTTGCATTACCGCTCGAAATCTGAACAGTATTTGCAAGGTCTGAAGGAAGAATATTAGTTGTTCCCGCAATTTCGTAGTCATACGCGCTTGTATTTGAATCAGCCGTCAGTATGAATACGGCGCCGTCTGACGCTTCCGCGTCAAGCGAACGTTTGCCGTTTGCAGTCTGGATTGTCGGAACACCGTTTCCGTCGCCCCATGTGAACAAATATCCAAGCTCCTGTACCGCATAGCTGTTTGTCTTTCCTGCCGAAACAGCCGTCATTCCGGTTACGGAAATATATGTAGGTACAGCAATGTTTTCACTTGAGCTGCTGTTTATCTGCTTATTACCATTGTAACCCCATGCAAATACATCTCCGCCCTTAGCAAGCGCAAGAGCAAATCCCTTTGCCGCAACGCCGCCTGCGCTGATATCCTGCATCTTTACGCCGTAATCCGTAAAGTGAGTTACATGCGTTGGTGACGGAACAACCTTTTCATCGGCTATATCTGCAATTTCACCGTTGCCAAGCTGTCCGTTCAAATTGCGTCCCCATGTATACAGGTTGCCGTTTGTATCAATTGCCATAGCAAAGTCAGGACCCGCTGAAATTTTTCTGAATTTAACAGCGTTGCCTTCACTGTCAGTAACCGTAATCTTCTGAGGCTTCATATCAATACTTCCAAGTCTGCCAAGTCCAAGACCTAACTGACCATAAGTATTGTCACCCCATGCATACATGTCACCATTTGCTCTAAGAGCAATTACAAAGTTATCACCCGCATCTATCTGAGGATATGCAATATATTTTTCTGTTTCGTCCAGCAGTTCATCGCTCGGAAGCGCCTGAACATGAATGAACATTGTCTTTTCTGCGCCTTCTGCGCTTGATGTTATCTGAATGTATGTTTCACCTGTACCTACAGCCGTCACCATACCGTCTGAATCGACTGTCGCAATATTTTCATCAAGAGATTTATATGTATTGCTCAATACAGGAGTTGTGTTTTCTTTATAAAGATTAAATCCAAAGTAACCTTTTATGTGTTCGGCAAGATTATACGGAGCATCATTAGCCTTCTGAAGTATTTCCGTATCGTCAAGCTTGATTATCAAATCCGAGCCCACAAGCTCTGCATTATAAACATTCTGTGTTACATCCTGTCTTGCTGTCTGACCCTTGCTGTTGTTACCGAATGCCCATACATCACCGTTTATATCTGCATATGCGGAATGATAACCGTTTACTGATGACGTCATTGACAGAATATCATCATTGATTACAATGCCGTCCGCTCTTGTAAGACCTTCGTAGCCTCTCAGTGACGGCGATGTGCTGCCTGATGAAGTCTGACCATATGACGACAAGCCGCCCATGTATGGTTTTCCGTCATGGTCAACAACATAAATTGTATCGCCGCCGCCGATATGAGTTATATTCTCAAGCAATCCGGCGTCTTTACTCGTTATAAGCTCAGGAGTAATAATTGCCGCGCCTGCGTTACCGTTAAGCTCGCCGTTACGGTTTGCACCCCATGCGTACAAATCACCCGTTCCGTCAGCAAAATCATTACTGCTGTCTATCTTATATATTACAGCCATAGCTCCTTCCGCTCCGCCTGCAATTAACAATGCCCTGCTCGGCAGCGCCGCTACACCGCTCTTATTCTTTGAATCCTCTTCTTCAAGAAGACCGTTTCCATATTCTCCCTGGGTTCCCTTACCCTGTGAGTATACAGAACCGCTGAACCTTAACATATAGCTTGTTGCGCTCTTACCGATTGCAATCTGTGAAATGTTATTGGCTATGTATACAGGCTCTGCAAAGAACAATTCGTCGCTTACTGAAATCTGGCTGTTTGCGTTATTTCCTGCGCCATAAACCATTCCGCCCTTTTCAAGGAACAGGGCAAATGTCTTATCCGCTGAAATTCCTCCGATTGCTATATCAACAATATTGCTCAGATATGCCAAATCCATATCGCTGTCTGATACAGGAGTCTGCTGACCGATTGTTACAAGCGATGGAGTTGTAATCTTTTCATCGGTATTTCCAAGACCAAGCTGACCGTTATTGTTTCTGCCCCATGCCCAGACATGATTATTTTCATCCAGAGCAAGTACAGAATTGCCTGCGGCTGCTATCTTTGTAATCTTGACATTATCTTCGCCGAAATGAATTTGTTCAGGATATATAGCAGTACCGTATATTCTGCCGTTTCCAAGCTCACCGTATTCATTGCTGCCCCATGCCCAGACTGTTCCGTCAAGCTTTAAGGCAAAGGTTGTATTTTCGCCTGCGGCAACCTGCGGATATGCTATACTTGCAAGCGCGTCACTGTCATGATCAGCGCCTTCTGTCAGAACTGCGCCTTCACCGGGACGTACCTCTACCTTGAAGGTTCCGACTGTAAGAGAATCGCCCTTGACTGATACCACAACATATGTTGTACCTGCACCGACAGGGTGCATTGTTCCTGTTACCTCATCTATAGTGATAATATCACTGCGTCCGTCGTAAACCTTCCATACCATATCAGTTCCGCTTGTATCAAGTCCGGCAAACTTGAATACATTAAATGCGGATTTCTTCGGTTGTTCAGGTGTGACATCTTCGCCCTCAACAGCTAATGAGTACAGATACTGATCAAGAATCAAATATGAAGTTCCTACGTTTGTAGGCTCATATGCAGTCGCTACCGTACCATCACCTATCAGACTTGTTTCGTTTTCACCATAACCCCAAACAGCGCCGTTATCTGTAATTACAAATGATCTTGCGTCGCTTGAGATTGAGTTCGTAACAGCAATAACATTTTTAATATCTCCCGATATTGCTGTACGTCCCGCCTTAACCGGACCTATGCCCGTTACAGCGGATGAATCCTCGCCTCTGCCCAATGCAGGTCCGAATGTACCCGCACTTACAAGGCTGCCATCAGCATAGATTACCTGGGCATATTCTGATATGTCCATAGTAATCGGCATCTTTCCTGTCGATGACATAGAGAATTCGTCAATAACCTGAGGTGTGCGGTAAACTCCGCCGTCATCTCCTGTCTGTCCCTTTGTCAGGTCGCCCCACATCAGGACATTACCATCTGTTGTTATAGCCGCAACATTACCTGTACCGGCTTTAACCTCTATTGCCTTACCTGTGATTTCTGCACGGCTCGGAGTGCTTGATACAGCATCGCCTATTCCATATACACCTGAGGTGTTATCGCCCCATGTGATAATCTGACCATCAGCCTTCAATACGTGCATACTCTTGCCAAGCTTGTCTGCAACAAGCTTTCTTGAGTTCTTTAATATTACGTTGGTATTGCTGATGTTCTTCGGATATTTCTGAGTTGCCGCCTTTTTATCCTGCGGATAAACCACGCCGTTTTCATTATATCCCCATGCGTATACATTGCCCTTTGTATCAAGTGCGAATGAATACTGGTTGTTATCACCGTCACCTGCCGCCGCAATATCAATTATCTTTGTTTCTTCGCCAAGGTATCCGTTAACCTTATTTATAGGCGAATATGATGTATCATATACAGGCTGCGCCACGTTGAGCATATTTGTAATGCCTGAAGCGCCGTTTCCAAGACCGCCCTTAGCGCCGTATCCCCATGCATAAACCTTACCATCACTTGTAAGAGCCAGCGAATGGTTACCGCCTACTGCTATTTTGATTACGTTCGTAAGAGGACTTGTAACTCTGACGCCCGTTACAGGGTTAATATCACTCTTCATTACCTGTACAGGTTCATCTACGCGTGATATTGTGCTCTTATTACCAACCTGACGCTTATCATTATTACCCCATGCCCAGACTGTTCCGTCAGCTTTAAGCGTTACAGTGTGCTTATCACCTGTGATTGTCTGCGGCATTGCTGAGCCTTCGCCGTCTTTTATAACGTTAAGCTTAACTATACCTATGTTTTCCTGTTCGTCCTTGGCAATAATATATGTTGTGCCTGTCTTTTGTTTTACTATGATGTTATATACATTATTTGCCGAGTCTTTGACTACTTCCGCAACATCAGGGTTCAGTGAGGTAAACTCCACATCCTGAGGAATATACGCGCCCTCGCCGAACAATGTCAGACCAAATACTCCTACTATATGGTTTGCGTCAATGGTGATTACATCATTCCACTGAAGCGCTGTTTCAATATATGAAGCATTGCCGCTGCTATCCTGTCTGATAACAGTGTCATAGCCAAGAGTAATATCATATTTGTCTGTACGTGTAAGCGTTGCTCTTGAGAAGTCAATGTATGCGCCACCTCCGTCTACAAGGACTAAGACAGGCTCATATCTCTCGTCAATTGTACCGTCACCAAGCTGACCGCGGCTGTTATCGCCCCAAGTGTACATTACACCCTTGTTGTTATACAGAATGGCATGTGAGCCGTCGCTTGAAACTGCAACCATCTTTGCGTTTACAAGCTCCGCGTCAGACGCTTCGGGATTTGTCGCGCCGGCGTGTAGTACAGCGCCCTCGCCGCTTGTGAGTTCACCCGTAACGCCAATACCAAGCTGACCCTTTTCATTTGCGCCTGATACTCTTACAGTATCATCTGTATAACGTACAAGACTTGCCAATCCTGCGTCAACCTGTACAGCTTTCTTGCCTTCAACAGTAAACTTGCTTAGCTGCGGTTCTGCGACAACATCTGTTGTAGCACCCATTGCAAGTTGATAATGTGAATTATCACCAAAACCGTATACGCTTCCGTTTGAATCAATTGCAAGAACGCTTCCGCCTCCCGCTGAGAATGACACTATCTGCGTATCCTCGGAAGTATTTACATATACAGGTCCGTTGCCGCTGTAATTTGCTTTACCAAACTTACCGTTCGAATCATCACCCCATACGACTATATCTCCGTTTCTTGTCAAAGCATAGCTTGTGTTTCCGCTTGCTTCAACAGCGTAGATATTCATTGTTGCAGGAAGATTCAATATCTTTGGTATTGAAGAATCTGCTGATGTATTGGTTTCTGTGCTTACCTGATATTCTGAATAATCACCAAATCCGTAAACATTTCCATACTTATCAAGAAGCAATGTGTGATTTGCACCAGCCGCTATATCAACAATGTCGGTAATACCCTTAATTTGTACAGGCTTTAACTGATTCTTATTTGGGTTAGGTTCGTCATTTGCACCCAAACCAAGCTGTCCATAGTCATTCTTGCCCCATGTCCAGACTGTTCCGTTGTTCATAAGAACTACAACAAAGTCATCGCCTGCCGCAATCTTAACAACGTTGTTTTCAAGCGCTTTGACAGGTGTTGTCGAGTGGGACATAATATCTGAAGCGTTACCTACGCCAAGCTGACCGTAAGTATTATCACCCCATGTATATACCTCGCCCGCATCAGTTAATGCTACTGTAATGTTTCCGCCTGCTGCTACCTGCGGATATGCCTGCTCATTGCCTTCAGGCATTACATTAACTTTTACAAGACCTCTTGCGCCGGTTTCATTTTCTTTAAATGTGATATATGTCGTACCAAACTTCTTATCTGTATTCGGTGTAACTATACCGCCGCTTACTGTTGCTATTGACTCATCAAATGATGTGATGTCTATTGAATCGAAATCAGTAACTATAATCTTTCCTGTTATCAGATTGAATCCATCCTCTAATTCAAGTGACAAATCATCAAGATCAATAACAAGCTTTTCTGACTGTTTCAGGTTAATCTCGTACGGAATCAGATTATCCTTGCTATAATCTGCCGTATGAT
Source organism: Hominilimicola sp. (assembly GCA_051877355.1). GTDB lineage: Bacteria > Bacillota > Clostridia > UBA1381 > UBA1381 > Hominilimicola. Next base: position 5,767 of record JBJEIU010000100.1, read on the forward strand.
TTCCGTCGGCGTCTTCTACATGAGCATTTCCAATCATGATAGTTCTGACATTTCTGTCAAGACCTACGTTTACAGGGAATTCTCTGTCATAGCTTGTGCCATCGCCAAGCTGTCCCACGTTATTTACACCTATTGATCTCAGACGTCCCGTTTCAAGAAGTCCGACAGCAAAATTCTTGCCTGATGACAGCTTAATAATATCGCCAAAGATTGTATCGTCATCCTGAGAATTATATACCTGAGTAGGTCTGTAATATATTCCGTCAAGCCCCTTGCTGTTACCTGCAACAGCATTCAGGTTCTTGCCCCATATCCATACGTCCTGGTCGTACAAGTCTATAGCTGTCATGCTCGTTTCACCGATGGAGATTTCTCTGACATCTGTGAACTGATCAGTTTCATTGTACATTACCGGTACAGGTATCGGCACAATCTTACCGTTGTTATTATTTCCTACCTGACCTGAAGCGTTATCGCCCCATGCCCATGCGCTGCCGTCTGTCTTTATTGCCGCTGTATTATTATAGCCTGCATATACCTTTGCTACATTGTGGATATCAGCTTCTACAGGAACAACCTTATCTGCAGTTGAACCGTATGTGCCTTCACCAAGCTGTCCGTAAGTGTTCTTACCCCATGTATATACATTACCGTCATTTGTAAGCGCTGCCATGTGGTCAGAACCTACAGAAATCTGTATAACGTTTTCAATATATGCCGTTGTGCTCAGACTTCTGCCGGCAAGAACTCTCTGAGGAGTTGACAAAACAGTTTCGCTGCTGCCTGCGCCAAGCTTACCGCTGTCATTTGCACCCCATACCCAGACATGTCCGTTTGAGTCAAGAGCAGCTGCCATATTTCCGCCTGCACTTATAGCTACAATATTTTCAAGAGTCGGTATCTGCTGCGGAAGAAGCGACATTGCTTCCGCTGTGCTGTTACCCAACTGACCGGAAGTGTTATCGCCCCATGCCCAGACTGTTCCGTCTGACATCAATGCCATACTGAACTTCGCGCCTGCGGCTACCTGTACCGCGTCGTTAAGATATGAACCTGCTGTTTCTGTCTTCTTAACCTGTACAGGCATTGTTACTTCATTAACAGAATTATTGCCAAGCTGTCCCGATTCGTTTGCACCCCATGTCCAAACTGTTCCGTCTGACATTAACGCAACTGAATGATTATCTCCTGAAACAACCATCGGCGCATTGTGAAGAGAGCTTGCTCTGTATTCAATTTCAAGGCTTTCCGCTACATTTCTTGTTCTGTCATGAATAATAAGCGTTGCGCTTGCATAACCTGTTTCCTTTGCTTTTTCAGTCGGTGTTACAACCCAATCATCGTCTACCGTGAACATATCCGTGTCAGAAGAAATGGTGTAGATATCCTCTATCTTACTCTCTACCGTCATTTCGTTCTTTTCAAGATTCAGGTAGAATCTCTGTTCTTCGTATGCCTTATCCTTATCAATTACGAATTGCTCGTCATCTGTAAGAACTATCACAGACGGAATTGGATTTGTATCAGGTGTATATGTTACCTTTGTTTCAACATCCGGGTCGACTGCCATCAGACTGAATGTCATAAGCGCCACGTCACTTGTCTTCTTGGCAATTATTCTTGCATCCTGAATTACTATTCTTGTATTAGCGCCTACGGGATATGGAATAATTTCATCCTTAAGCGAGCTGTTACCAAGCTGACCTGATTCGTTTGCGCCCCAAGCATAAATTCTGCCGTCCTCTGTCATAGCCACAGTGTGATCAAGACCTAACGATATATCCGATGTGTCTCTCATATCACTCTGCTTAACAGGATACAGTCTTTCATATGTGCTTGCGTCACCTATCTGACCGCGGTCATTCTGACCCCATACGTATACATTACCATCCGCGTCAATTGCTGCCGCATTTGTGGCGTTAACTGCAATGTCTTTTATATTGCTTAATGCTCCGTCGCCTGTTGTTCCCTTAAGAAGTGCAGCGTTCTTTAATGTTCCGCCCTTACTTCCCGTGCCAAGCTGTCCGTATGTATTATCGCCCCATACATAGACATTTCCGTCCTTTGTAAGAGCCATTGAATAATTATCATAAGCATATACCTTAATTGCATTGTCAATTGTGCTGCCGTTTGCAAGCTTTACTGCTACCGGCGTTGTTGTCTTTGTCACGCTTGTATTGCCGAGCTGTCCGCTGCTGTTGTTACCCCATGCGTATACTGTTCCCGATGTATTTCCTGATGCTGTTATTATTCCAAGAGTATGGGTATCGCCAACCGCTACTGACAGTAGGTTACGACCTATACCATTGCTATCAACCAGATAACTTACTGTATTAAATGTATTGTCATTATATGTCTCATCCTTATCTGATTTTCTGTAGCCAAGCTGTCCGTATGTATTATTACCCCATGTATAGACTCTGCCTGCGCGTGACCTTGCAACAGAATGGTTTTCGCCAATCTGGATATAGTTGATGGCTATTCCCTTTGTATCCATCTTTGTAGGAACATTTACACTCTTTACACTGCTGCCAAGACCTAATCTGTTATTTGTATTGTCGCCCCAAACATATACATTACCTGCACTGTCCACAGCAGCTGAGCTGTTTTCTACTGCTGAAATCTGTATTATGTTCGAAAGCACAGATGCATTGCTGCTGCTTTCCGCAATACGCACCTGTCTTGGAACCATCTTGTCAACATTTACTGTGCCGTTTGTTCCGTCGCCAAGCTGACCTGAAGTATTATCACCCCATGCCCAGACTGTTCCGTCACGCTTAAGAGCAAGAGTATGGTTTCTTCCGGAAACAATCATCGGAGTTACAAGCTCTGTAACACCGCCGGCTGTTACAACTACATTGAATGAATATGCAGTATTTAAAACACCATCTGAGATTGTTATACCGCTTCTGCCCGCATTTGCACCCGAAGGAGCAATTGTGATTACTGAATTTGCTATACTTGTGGATATAATATCACTGTCAGCCTCAACTTTTGCCACTTCAGGCTCAAGTTCAAAATTAACACTGTCATATGTCTGACCGAATTTCAGATTTGCCGTTCCGTAAATCTTCTCTACAGGAATGTTAATCTTCTGATTGCTTGTCAATGAAATAGTAGCATTTGATTCACTGTTAAACGGACTATTCAGGTCAAATGTCTTGACAACCTCTCCGTTTTCGATGATTTCTGCATAAATTACATTTAATTCCTTGCTTTCAAATTCATCTACGGAAACAGGAGTTGATGAGTGGATAGTTTCTCCGTCCAGTTCACCGTCACCCCATGCCCATACGGTTCCGTCATTCTTGTATGCCTTTATAACGTCGCCTACAGACTCTATCTTCACAATGTCCTGAATATATTCATCTGAGCTTACACTTTCGCCTCTTGACTGTTTTGTTACTAACGCGTATTCCGTAATTTCGCTTTCAGTCGGTTCATCAGTATCAAGACCGCCGTTATGCTTACCCCAAATATATACGCTGCCGTCTGATGACAATGCCGCCATACTGTTCTCGCCTGCCGCAATCTGAACTATATCTAAGGATGATACATCAAGCGTTGTTGTACCGTCACGTCTTGTATAGCTCTTCTTCGGCATTATACCAAGCTGACCGAAGTCACGGCTTCCTGCCGTTCTGATTGTTCCGTCATCAAGAAGTACCGCTATGAAGTCATTTCCGGATACAATCTGCTTGATTCCCGTAAGCTTTGTACCTATCTGAGTAGGCTTTTTCAACGATGAAGTGTTAACCATCAATTGCTTTCTGAAGTTAGCGCCCCAGCCATAAAGATTTCCGTTGCTGTCCAATGCAATCATGTGGTTTTCACCTGTCGCGGTCTGTACTATATTTGCTATGGTCAGTTCAACCGGTATTTCTTCAGGCGCTTTTGTATCACCTGTGCCAAGCTGACCGGATTCATTATCTCCCCATGTGCTTACGCTTCCGTCTTTATGAAGCTGAATATATGAAATATGATATTTGCCCGCAGAATCAATCTCTGTGTTTCTTGTTTCGAATATACCGATGTTGGTATAAGGATCCTCATCATTCTTAACTGAAATTTCAATGTATCCTGAAACTCCCGTTTCTTTATCATATACCTTAACTATTGTTGTTCCGCGTGATACCGGCGTTACAACACCTGTATTTCTGCCAACCGTCAAAATGCTTGGGTTCAACGATGAGAATTCAAGATTTTCCGCTTTTGCCGTTACGCTTGCTGATGTAATTGATGCGAAAATGTTGAATTCACTGTCTGCCGCATTTATGTGAATACTGTTAGGATTAATTGTCAGTGTTTCTGTTTCATCAAGTGACAAATCGTATCTTAGTGTTGCCGATGTGTATGTTCTGCCGTCAGAAACATTTATATCTCCAAAGTCCATACCGCTGTTATTTGTTATCATAACCTGTACGGCTTTGTAAACACTATCAACCGTCTTTAATGCGCCAAGCTGACTGTTAGCGTTATTACCCATAGCAAATACGCTGCCGTCTGCCGCTATCGCAAATGTAGTTTCGTCGCCTGCTCCGATGCCCCATACATTACTCATGTATTCATCAGAAGAGCTTTCGCCCGCAAGCACTGCCTGAGGCTCGTCAAATGATACAGACGAATCGTCAAGACCCAACTGTCCCTTTGTATTTGAACCCCACGCATATACATTATTATCAGCTACTGCAACCATATGATAACGTCCGCCGCTTATTTCCGACACATCGTCAAGTTTAATCTTAGTCGGAACAGAAGGATTACTGCTGTCGCCTCTGCCAAGCTGTCCGCGGCTGTTATCGCCCCATGCATAGATGCTGCCACCGGCAACAACTGATGAATAAGCGCCCTTTGCCATTATCTGTGTAATTACACCCGCGTCACTCGGTATACTTGCCGTTGATACGGAAGCCGAACCACTGCCAGTCGTCGTTCCTGTGCCGAGCTGACCGTTACTGTTATTACCCCATGTGTAAACCTTATCACCATATGCCATCAGATGTGTTCCGCCTGCTGAAATCATAGTGATATTGTTAAGAGCGTCTATAAGGTTAGGACTGTGATAACTGTTATTTGTGTTACCTGCCTCAGCTTTTAGAAGCTGATTGTATGTATTATCACCCCATACGAATACTCTGCCGCCGCTTGTAAGAGCCATTGCAAAGTTATCACCGGCTGATACATCAATTATATTTTCATCGCTGTTTAATTCGTCAAAGTCCACCTTAACAGGCGTATGCTCTTCTTCAGAAATGTCAGCGCCTGATTTATATATACCAAGCTGTCCGCTGCGGTTATTACCCCATGTATATACCGTTCCGTCCGCGCCAAGTGCCATTGCGTATTCTTTGCCCGCCGCAACCTTTATTATGCCGGACAAAGCTTCTACCTTAGCGGGAACCTCCAGCGCTGATTTATCTCCATATGTGCCCATGCCAAGCTGGCCATATGTATTGTCACCCCATGTCCATACAGTTCCGTCTGCCTTCAAAGCAATTGAGAAAGCTTCTCCTCCTGTTATCATGGCAATACTATTATCCTTTTCAGGTATATATGTTACATTAAACGTCTTTATATAACCTGAGCTGTTGTCTTTGACAATAATCTGCGATGTGCCGTAGGATGTCGGTGTTGCCGCACTGACTACTCCATTGACAACATTTACAAGAGTGCTTTCCGATGTAACAGAAACATTAGCAGGATTTACAGGAGTGCCCGTTGTAGCGCCTGCGCTTGCTGAATTATACAGAACGAAGTTACTGATTGAATCTATCAAAGTAATCTTATCAAGATTTACAGAAACATTTCTGTCTGTTGTGATTGTGATGTTCTCGGGAAGTATATTATATACTGTTTCAGGTGTTGTATCCACCTTGATTTCACCAACTATAATTCCCTTGTTTTCTTCTGCGACATCACCTACTGATGTTGCCACATTCACAGCCTCGCCTGTCTTTGCAAGCTGACCATAGTCATTCTTACCGAATGTGTAAACCTCGCCGTCGCTCAGGAACAGAACTGAATGCTCATCACCTGCGGCAACTCCGCTTACACTATCCGCGTATGAACCATCGCTCATCTTAACAAGTACGGCTGTAGATTTCTGCGCGTTTGTGGCGTCACCGAGTTCACCGTAATAGTTATCGCCCCATGAATATACATTGCCTTCATCGCTGATTGCCAATGTATGGGTCGGACCTGTGTATATATCCACTATTCCTGTAAGCTTTGAAGTATTATAGTTATTTGCGGTTACAACATTTACAGGTACATTCTTTGCTATACCTGTACCGTCGCCAAGCTGACCGTAATAGTTATAACCCCATGAATATACATCGCCGTCAGCAGATACTGCCATTGAATGTTCATCACTTGCCGAAAGCTTTACTATATTTTGATAGAATGTGCTGTCTTTATCAATTATAAGCTCTCTCGGCACATCATATCTCGTATTGTCGCCGTTGCCAAGCTGACCGTTGACATTTCTGCCCCATGTATATACAGTTCCGCTTGCGCTTACGGCTGCGGTGTGATGTCCGCCTGCGGCTATGCCAACTATTGATTCGAGATACTTGCTCTCGCCATAGTCAGTTGCAAGCTTTGGAGTCACAACATTTGCAGAGTCACCAATCTTAAAGCCAATCTGACCTGAATCATTGCTTCCCCATACATATACTCTGCCGCTGTTTGTAACTGCAACAGAATGTGCTTCGCCTGCGGCTATATCTCTTACATCGTTGATATTAACCGCCTTCGGATATGTGCTGTCGGTATAATTACCTGTACCAAGCTGACCGTTTTCATTCTGTCCCCATGCGTACAGTGTGCCGTCGGCTGTAAGAGCAAGAGCATGCTTTGCGCCTGCGGCAATCTTGACAACATTTGTCAGATATTCGCTGCTCGACTTTCTGATTCTGGATACACTGCTGACTGATTCAACACTGTCGGCAAGAGTAAGAACGCCATGTTCATTGCTTCCCCAGCCATATAGGCTTCCGTCATCCTTCAGCGCAAGAACAAATCCGTTTCCTGCCGCTACCATAGGCGCAGTAAACGCGCCTGCCGGTTTGACGTTTACTTTGATAAATCCTACATTTGCAGAATTTTCATCTGTAAGCTTGATATATGAAGTACCGTATCTCAATGCGGTTATTGTGTTGCTCGATACCGATACAACCTCCGGATTAAGAGCTGTCAAGGTTACGCTTCCGATAGTTTCTGACCACTCCTTATTTCCAAGCACATTGAACATATACGGATCATATTTAATTACAGAATCCAATACCAATGTCTGGTCTTCCTCTATTGTAAATTCATATAGCTTTGTATCGTCATTTGTGTATGTTGTGCTGCCTGCGGTTGCATGAGCAACTCTCAGTCCTTCCGCCGCAATATTTGTCTGAACAGGCACAGCAGAATCCTTATATGTGCCGTCGCCAAGCTGGAATGTGTCATTCTTACCCCAGCCATACGCACTACCGTCGCTAAGGATAACCTCTGCATGAGTACCGCCTGCCGCAACATTTATCGCATTTGCAAGACCCTCAACCTTTTCAGGCGTATTAATTCCGTTACCCCATACGTATACATCACCGTTTTCAGCTATTGCGAGAATTTGGTCACATCTTGCAGAAAGCTGAGTAACAGGAATATCTATTGCTGCCTTGACAGGAGCTGATGAATCGCTTGCGCTGCCGTCGCCAAGCTGACCGTTTGCGCCTGCGCCCCATGTGTATACGTTTCCGTCGGCTGAAAGAGCCGCCGAGAAGTTTGCGCCCGCGGTTATTGCGACAATGTTATGAAGGAAGCCGTCATCTGAAGAAGCGTCTCCGCTTACAACCTGAACAGGTATCGATGCATTTGACTTACTGCCGTTGCCAAGCTGACCTGATGTTCCAAGTCCAAATGCCCAAACCGTTCCGTCCTTCTTCAATGCGAGAGTATGATTTTCTCCGACTGCGATTGCCGCCGCGTCAGAAATCTTTCCTACTCTTATCGCAAATACATTTTCATTTGTCTTGTTTTCGCCCTTCTTACCATATGAGTTATTGCCCCAAGCATAGATAAATCCATCTTTTGAAAGCGCCGCCGTATGGCTTGAGTAAGTGCTGATTGCGATAATATCAGATAGTTCTTCCGAATGATATTTTACCTTGACAGGAGTTACTCTGTTGGATGTGTTACCATCGCCAAGCTGACCTGATGTTCCAAGTCCCCATGCCAATACATGACCGTCTGTTGTCAGCGCTATGGTATAATCATCACCCGTAGCAATTTGTCTGATATTGTCAAGAACGGTGCCTATTTCTTCTGTCGCCTTTACAACACCGACAGCATAGTTAAAGCTTGTTGCGGTCAGATGCGCCGCATTAATCTTGTTGTAATCATTATTACCCCAAGCCCACAGCGTACCGTCCTCACGAAGAGCCATTCCGCTGTCAGGAGTTAATGATGCCATAGGCGTAGCGATAACACCATCATTTCTTACGTATACAGGCAGGAATGCTGACGCGTTATCCTTTGACAATCTTATCTGTGTATTTGTTCCCGATGTACCAACTGCCGTTGCAGTCATACCGCTCATGGAAATTACCTTATCATTTATAGATGAGGACGTAATATCACCCAAATCAACACGAGTAAGAATTCTGTCTCTGATGATATTGAATTCCAGCTTCTCCTCATACATAACCTTTGTTATTTCAAAGCTTTCGTCCGGAGCGACAACAATCTCATACGGGAAGGTTACCGTCTGAGTTGAGCCGTCCGCCTTTGAAATAACTACCTCTTCAATTATAAGCTTATCATACGGCTTTTCACCTATTGTCTGAACAGGATATGCGCTTGCTGCATATGTCTTATTACCAAGCTGACCTGATGAGTTATTACCCCATGTCCATACTGTTCCGTTGTCCAGATAGGAAGCCATGAAGTCCGTACCCGAATATGCGCCGTATACATTTGTCCAAGCGCTGTTGTTTGAAGCAACCTTCACAGGAGTTGCAACCGTAGAAGATGAAGCGTTTGCTCCCGCCTGCGACGTTGAGTTGTTACCCCAAGCGTATACGCTTGTATCCTTAACCAACGCAAGGGAATCGCTGCCATATGCTGAAACGTGAGATATTACCTCGCTGTCAGGTATAGCGGCTCTTACAGGTCTATAGGAACTGTTTGTATTTCCGTTTCCAAGCTGTCCGCTTGTTCCAAGTCCCCATGTATAAACCTTGCCGTTTACATTTGTAAATGTTGTTGCGTCTGACTTCGGATTTGTTGACTTTTCCTTAACAACAGCAACATTATGCTTTGAACCCGAAGCTATTTCAACTACGTTTCTCAGGTAGATGCTGTTATATTCGCTTTCGCCGACAACAACCTGACCAGGCATGCTTAGATACTTTCTGCCTGTATTTCCAAGCTGTCCGTATGTATTGTCACCCCATGTCCATACTGTTCCGTCGTCACGAAGTATCGTTATATGTCCGTTTCCGCCTGTAACAGATACCGCATTTTCAAAATATGAACCTGTAGACGCAGATTCACCTCTGCCTACGTCGCCTGTCGCCACAGTTCCGCCTGACCAAGCTCTGACATGACCGCCATCAGTAATAACAAACTTATAGCTGCCTGAAGCGGCTATATTCTTAACTGAACTCATTGCAAGAGTTGGGTATGCGTTTGTATCCGCGCCCCAAATGTACAATTGGCCAGTGCTTGTCAATGCCATTGAGAAGCCGTCGCCTGCCGCAACGTCGACAATGTCTTCCAGGAATCTCAGACCTGTCGGATCAACGACCTGAATAGGTGTGTTATCATTTGTCTTTGTTCTGTCACCAAGCTGACCTGATGAGTTATTACCCCATGTCCATACCGTTCCGTCACTCTTCAGCGCAACGGTGTGCGTATTGCCTACGGCAAGTTTAGGAATTGCAATTCTCTTATCCAATCCAAAGTTGTCGTCTATAATAGGCATTACCTTTATTCTGAATACGTAGCCTATATCTGAATTGTCATCTCTCAAAATTACAGATGTTTCACCAAAATGACCTCTTACAGGAGTGATTGTTCCGTCATCGTTAACAGTAATCAGGTTTTCGTCAAGAGCTGTCAGATGAAGGTCAGGAGTCCAATGGAATGGCTCGGATTCCTTCACTGTAAATGACAGGTTGAAGCCCGGAACTATCTGACGGTATACCTTATCCATATTAATCTTAAGAGTATCATCTTCACGCATTGTAAAGATATTCGGCATCGGGCTGGCTGTAGTATATGTAGACTTAACCGTTCCGTCAAAGCCTGTCAATACCGCATCAACAACGTCAGGTCTGATATAGTCGTTTGAACCTGTCTGTACAGGGTACGAGCGGTTGTTCTGAGTGTAATCGCCCATCTGACCGTATGAACCGATACCCCATGACCATACTGTTCCGTCCTCCGCATTGAAGAATACGGAATGAGAACCTCTGGTTGCAACCATACCGTGCTTTAACAATACAGATTCAAAGTTTTCGTTAATTGTATTACCCTTTACAACATTAACAGGAGTTGTCTGAATCTTTACAGATGTGTTGGCAATGCCAAGCTGATTTGTAACTTCATCAGGGTCTGTTGTTGTCCATGATCTTGTGTATATTGACTTTGTTGAGAATTGTGCTGTTGAACTCGTCGGGTCATTCAATGTAACATACGGAGGCTGTGTATTGTCACCCCACGCATATACGGTGCCGTCCGCTCCGACAGCAAAGCTCTGGTTTGAACCGCTTGTAATCTTAGAAATATCTGAAAGAGTCTCAACGCGAGCAGGAACTCTTGAATCGGTCGTTGAGCCTATGCCAAGCTGACCCTTATTGTTCTTGCCCCATGAATATACATCATTATTTCTCGTGATTACC
>JBJEIU010000101.1:0-3623 GCA_051877355.1 Hominilimicola sp.
CTCCTCGGAGGGACTTGTTTCACAGGCGGCAAAGTATTTTGTAAAGGCAGTCGGCAATATAAATGATATGGGACAGAGAATACAGGTTTTAGGACCTATTCCGTCTTATATTTCTAAGATAAAAAATAAGTACCGCTGGCAGATTATTTTTAAATGTGAGGATGACGATAAACTCGGCGAAACGCTTCTTAAGGCGGAAACTGCGTGCAGGAAAAATAAAAATTATGCGGCTGTTTCCATTGTGATAGACAAATCGCCGAGTATGATATATTAAATGGTAATAACATGCAAAGCGTATTATAGTGCAGAAAGGTGAATAATAATGGCAATCAGAGAAATAAGAACCAAGGGTGATGAAATTCTTTATAAAAAATGCAAGGAAGTAAAGAATTTTGATAACAAGCTCCATATCCTGCTTGACGATATGTATGATACAATGCAGAGCCATGACGGCGTAGGACTTGCCGCACCGCAGGTGGGAATATTGAAAAGAGCTGTCGTTATAGACGTCGGCGAAGGCAGAATTGAGCTTATCAATCCCGAAATAGTTGAGGAAAGCGGTGTGCAGGTAGGCAGCGAAGGTTGTCTAAGTGTTCCTGGAGTGTATGGTGAGGTGACAAGACCGAATGTTGTGACCGTTAAGGCGCAGGACAGAAACGGCAAGTGGTTTAAGCTGACAGGTAAGGAATTGCTTGCGCGCGCAATCTGCCATGAAACAGAGCATCTTGAGGGAAAATTATTTCTTGACAGGGTAACTAAATTTTTAGACTAATTGGTGATATTGTATGAGAGTATTATTTATGGGAACGCCCGATTTTGCGGCAGAATCTCTTAAAACTATGATAGACGCAAAGCTTGATATTGTAGGCGTAGTTTCACAGCCTGACAGACCGAAGGGAAGAGGACACAAAACTGTGCCGACAGAGGTAAAGGCTGTTGCTCTAGAAGCAAAGCTGCGTGTATATCAGCCTGAGAAGATAAAAAACGGCGAAATGCAGGAAATTCTTGATGAATTGAAGCCTGATGTTATTGTTGTTGTGGCATACGGAAAAATTCTGCCCGACTATATAATTGATTATCCGAAATATGGCTGCGTAAACGTTCACGCGTCGCTTTTGCCTAAGTACAGGGGCGCAGCGCCTATCCAGTGGGCGATTATAAACGGCGAAAAGACAACTGGTGTAACTACAATGAAAATGGACAGAGGTCTTGACACGGGCGATATGCTGCTTAAGGCGGAAACTGAAATCGGCGAATATGAAACGGCGGAGGAATTGTTTGACCGCCTTGCAAAAATCGGCGGAAGCTTGCTTTTAAAAACCCTTGACGGACTTGAGCAGGGCACTATAACTCCCGTTCCGCAGGAGCATGAAAAGCATACTTACGCGCCGATGATTTCAAGGGAAACGGGCGTTATTGACTGGAATAAATCAGCGCGTGAAATATCAAAGCTTATTTGCGGCATGAATTCATGGCCGCTTGCAAGCACAAAATATAAGGACGGCGTGCTTAAAATTGTTGCCGCAAAGGTTTGCGCCGACAATTCAGATAAGATGGCGGGAACAATACTTGCGATTGAAAAGGGCAAGGGACTTAAAATTTCCTGCGGTGAGGGAACGCTGTATATAGAAACGGCGCAGTTCCCGAATAGCAAGAAGATGAATGTGGAAGATTATGCGAGAGGACATGAGATAGAAATCGGATTTGTATTAGGACAGGAGTGATAGTTATGATGCATTACTATTTTGACCCCACATATGTGTTGGTCATAATTGCGTTTTTGCTTACAATGTTTGCGTCTTTCGGTGTGAAGTCGACATTTAATAAGTACAATGATGTTCACAGTTCAAGGGGTATTACTGCCGCGCAGGCGGCAAGAAATATACTTGACGCAAACGGACTTCATAATATAAGAATTGAGCGTGTAGCCGGTGAACTTACAGACCATTTCAGCCCGAAAGAAAACGTTATAAGACTGTCGGACTCAACATATAACTCCACCTCTGTGGCGGCAATAGGAGTTGCTGCGCACGAGTGCGGACATGCGGTTCAGCATCAGGTTGGATATGTGCCGATTAAAATACGAAACGGTATAGTACCGGTTGTAAATATTTGCAATGCGCTGTCAATGCCACTGTTTATTATAGGACTTATACTTGGCATAGGCAGGCTTGCAATGGCAGGCGCAATTTTGTTCGGCGCGGTACTTGTATTTCAGCTTGTTACACTTCCTACAGAGATAAACGCGTCAAGACGTGCCATGAAAACCCTTGATAGTATGTATATTTTAGAGGGTGATGAACTAACAGGCGCAAGAAAAACGCTTACCGCCGCCGCTATGACGTATGTTGCGGCAGTGGCTTCAACTGCTTTGCAGTTCTTAAGACTTTTACTATTGGCAAACCGCAGGAGAGATTAATGGCAAACGCAAGAGAAACAGCCATGAAAGTGATATACGACGTTGAGTACGTCGGCGCATATTCCAACATGGCGCTGAAAAAGGCTTTAAGCGATGACTTTACACCGCAGGATAAGGCGCTTGTAACAAGCCTTGTCTACGGCACAATCGACAAAAAAATAACGCTTGATTACGTAATCGGTAAATTTTCAAAGCTGAAGCTGAAAAAAATATCAAAGTTTATTCTTATAATTTTGAGAATGGGAATATACCAGCTCATGTTCATGGATAAAATTCCGCAAAGCGCCGCAGTCAATGAAAGTGTAAAGCTTGCAAAACGATACGGTCACGGCGCGTCGGCAGGCTTTGTGAATGGGATTTTACGTAATGTGTCTAAAGCGGACATAGAATATCCGTCCGACAAGACGGAGTATCTATCGGTTAAATATTCTTTCCCTATATGGCTTTGCAAAAAGTGGACAGCTGATTTTGGATATGATTTTACGGAGGATTTGCTCAGAGCATTTTCTGATGAGCCAAAGCTTAATATCCGACCGAATACACTTAAAACAACGGCAGTTGACCTTTTGAAGAAATTTTCGGATAAGGGTATTGACGCAAATATAAATGATGATTATATTGTTGCCGACGGATTTGACATAGCTTCTGACGAGGTTTATAGAAACGGATACTACACAGTGCAGGACGCCGCGGCAATGCAGGCGGCAAAAGTCCTCAATCCGCAGAGCGGCGACACTGTGATAGATATGTGTGCCGCGCCGGGCGGAAAGACCACACATATGGCGGAAATTATGGGCAATAAGGGCAAAATTTATGCCTTTGACGTGCATGAGCATAAAATTGAGCTTATAAGAAAGAACGCTGAAAGACTTGGCATAACTATAATTGAGACGACAATAGGCGACGGCTGTGAATTTAATAAAAAGTATGCTGAAACAGCCGACAAAATCCTATGTGATGTTCCCTGTTCATGACTGGGAATTATAAGGCGCAAGCCGGAGATAAAGTGGAACAGGGAGGAAAGTAATAACCTACCCGAAATCCAAAGGAAAATACTTGATAACGCGTCAAGGTATCTTAAAAACGGCGGAGAAATTGTTTATTCAACCTGCACCATTGAAAAGGAAGAAAACGAAGCCGTTATAGGTGGATTTTTGTCGGATAACTCAGAATTTGAAAAGGTTTATGAAAAGACGTTTTATCC
>JBJEIU010000102.1:0-3611 GCA_051877355.1 Hominilimicola sp.
AGAGCAGGCAGGCGAAATCATGCAGACCTTTAACTATCCATACACAGTTCCACAGGCGATTCTTGCCGAGAAGATTTGTACAACAATCGGTATGGATAAGATTTTCTATCAGAATTCGGGTACAGAGGCTAACGAGGCTATGATTAAGATGGCGAGAAAGTACGGTGTTGAGAAGTACGGTCCGCATAAGTACAACATTGTTACGGCATCAAAATCATTCCACGGCAGAACATTCGGCGCAATGAGCGCGACAGGTCAGCCGGACAATGCCTGCCAGATTGGTTTTGGTGATATGACTCCGGGCTTTACGTATGCTCCGTACAATGATTTACAGGCATTCAAGGATGCCTGCACGGAAAATACAATCGCAATTATGATTGAGCCTGTACAGGGCGAGGGCGGAGTAAATCCTGCCACACAGGAATTTATGCAGGGGCTGAGAGATTTCTGTGATGAAAAGGGTATGTTGCTTCTTCTTGACGAGGTACAGACAGGCTGGTGCAGGACAGGCGCTGTTATGTCATATATGAACTACGGAATTAAGCCTGACATTGTTTCAATGGCAAAGGCGCTGGGCGGCGGTATGCCGATAGGCGCTATCTGCGCAACCGAGGAAGTTTCCAAGGCGTTTACAATGGGGTCGCACGGTACAACCTTCGGAGGTCACCCTGTAAGCTGTGCTGCTGCTCTTGCAACCGTAAATGAAATGCTTGATAAGGATTTGGCGGCTAACGCAAAGAAGATGGGCGCATACTTCATGGATAAGCTAAAGACGCTTCCTCATGTTAAGGAGGTACGCGGACAGGGCTTGCTTGTGGGTGTTGAGTTCGAGGATTTAAGCGGTGTTGATGTAAAGCATGCATGCTTTGACAGAAAGCTGCTTATTACGGCAATTGGTTCGAATATCATCCGTATGATTCCGCCGCTAATTATCACAGAAGCGGACTGCGACAAGGCGTATGAAATTATCAAGGCTGCCGTGGAAGAGGTAGCTTCAAAATAAGGAGGAATCCACATGAAACACATCGTTATAACCATCGGCTGTGAATACGGCAGCGGCGGTCCCGAAATAGGCAAGGCAATTGCCGAGGCTCTGGGAATTGAGTTTTATGACCGCGACCTTGTGGATAAGGTTGTGGAGAAAATCGGTGTTGAAAAGGAGCTTGTCGAAAAGGCGGACAGCGAAAAAAACGTAAAATACAGCTTTGACACAAAATTTGGTCCCAAGTACGCAAACCTTACAAACCGTGTAATTTATAACCAGTTTGATGTAATAACAAAGCTTGCGGAGCAAAGCTCATGCGTAATCATAGGACGATGCAGCGATTATGTCCTACGTGACAGAAGGGATACGTTAAATCTTTTTATATACGCTCCTGAGGACGTGAGAATAAAGAGCGTTATGGAAAAGAACGGCGTTTCAGCTAAGGAGGCGGCGGAAATGGTCAAGTACCATGATGAAAGACTTCATTCAAGATATAAGTATATGACAGGAACTTACCGCGGCGACAGAAGAAACCGTCATCTGATGATTGATTCGAGTGTGTTGGGCTGGGACGATACTGTCAGATATCTGCTTGAATTTATAGAGCTTAAGTTCGCAAAATAAATATTGACATAACAGTAACAAGGGCGTTGCGGAAATTTATTTTCCACAACGCTCTTTGTTTGGGAAAGGAAAATTATATCATGGAAAAGAAAAAATCTGAATTTGACAAGGTATTCAGTGTGTGGGATATACTGGTAATCGCCTTTGGCGCCATGATTGGCTGGGGATGGGTTGTTTCTTCGGGCGATTGGATACAGACCGGCGGTGTTCTCGGAGCTGTTATCGGCTTCGCTATCGGCGGTATCATGGTGTTTTTCGTGGGTTTGACCTACGCCGAGCTTACGGCGGCGATGCCCCAGTGCGGCGGCGAACATGTGTTCAGCTATAAGGCAATGGGACCAGTCGGCTCGTTTATATGTACGTGGGCGATTATTCTGGGTTATGTCAGTGTTGTATGCTTCGAGGCGTGCGCGCTGCCTACCATTATTCAGTATATTTATCCTGCGTTTCTGAAAGGTTATTTATATACGGTTGCAGGCTTTGACATTTATGCTTCATGGCTGGCGGTGGCTGTTATAACTGCGATGTTCATCACATTTATTAATATCAAGGGCGCAAAGACTGCCGCAATATTGCAGACGATTTTGACGATTATCATCGGCGCTGTAGGTATACTTCTGATAGTATCCTCAGCAATCACGGGTGACGTTTCAAATCTTTCGGGTCAGCTTTTTGCAGGTACGGGCAGTGAGGCTTTCAGTAAGGTTATGAAGGTTGCATTGATGACGCCGTTCTTCTTCATAGGCTTTGACGTGATTCCGCAGGCAGCAGAGGAAATTAATGTGCCGCTTAAGAAAATCGGTAAAATACTTATTCTTTCAATTGTGCTGGCAGTTGCGTTCTACGCACTTATCATATTCGGTGTCGGCTACGTTATGAGCGCATCGGATATTGCAAATTCAATGGAGGGTTCGGGTCTTGTTACGGCAGACGCTATGGCAAAGGCATTCAACAGCTCAATCATGGCGAAAGTGCTTATCGTCGGCGGTATGTGCGGTATCGTTACAAGCTGGAACTCATTCCTGATAGGCGGCAGCCGCGCTATGTATTCTATGGCTGAATCATACATGATTCCGAGATTTTTCGTAAAGCTGCACAAGAAGAACAAGACACCTGTAAATGCGCTGCTTCTTATAGGTCTGCTTTCTGTAATTGCTCCGTTCTTCGGACGTAAAATGCTTGTATGGATTGTTGACGCAGGTAACTTCGGCTGCTGTCTGGCATACTGCATGGTAGCGCTTTCATTCATCATTTTAAGGTCAAAACGTCCTGATATGCCGCGTCCCTACAAGGTAAAACACTATAAGTTTGTGGGAGTAATGGCTGTGCTGATGTCCGGACTCATGGTTGTAATGTATGTTATCCCAGGTTCAAGCTGTCAGCTTGTATGGCAGGAGTGGATTATGGCAGGCGGCTGGTGTGTGCTTGGCGTAATATTTGCTGTAGGCTGTAAGCTTAAGTACGGAAAATTGTTTGGTTCACATATTGATGTTGAGGTTGATGAGCTTAGCGAAGATTACGGTGCGCAAGCCGATATAGTAAGAGCGGTTGAACGTATGCATGTGGGAGAGCTTTCTGTTGATAGGGAGTCTGCTATAGCGTTCAGCTATAATCTGCCTGTCAATATTGTATTCGGCAGCGGCAAGGTTAATCAGGTCGGCGAGCTGACAAAACCCTACGGTAAAAAGGCGCTTATTGTAACAGGCGGTTCAAGCGCAAAAAAATCGGGTCTTTATGACAGAATAAACAATGCACTTAAGGCGGCAGGACTTGAAACTGCGTTGTTTGACAAGGTAAGACAAAATCCTCTTACGACAACGGCAGAGGAGGGCGCGAGATTTGCAGAGGAAAACGGCTGTGATGTGATAGTTGCTGTGGGCGGCGGCTCTATTATGGACTGCGCAAAGGCTATCGCTTTCATGGCGGTTAACAAGGGTGATATTAACGATTACATATTTAATAAACTTCAAAGTGACAAGGCGCTTCCGCTTGTGCTTATTCC
>JBJEIU010000103.1:0-3603 GCA_051877355.1 Hominilimicola sp.
AACAGATACTTCTTCACTTTCCGACAGAATAGGAAAGCTTGAAGAAAAAATCAAAAATGGCGTTACGGTCAATAAAGAACCTGTCGCTGAAAAGAAAAAAACGGAAGAAAAAAAGAAAACTCCCGTGCGTCTTTACAGGCCAATTCCGGGCTATGAGCTTATATCGGACAACCCTATTGTAAAGACCGCGAAAAACTGGGATAATATATCACGCACCATGTGCAACAGCGCCGGTCATTTAATAGCCTGTCTGAGAAACAGACCTATTACTATTGACGCGGACGGTATTATCCTGCTTTTCAAGCGCGAGGAAAAGGGTGCGCACGATATTGCCGCAAACTTTAAGGACAAGCTTCAGCAGACCTTTAAGCGCGCTTCGGGCACGGAATATGCCGTAAAGCTTGCTTATGAGGACGAAATCCAAGAGGAGCTTGTGGATTTCTGGAATTTGCCGTCATCGGGCAGTGATACTTCCGAAAACAGCAATACAGAGCATTCGGGCGACCCGCTGGACAATCTTGTCAAAAACTTCGGTGAAATAATCGAGGACGCGGACGAAAGCGAATTTGTAGAATACAATTCAGCCGAGGACAGCTTTTCCCAGTCGTCATTTGACGAGGATGATGACCGCGAGGAATTTTTAGACCAAAGTGAATTATCCGACGAGGATGAAAATAATTAAATCAAAGAAAGAGGTAAATTAAAATGGGAAAATACAAAGGTTTTGCCGGTGCAGGCATGAACGCTAACAAAAACGTGAGCAACGTTATAAAGCAGGCTCAGAAGATGCAGGAGGAAATGGAAAAGGTTCAGGAGGAGCTTGAGGACAAGACCGTAGAGGCTACTTCCGGCGGCGGAGCTGTAACAGTTACCGCAAACGGCAAGAAGGAAATTCTTACACTTAAAATAAGTCCCGAAGCTGTTGACCCCGATGATATTGAAACTCTTGAAGACCTTATCATGGTCGCTGTAAACGACGCTATAAAGAAAGCTGACGATATGATGGCCGAGGGTATGAGCGCGGTTACGGGCGGAATTAACATTCCGGGATTATTCTAAAATGCACGCAACAGTAATTGAAACACTGATAGAAAAATTTGAACAGCTTCCCGGTATAGGCAGAAAAAGCGCGGAGCGAATTGCGTTTCATATCCTTGAGCATATGTCCAAGGAGGACGCTTTGTCCATGTCAAGCTGCATAACAGAAGCAAAAGAAAAAATCACGCTTTGCCCCGTATGTCAGAACCTTACGGACACATTGCCCTGCAAGATATGCTCATCACCGAAGCGCGACAAGTCTGTCATATGCGTTGTGGAAAGTCCCGAGGACGTTTCAGCAATAGAAGCCACAAACGAATTTAACGGACTGTACCATGTACTTCACGGCGCGCTGTCCCCTATGGACGGCATAACACCTGACGATATCAAGATAAACGAGCTTTTACTCCGTCTCAGTGACAGTGCTGTTAAAGAGGTCATAATGGCGACAAACCCTACTGTAAACGGCACAGCGACAGCGGTTTATATTTCAAAGCTGCTCTCCCCCTTTGACGTAAAGGTGACGCGTATCGCCCACGGCATACCAATCGGAAGCGACCTTGAATATGCCGATAAGATTACGCTTATAAAAGCGCTTGAGGGCAGACAAACAATGTAATTTTCTGCACAGACTGTATTTTATTTACAGTCTGTGTTTTTTTGTACAAAAAATATATCGTTTTCTGACATTTTATTACCTCTTTTTATACTTGACTATTTTTATATAAAAATATATAATAACATTATTGATATTTTATGAATACTCTACTATATGTGAGGGGGTTGCATTGATGAGTAGACTACATATGGGTATAGACGTTGGCTCAACAACCGTTAAGGTGGTTGTGCTTGACGAAAACAACAATACCTTATTTGCAGAATACAGACGTCATTTTTCTGATATACAAAGCACCGTAAAGGGGCTGTTTGACGAGGTAAAGGAGGTCGTAAAGGACGAGGAATTTACCGTTGTTATAACAGGTTCGGGCGGTCTTTTGCTGTCAAAAATGCTTTCGCTGCCGTTTGTTCAAGAGGTTATAGCAAATAAAACCGCGATTAAAACCTTTATGCCCGAAACGGACGTGGTTATTGAGCTTGGCGGCGAGGACGCGAAAATTCTTTATCTTTCGGGCGGTCTTGAACAGCGTATGAACGGTACATGCGCGGGCGGCACGGGTTCTTTTATTGACCAGATGTCAATACTTCTTAAAACGGACGCTGACGGTCTTAACACCTTAGCTGAAAAACATTCGGTAATATATCCCATCGCCGCGCGCTGCGGAGTTTTTGCAAAATCCGATGTACAGCCGCTTTTAAACGAGGGTGCTGCGCGCGAGGACGTTGCCGCGTCAATTTTGCAAGCGGTTGTAACGCAGACAATCAGCGGCTTGGCACAGGGACGACCGATTAAGGGTAATATCGTATTTCTCGGCGGTCCGCTTCACTTCCTGCCGCAGCTCAGACGACAGTTTGAAGAAACTCTAAAGGATAACGCAAAATCCTTTAAGACACCTGAAAACGCGCAGCTTTTTGTAGCAATAGGCGCGGCGCTTATGCACGAAAACGAGAAAGCGACTACTATAGATACACTTATAAAACAGCTTGCCAACGCAAAATCGGTTGACGCGGAAATAACGCGTATGCGCAAGCTTTTTGAAACAGAGGAAGAACGAAAAGAATTCTTTGACCGTCACGGCAAGGATGTTGCAAAGAGAAAGGATATTTCCACCGCGAACGGCCCCGTATTCCTTGGTCTTGACGTTGGTTCAACAACAATCAAAGCCGCTCTTATAAACGAGGACAACGACATTCTTTACAGCTACTACGGCAAAAATGAGGGCAGCCCTATTACATGCGGCATAAACATATTGCGCGAACTGTATTCACAGCTTCCCGAAAAGGCATATATCGCAAACGCCTGCACCACTGGCTACGGCGAATTGCTTTTAAAAACAGCTTTCCGCATTGACGAAGGCGAAATTGAAACAATTGCCCACTACAAGGCTGCAAATCATTTCTCACCAGGCGTTGATTTCATCATCGATATCGGCGGTCAGGACATGAAGTGTATGAAAATAAAGAACGGCGTTATCGACAGCATTATGCTGAACGAGGCTTGTTCGTCCGGCTGCGGCTCGTTCATTCAGACCTTTGCAGAAAGTCTTGGTCTTGACACTATTTCATTTTCAAAGGAAGCGCTTGACGCAGAAAACCCCGTTGACCTCGGCACACGCTGTACGGTGTTTATGAATTCGCGCGTTAAGCAGGCGCAGAAAGAGGGCGCGACTGTCGGCGACATCAGTGCAGGTCTTTCCTATTCCGTTGTACGAAACGCGCTTTACAAGGTTATTAAGCTGCGCGACCCTAATCAGATGGGCGAAAACATAGTTGTGCAGGGCGGTACGTTCAACAACAACGCTATTCTACGCTGTTTTGAGCTGCTTACAGAAAAGAATGTTGTCCGTCCTGACATAGCAGGTATAATGGGGGCATTCGGTTCAGCAATCATTGCAAAGGAACGCTGGCAGGGCGGCGAGTGCGATATTCTCCGCGAAGATGAGCTTG
>JBJEIU010000104.1:0-3597 GCA_051877355.1 Hominilimicola sp.
TACCCATCGCAAGCGACAGTGAGTAGAACATCTGTCCCATTGCCGCCAGAATTCCCTGAACGGAAAACTTTGAAAAGTCGGGTACGAACAGATATTTAACGCCTGTCATAGCGCCCGGCAGCGTTATTGAATATATGGAAACAAATATGGCAAGCGCAATCAGCACAGGCATAAGAATTGTACTAAATTTTTCAACACCCTTCTGCACACCTCGCAGTATTACAAATGTAGTAATTCCAGAAAATACAAACTGGAATACAAGAAGTCTTAATGGTGACGCGAGCATATCTGTAAAGAATGTATCCTGTGCCGCCATGCTGTGTCCGCCCGTTACATATGTAAGCGCGTATTCCACAAGCCAGCCTCCTATTACGTTGTAATAGGGCTGAATAATCATAGGTATAATCGTTGCTATAATTCCAATAAAGCCCCATTTTTTACTAAGATCTCCGAATGCGCACAGTGCGCTTTTTCCTGTCTTTCGTCCGATTGCGTTTTCCGCAACCATAAGCGAAAAACCAAATGTTACAACAAGCAGTATATAAAACAAAAGGAATATACCACCCCCGTATTTAGCGGCAAGGTATGGAAAACGCCAGATATTACCCAGACCTACGGCGCTTCCTGCTGCGGCAAGGACAAATCCGAGTCCGCCCGAAAATGTACTTCGTTTTTCATGTTTCATAAAATTTACCCCCTGATTTTGAATAATAAATATATTATAACGTATAAAAGGCAATTTGTAAAATATTTTTTTCTAAAATTATATATTCTTTTAAAATACTTGCTATTTTTGGCTTTTTTTATTATAATAGAGTTAGTATGTATGAAAGAGCAGGTGAGGATTTTGAAAAAAGGAGCGAATATCCTTTTATCACTGATGCAGTTAAATATCGGCGGCGCCGAAACACATGTGGTTGAGCTGGCAAAGGAGCTTAAACGTAAGGGGTTTAACGTTATAGTAACGTCAAACGGCGGCGTCTATGTAAAAGAACTTGAGGAGGCGGGTATAAAGCACTACAGTGTTCCTCTGCAAAATAAAAATCCCTTTAATATGATGAAGGCGGCAAGACTGTTAAAGAAAATAATAAAAGAAGAAAACATAGATATAGTGCATTCTCATGCAAGAATACCGTCCTTTATACTCGGCAAGCTGCACAAGAGAATGAAATTCCCGTTTGTGACGACTGCCCATTGGGTATTCAACACAGGCTACGGACTGAAATATATCACGGACTGGGGTGAAAAGACTGTTGCGGTTTCAGAGGATATAAAAACATATCTTATGGATAACTATCATGTGCCAGAGGGTGATATAAACGTCACAATAAACGGCATAGATACAAACAAATTTTCGCCTGATACCGACTGCGCTGATATAAAGCGGGAGTTCGGAATTAATGATGATGAAACGGTTATAACCTATGTAAGCCGTCTGGACGAGTCGCGAAGCCTTGTGGCAAAGCAGCTTATTGAGGTTATTCCCGAGATTGATAAGAAGATAGACAAATTAAAGGTTATAGTTGTGGGTGCGGGTGATGACTTTAACAATGTGCAGGCAATAGCTCAGAAGGTCAATTCGCAGCTCGGCAGGGAAGTAATCGTTATGACGGGAGCGAGAACAGATATAAATAAGCTTATCGCACCATGTAAGCTGTTCGTGGGTGTAAGCCGCGCGGCACTTGAGGCAATGGCGGCGGACAAGCCTGTCATCATAGCTGGAAATGAGGGTTATATAGGACTCTTTGACGAGAGCAAGCTGTCTGTAGGTATAGATACAAATTTCTGCTGCCGCGGATGCGCGCCGTCCTCGGGAGAGCTTATAAAGAACGATATATTAAGATTTTTCAGCCTTAGTGAAAATGAGCAGAACGAACTTGGTAATTACGGCAGAGAATTGATAAAGAAGGATTATTCCGTAAGCCGTATGGCGGACGACAGCATAAAGGTATATGATTGGGCATTACAGAAGAAGAAGAAGGAAATTCTTATTTCTGGCTATTACGGTTTCAAAAACAGCGGAGATGATGCGCTGCTAAAGGCTATAATTCAGGACCTGAAAAATCATAAGGAAAGTCCAAATATTGTTGTGCTGAGCGCAAATCCGAGGGAAACAATGGAGGATTATAAGGTAAAGGCGATAAATAGGCTTAATCTTCCGAATATAATTAAGCATATGAAAAATTCCGAAATGCTTATTTCGGGAGGCGGAACGCTTATTCAGGACAGAACAAGCACAAAATCACTGTGGTATTACCTGACGATTATATCGCTTGCTTTAAGGAATAAAGTGAAGGTAATGCTTTATTCGAACGGCATAGGTCCTCTTGAAAGAAAAAAGAACAGATTAAAGACAAGAAAAATTCTGAATAAGGTTGACCTTATAACGTTGAGAGATGAACGCTCATATAAAACACTTCGTGAAATAGGCGTTGAAAATAAGAATGTGATAATAACGGCAGATCCTGCTCTCGAACTGGATATAGCCGATGAACAGCACGGAAGAAAAATTCTTGCGAATGAAGGTGTGCCGGCAGGCAAAAAAATCCTGGGTGTATCCGTAAGGCGATGGCAGAATCTTGAAGCAGGCTTTGAGGGTGCAATTGCCGATGCATGTGATTATGCCTATGAGAAGTATGGCTATCACACAGTGTTCCTGCCAATGCAGTCCAGCCGCGATATGGCGATACTTCAGAGTATAAAGCGGAAGATGAAGCATGAAGCGTCAATAATTGAAAAGCGCTACGGTGTGGATGATATGATGTCAGTTATGAAATGCTTTGATTTGTGTATAGGCATGAGACTTCATACGCTTATATACGCGGTGATAAATGCGGTGCCGCTTATTGGTCTTGTGTATGACCCGAAGATAAGCAGCTTTATGGAATACACACACCAGACGCATTATCTTGACGTTGAAAATGTTAGCGCCAGCCAACTGAAAAAAGAACTTGACGAATGTGTAAGAAATTATGATACCATTAAGAAAGATTTAGAAAATAATTACCGTGAGTTAAAGGAACATGCGCAGCTTAACGGTAAATATGCAATTGAACTTTATGAAAAAGGAAGTGTTGCGATTTGAAAGAAAAAGGTACAGGGCAGAAGATACTCTTTACGGCTGTTTTCATGATTGCCGCAACGCTGCTTTCAAAGGTTCTGGGACTGGCTAGAGATTCGCTTCTTACGGCATTTTTCGGTGCCGGAATGGAATCGGATGCTTTCAACACGGCGTCTACAATTCCCACAACATTGTTTGATGTGGTGATTGGAGGCGTAATATCAGCGACCTTTATCCCGGTGTTCAATAATATAATGGCAGAGCACGGCAGGGACGAGGCTATGGGCTTTGTAAATAAATTCGTCACCATGATAGTATGTATAACGACGTTTATATCGATTGCCGGAATATTGCTGCGTACACAGCTTGCGCAGTTTATGGCACCCAATTATGACAGTGCAAAGCTTCAGCTTACTGCAAATCTGACGGCGATAATGTTCCCGATGATAATATTTACGGGACTGGCTTTTTCATTTGTTGGACTTTTACAGTCCTTCGGCGAGTACAATATACCTTCAATAATCAGCCTTGTTTCA
>JBJEIU010000105.1:0-3590 GCA_051877355.1 Hominilimicola sp.
CGCGAGAATTGCCGGACTGCTCGCGGGACTCTCAATGACGGAGAGCGCGACATATCAGGTTCTGCCGGAGGTTGATGCAATCACAGAAAGCCTTACTCCCGATGACGATATAGACGCAGGCAAGCTAATTCTGATAAACGACGGCGAAAAGGTCAAGATTGCAAGGGGCGTCAATTCACTTCATATTCTGTCGGGCGATAAGACCGAGGATATGAAGAAAATCAAAATCATCGAGGGTATGGACCTGATGCGTGATGATATACGCACGACCTTTGAAAATAACTACATAGGCATCAACAACAGCTATGATAACAAGATTATGTTCATAGCCGCCATAAATCAGTATTTTGACGGGCTTGTACGGCAGGGTGTGCTGTACGGCGAAGCTGAGAATATAGCGGATATAGATGTGAACGCACAGCGTGACTGGCTCAGTGAGAGATATGATATTTCAGAATACACGGACGACCAAATCCGTAAGGCGAAAACAGGCAGCTATGTGTTTGTAACCGCAAATGTTACCTTTGTTGACGCTATTGAGGATTTGCGGTTCGCTATAAATATGGCATAATCGTCCGGTTAAATTTCCACATCTCACCGCTTTTTGCTCGGGGCGGTACAATTCGTACAGCACCGCTCACTGCAAAGCGGCAATCTGCGAAAATTTTCCACGGACGGGAAGGAGGAATGTAAATGGCAGGAGAAAGACAAATGCCCGCTGTCGGAAAAGTAATCAGCGGCACTCACGGATACTTCTGGTGGAACAACAGTATTTGTTATGAGATTACCTCGTTTGAGGCTAAAATCAAAACCAACCGTGAAACCATAAACTTTTCCGGACAGATGTGGGACGACAGTAAGCTGATGGGCATATCGGGTACTTGGACGGCTAAGATAAAAAAGATTTATTCACGGGGAAAAGCATATGCGGAGAAACTTGCAAACGGCATAGACGAACGTCTGTCTTTAATATCAAAATTGGAAGACCCGGACAACGGCGGCACAGAGCGTGTACAGCTTATGTCTTGCTGGCTCGATGAACTGACCTTGCAGGCGTTTGAAAACGGTAAAATCACAGAGGATGAATTCAGCGGAGGTTTCGTTGGATTTAAGTATTTAGACACAATCGCAGACCCATGTCTGTAAAGGGACACTAAAAAATCATTGACAGCTATATGGCTGTTTTTTTATTGAAAGAGAGGGACACTAAATGGATAAGAATACAAAATTAACACTTGCGGAACTTTTAAGACGCAAGGAACAGATGCTTGAAGCGAAAAAGATAAAAAAGACCGTGGACTTATATGTAAAGTCCATTGATTCGGTTATAACGATTGAGGAACCGGACGGCGCTTTGTGCCGTGACGCCAACGATATGGAGGCAGGCGAGGGCGATAAGTATATGTGCTTTGAGTGCATTAAGGAACCGAATCTTAAATCAAAGGATGCACAGGAGGCGTTCGGCTGTGATGTGCCTATGGATATTGTGGACGTTATATTCGCGCCCGGTGAAATTCCGCAGATTGCGATTGAGTGCATGAAACTCGCGGGATACATGGGCGGCGTTGAAGCTGTAAAAAACTAATCCAAACGGACGGTGAGCTGCAGCTTATCCATTATTATTTGCAGAAAGGCTTTGATTGGGATAGGCTTGCGTCGCTTTCTCTGTCCGAAAAGATATTTTTAAAGGCGAGTATGGAGCTTGCCATTGAAGAGGAGGCAGAAAAGTATAAGGCACTGATGGGTGGTGGTAATTAGATATGGCCGGTAGAAATATAGGCGCAACGCTTAGTTTGAAGGACGGTAATTTCTTTACAAACATGAAGTCGGCTGTCAGTGCAAGCAATAAACTTAAAAACAGCCTGAACGGAACAAATGCCGGAACTAAAAATTTCAGTAATACTGTCAGCAAAACGGGCGGAGTTCTAAAGGGCGTTACGAAGATTGTGGCGGGTGTCACTGCTGCCTGTATCAGCCTGAGTGCGGCTGTTAATTTCGGCAAAGATGTGGTCAACACAGGCATGGAATTCGAGCAGGGCATGGCAAATGTGTCTGCGATATCGGGTGCGACAGGCGCAGAGCTGACCGCGCTTTCCGATAAAGCGAAGCAGATGGGTGCGACCACAAAATTCTCTGCGATTGAGGCCTCTCAAGCTATGACATACATGGGTATGGCAGGCTGGAACTCATCACAGATGATAGACGGTATTGCGGGTATTATGAACCTTGCGGCTGCATCGGGTGAGGAGCTTGCAAGTGTGTCTGATATTGTAACGGATGCGCTCACCGCATTTGGATTAAAGGCGAGTGATTCCGCGCAGTTTGCCGATGTTCTTGCAGTGGCGTCCTCGCGCTCAAATACGAATGTATCTTTACTTGGTGAATCGTTTAAGAATGTGGCGGCTACAGCCGGAGCAATGGGTTATTCAATGCAGGATACCACAACCGCACTCGGACTTATGGCGAATGCCGGAATTAAAGGTTCTGATGCGGGTACATCGCTGAGAGGCGTGATGACAAGACTTGCCAAGCCTACAAAGGATGTAACAACCGCTATGAATGCGCTTGGTATTTCGGCTGTGAATACAGATGGAAGTATGAAACCTTTATCGGCGCTTATTCCTGAAATGCAGACAGCGTTTGCCGGACTTACAGATTCGCAGAAAGGTCAGTACGCTACAATGATTGCAGGAAAGAACGCTCTGTCGGGCTTTCTGTCGATTGTAAATTCAAGTCCTGATGACTTCTATTCGCTGTCGGATGCAATCAATAATTCTGAGGGTGCGGCTCAGAAGATGGCTGATACTATGAACGATACCGTAAGCGGTAAGCTGACGCTTCTCAAATCGCAGTTTGAGGGTGTTAAAATTGCCATATTTGATGCGCTCGGGTCATCGCAGTTTAAAGGTGTATTGCAATCAATGTCCGACGGACTTGGTGCAATAACACCGTATGTTACATCTCTTACCGTGTCAATCGGAAACGGACTGTTTTCTGCAATTCAGGGGATATATAATGTTGCAAGCACGGTCTTTAATGCAGTACGCACAGCAATTGAGAATAATCAGCCTGCAATAGAGAGATTACATACAGCATTTGATAACGTCAAAAACAGTATTGTAAATGCATTCAGCGGAAACGGTACTGCCTTAATTCAGACGCTCGCCAATGTGATTATCCCGACCTTGTGCAATTCGCTCGCAGGTGTGATGAATATTGCATCGGGTGTAATTTCTGCTGCAAGTACACTCTCACCTGTTATTGCAGGAATAGCAGGTGCGGTTACGGCATATAAGATTGCAGTCGCGGCAGCAAATACAGTGGAAAGCATAAGAAACGGTCTGATAGCTTTTTCCGCAGTTATGACGGGAACACAGGCGGCGGCGTTCGCACCTTTGACAACTGCGACAATCGCTCAGATTGCGGCTACATCGGCACTTAATGTTGTAACAGGGGTGTTTGGTGCGATTATGACCTTTGTAACATCGCCCATCGGACTTGTGGTACTTGCAATAGGTGCAGTAATTGCAGTCGGTGTGCTTCTCTTCAAACATTGGGATAAAGTTAAAGAAGCCGCAATGAGCCTCTGG
>JBJEIU010000106.1:0-3575 GCA_051877355.1 Hominilimicola sp.
ATTCTTGCCTCGCTGCCCAGCTCCAGATAGTCCTGCATCTGAATAATAGCCGTATCACTGACGCTTGCCATTGCGGATTTAATCAGCTTCCATACAACATCGTCCTCCGTGTCGAGGTATTTTTTGCAAAAATTAATCGTGTCCTTGTCAAGCTCATCAATCCAGCCGAGTATTGTGTTATTATCGTGCGTGCCTACATACACAACGCTGTTTGACGTATAGGTGTAGGGCAGATAATTGCTTTCTTCGCGCGGGTCAAAGGCAAATTCAAGAACTTTCATACCCGGGAAGCCGGAATCCCTTAACAGTTTATGTACATCCTCCGTAAGGAAACCCAAATCTTCCGCGATGATAGGCAGCTCGCCAAGCTCCTCTTTGACCGCGTTAAATAAATTCATACCGGGACCCTTGCGCCATTCGCCGTTTTCGGCGGTTTTATCACCGTAGGGAATTGCATAATATCCCTCAAAGCCTCTGAAATGGTCAATGCGCACTATGTCATATAGTGTGGTTGCCGCCTGTATTCTGTCAATCCACCAGTCATAGCCGAATTCCTTGTGGCGTTCCCAGTTGTACAGCGGATTGCCCCAAAGCTGACCCGTGGGGGAGAATGCGTCGGGCGGACAGCCCGCAACGGCTGTGGGAAGCAGTTCCTCGTCCAATTCAAACAAGTCTGGGTGTACCCACACCTCTGCGCTGTCAAGCGCAACATAAATAGGAATATCGCCTATTATGGAAATACCGTTTTCGTTAGCGTACTTTTTCAGCTTGTCCCACTGCTCAAAGAACTTGAACTGCAAAAACTCCCAGAACATCACATCGTCTTCGTGTTTGGATTTAAATTCCCACAATGAATGTGAGTCACGTCTCCTGAGTCCCTCGTCCCATTCGAGCCATGATATACCGTCGTTCTCGTCTTTTATGCTCATAAACAGCGCATAGTTTGAAATCCATTTTTCGTTCTTTATTAAGAATTCATTGAATTCTGTCAAATCGCCCTTTTTAAAGTTGTTAAACGCCCTTCTCAGCACTTTGAAACGGTTGTTGTAAATGGTTTCGTAATCAACCTCTTTGATGTTTTTACCCCATTTAAGCGTTGAATAATCCGTCTTTTTTAAAAGTCCGTCTTCGCAGAGCATATCGAAGTCAATAAAATACGGATTTCCC
This sequence comes from Hominilimicola sp., assembly GCA_051877355.1. Lineage (GTDB taxonomy): Bacteria > Bacillota > Clostridia > UBA1381 > UBA1381 > Hominilimicola. The sequence goes on from JBJEIU010000106.1 coordinate 1,168, forward strand.
GCATTGGTCGAAAATGACTGATATGGCGAATCGCCGTAGCTTGTAGGGCCTACGGGCAGTATCTGCCAGCAGCGCTGCTTTGCAATTTTCAAAAAGTCCACGAATTTGTAGGCTTCTTTGCCCATTGTTCCGATGCCGTAGTCTGACGGCAATGATGATATGTGTAATAGAATTCCGCTTGTTCTCATAAAAATTCTCCCTAAGTTTAGTTTATCAGCTGTAATATCACGTGCGGATTTTCCGCAATGTAGTCCGCGCCTGCCTGCACAAGCTCCGTTCTTGAGCGGAAGCCCCACAGCACTCCGACAGACGTCATACCGGCGTTTTTAGCCGTAAATATGTCCACATTCGTGTCACCGAGGAAAAGACATTCCGATGGCTCCGCTCCCAGACTTTCGGCGATTTTCAATGCCGTGTGCGGATTGGGCTTTGTGGGCATGCCGTCAATAACTCCGCTTACAGCATCAAAATAGTCACTGCCGAATATATTGTCTGTTACAAAATGCACCACGTTGTCAGGCTTGTTGGAGCAGACTGCAATTTTTATACCTCTATTTTTTAGTTCTGTTAAAAGTTCACGTATTCCGTCATATGCGTCGGTGTCGTACAGGTAATCCTTTTCGTAATTTTCATCGTAAATATCGCGTACCTTTTCAAACATTTCAGGCGTGTCGGCGTTGTGGAAATTTAATATTCTGTGAATAAGCTTATCACGTCCGTCACCGACATATATCTTGTAATCCTCAACGGGGATTGCGCTCATACCATACGCAGCAAGCGCCATGTTGCCGAAATGTGCTATGGCGCGGATTGTGTTGGTAAGCGTTCCGTCAAGGTCAAATATACATGCTTTGATTTTGTTCATAATATCACTCCTAATGTATTAATTATATATCGTAAAAAGTATTATGTCAATGTGAATAGATTATGAATTTTTATATATGGACTTGATTTTTGAAAATCTCTGTGGTAGTATAGGTGTGAAGCTTCTACAGAAAGGAAAGTTGATATGAAAAAGAGATTAATAATTGTAACTGCGGCTTTAATACTTGCTATGTCAGCAGCAGGCTGCGGTCAGAAAACAAGTAATACAGGTGCAACACAGAATAATACTCAGCAGACAGACGCTTCGGGTGCTTATGAAAATAACGGCGCACAGCAGAACGGGGAAGATGTTGTTTATTCTGAGCTGGTAGACATGGATAAGGTTGAAGGCGAGACTGCCGCATCAGATTCTGATAAGAATGAATATAAGGGAGAGCTGGGCGACGTTGAGGTGACAATTGAGGATGCCAAGCTTATAAGCTATGAGGACGAAGATGTTGCTGTGGTTTCATTCAAGTATAAGAACAACAGTGGACAGGAAGCGTCTTTTACAAGCAAGCTGAATGTTGAAGCATACCAAAATGATGACAAGCTTCCTCCGGCTGTCATTGACGGAGTTGATGGTGTTTCGTTGCTTTCAATGTCTGAGAACGTCAAAAAGGGTGATACAATTACTGTCCAGAAGGCTTTCAAGCTGAGAGATAAGTCACAGCCTCTGACAGTTGAAGTAAGAGAATTTGTGATAGATGAAAATTCTTCTGACGGACTTGTAAAAACTTTTAATTTCTAAATGATAAAAACCGACTGCTTTGCAGTCGGTTTTTGTGTATAATCGTATGTTTTATTCCGATACATTAAAAATAAAGGAAATAAGGTTGTATCAAAAGCCTATTAACACCTATGTTGAGGGCGGTACTCCGGAAAAGCCTACACAGGATTTTAAGCGTTCCGTTGAAAAAAGTAATGTAACGCTGGATGCCCAATACATAGTATTGGTTGTGGGTGCTGGCAGATACAGAGATACCTCTCGGCTATAAAATGACTGACAGTAGCGACTATCGGTATTTATTGTCAAACGGCGGTGTCCGTGGCTGGACTGGTAATATGGATGTCATGTGCCTTTATCCGCTCATATGCGGTAAAGAGATAAACAAGGTACACATCTCCAAATACGATGCTGATATGGGTGCTCTCAATATTGGTGACGAGGGCTGTAACGACTGCACCTTAGAGCGTACAAAGGATAATTTCGCATGGCGCGAGGGTGACGAGCTTATTCTCGCTGTTACGGCAAAGTCGGTAAAGCTGCCTGTTATTGGCGAGTTTTCGGCAACGATGAGCTTTGGCGGCGACTCCAATACAAAGCCAAAGGCGCCTGCGGCGGAGTTAGATAAGCTCGGAAGCACACAGAAATCAGACAAACACCCACTTGAAATATGCTATGGCTCACGTCTGCTTGAGGAGATATATGCAGTAGTATTATCCATGGACGCAAAGGTAATATTGAAGCATGTACCATCATCTTCAATATTTAAATATTTGCCGTTGTATTTAGGCGGTACAGAATACTTTCTGCCCTCATA
>JBJEIU010000107.1:0-16349 GCA_051877355.1 Hominilimicola sp.
TGTCTTTTTTGAGGATGACGGCGGTATGATTGAAATAGGTGAGGGGTGTTTTTTTAATAACGGCTGTATGGTTGTTTCAAAGGAGCATATAAGAATCGGTAAAAATACCTCTTTCGGTCCCAATGTGCTTGTTTATGACCATGACCATAATATTTATTCATCAGAGGATATACACGACAGCGGCTATGTGACGGACAGCGTAATAATAGGCGACAATGTCTGGATAGGCGGCAGCAGCGTGATACTTCGCGGCAGCGTTATAGGAGATGGCTGTGTAATAGGAGCAGGAAGCGTTATAAAGGGTACATATCCGCCTGATACTGTGATTACCCAGAGACGCATTGACGAGATCAGGGAAAGAAGCCGTCATGAACGAAAGGATGTGCATCAAATTGATTGATAACGCAGAAGCAGAAAAGCGCAATATGTTCCTTGAAATTGTATACATATTGATACTTGCAGCTTCAGCTATGGGTGATATGCCGTCTTTCTCGTTTACAATGACGCGTGTGATGAAGGCGATAAGCTTGCTTATCGTGGTAATCGGCGTGACAATATTTTTTGTGTCTGGGGATATAAAAAGAATAAAAACAGGCGCAAGCTTTGTCGGCGTATACGGCTTTATACTTGTAGGAATAATTATATGGTCAATATTCCTGTGGATAGTAAACTTACAGACAGTGGAATTTATTATGCGCGGCGTGACAAAATTCATGTATCAGTTTTTGGTGCTGCTCATAATATTTGCAGGTACGTATATGTTTGGCGAACGGGCAATATATACCACGTTTTACGGACTTGCGCTGGCAAATACGATAATGCTCATGATTAATATGAGAATATATGGGCCTGCGGAAAGCGTCAACTCCGTACTGGCGATGCTTAAGGGCGCAGAGGCGCAGGAGGGCTTTGCCCGCGCAATGGAAATCCACGATATAACCTTTACATACGGATTTTTTATTATATATTTCCTGTTCTTTGCGCAGCATTGCAAAGAACGCACAATCGGAATTTTGGTGGCGCTGTTTTACTTCGTACTCGGCTGGAAACGAATAGCGCTTGCCGCGCTGCCAGTGGCAATTTTCTTTGCGCTTATCATGGGACGCATGAAATCAAGGACGCGCATAAGACTGATGATGTTTTGCGCGTGGACATTTGTCATAATGTCTTTTGCCTATGTGGTGATAACGAGAGTGGGACTGTTTGACGTTATTACGCAGTATTTTGGTATAGATACTATGGGACGAAGCGAGGTTTATAAGTATATTGAAAAGTATTATACCATAAGTCTTGGATTTATCGGATACGGATTTGAGTATACCACAGTAATTTTACAGCAGGTTTCCAAGGCTAATCCCGAGGCACATATAGGCGTTGTCGCTCTGCATAATAATATTCTTACGATATATATAGAACTGGGCTTTATCGGCTTCTGGGCATGGATGCTTTACACATGGATATTCCAGCTTAGGTGGATGCTCAATCATTGGGGAGAAAAAACGGCAATGCTGTTTTTCTTTTGCGAAATGTATATATTTATAACCTATACAACAGATAATACACTGTACTATTATTATACAAGCCTTGTACTGCGTCTGATGCCTATGGCATATGCTTTCCATAAACCCACAACGCAGGATATAAAGCTGTGGCCGTGGGTGAAAGTACAGAAAATTACGTAAATATTACAAACATTACAAAAGAATTACAAAAACTATTGAAAAATGTAGATTTATATGGTATAATTGCAAAATGGTATAGAATAAAAGGTACTGCTGTACTAACCAAACATTGAGTTTTAGTTGGTGGAACAGTGAATGCAGTGGAGGAATTTTTTTCTATGAAAAGAGAGGGGAAATGGCTTCGCAGATTTTTTAGGCGAAGCGAGGAAAAGTTTACAAATGTAGACTTTCAGGATACCAATGTTTTCAAAAAAATATTTTTTATAATATTAAGCAACATAAAAAGCATACTGGTACTTATGTGCGTCTTTGTGTTTGTCTGCACGATTGTAATGTGCGCGGGCAGCTTCGACAGGAGAACGGTTGTGCTGTCACTGAACTATGAGGAGGCTTCCAAGGGACAAAATCCGAATTATACGCGCTACAATGTTTATGAGCTGAAGTCGGACGAGGTGATGGAAAGGGTAATCAGCTATGCGGGTTTGCAGGGTGTTATAACAGCCTCCGAGCTTTCAGACCATATTGATATAGCCGAGAATAACAGCGGCAAGGTTATCGACCCTCTTGATGAAAACACCTATTACATATCCACAAGCTATACGCTTACATACAGAAAGAACAGACAAATCAAAAATATATCCACTGACGATATGATGGAGCTTATCTGCAAGGCGTATAACGATATGTTCCATGAAAAATATGTAGGCATGAAGTCGGTGCTTCAATATGATTTGGGTGATATTGAGGACAAAGAGTATATTGAAATTGCAAAGCTGTTCACGAACAAATCTGACCAGATGCTTCGGTATATCCAGCAGAGAATTGAGGAAAATGCCACATACCGTTCGGATATAACGGGACAGAGTTTCCAAACTATCAAAAAGATGATTCAGAACGTGCAGTCATACAGCATAAAGAAATACTACGCTTTTGTTCTTGAATCAGGACTTTCCAGAAATAAAGACCACTACCTCAGAACGCTTAACTACAAGAATGATATGTACAATATCAAGTATCAGAAATTCATGATTGACTATAACGTAAGAAAACAGGGTGTGGAGAATTACGACAGCGCGATGATTGGCACAGTTATGGTTCCGTCAATCAATGAGCGTAGGGAATATTACATGTCGAGGACAAACATTGGTACCGACTATCTGACAAGGGACGCTGATTACAGTCTGTCTCAGGGAAGCGCTGTTGAACGTGATATTATTGATAACAACGATGTTATTGCAAAGGTTTCCGCATCGGCTGCGGGCGACGAGGAATATCAGAAAGCTGAGGAGCTTATAAAGAGCGTTGATGAGGAACTAAAAAATGTGGCGAACATTGCCGACACCACGGACAAGGACTATATAAAGCACACAACCAAGGATTACCTTACCTTCACTAACTACGACAATTCGGGTGACATGATATTTATTCTTGAAGCCGTAATCGGCGCTGCGGTAATATTCTTTATTATTCTTTGCGCGGCGTATTACGTGATAGACGGATATATCAGAAGGAAGGAGGACGCGGGCATATGAATAAGTTTAACCTACTCAGATATCTGAGTAAATGGAAATACCTGATTTTCATTGTCTGTGTTCTCGGCGCTCTTTTGGTTTATAAATACGCAATGTACAATCAGGAGTACACGGCAAGCACTGTAATAAGCTACACAAACAGCGACGCGTCAAAGGGACGTACGCCCAGCGGGGACGACCTTGATGTTACCGAAATTTATTCGGCTGCTGTTATAACGAACGTGCTTGAGGATTTAAACCTTAATATCGGCGCGGACGCAATCCGTTCCAAGTGCCGCGTTGAGGGTATAACTCCGCCCGATGAGGAAACTAAGAAGGAAGCGCTGCTGGAGCAGGGCGAGGAATATGAATATTTTCCTACTGATTATATAGTATCTTTTTCTGTAGGAAGCGAATATAACAAGGACTTTGCGCGTACAGTGCTTGATTCCATAATTAAGAATTATTTTGCAGCCTACGGCGAAAAATATATTAATCAGCAGACGCTGCCCAACAATAATGTAAGAGGCACAGACGGTCAGTATGATTATATTGAGCGCGCTGAAATACTGGACGCATGGACGCAGAATATTTCCGATTACCTTGCCGCAAAGAAGGAGACACAGCCCAACTATCGCAGCGCGGCTACAGGCTATTCTTTCACAGACCTTTATGAAATATATCAGTCGTACATGGATTATGACCTGCCTCAGATATATTCTCTTATACTTGAGCAGGAGGTCACAGAGGACAGAGATACGCTTATAAAGAAATATAAGAGCGATATCAGTACATATGAGCTTGATTTGCAGAATATGCAGACAAAGATTGATGACCTGAATGACCTTATCACAAAGTACAGCAACAAAAACAAGGAGGGCGCCGAGTATCACTTCGGCACTCAGTCGGATGAGGGAAGCAACTCAAGCGATTATATACTTAAGGACGTTTATGAGGAGAATAACGAGGAGCTTCAGATTTCAAGCGAAACAACATATGACTCACTAATAAACGAGTATGTGGAGCTTGAAACAGAAAAGGAAAAGCTTCAGGTTGATATTGACCATAAGAAGAAAATTCTTTCTGTCTTTACAGATGGAGCTGAAGCGGAGGATAAGAGTAATACACAGTCTATAGAAGAAAGTCTTGATGAGCTTTCAAAGACGCTTGACGAGATGTATTCAATAGTGTCCGATACGGTTGACGAATATAATCAGTATGTGGGCGCATATAACGTGTCCACGCTTGCAAGTATCACTACAGTGGAAAAGATTAACGTAAAGATGTATATATTCCTTGCGATTATAATCTTCTTCTTCGGCGGATGTATCGGCGCAATTATCCTGGGCCGCTCCAAGGAATTCCTTGACTACATCATGTATACGGACAGAAAGACCGGACTTCCGAACCGTGCTATGTGTGATGTGGAGATTGAGAGGTATGCCGCTGAAAAGCTTAAGGATTCATTCGTATTTGCCCTTATCAGGATTGATAATCTGAAATATGTCAATGACAAGGGCGGCCGTGAGGCAGGCGACGCACTGCTTAAGGCATTCGGTAAGATTTTGAAGCGCGCTGCTTCAAGCTACGGATTTGCCGGTTATAACGGAAGCGACCAATTCATAGGTCTGTTTGAAGAGTGTACGCTTGAAAGAGCAAATGACTTTAAGCAGTATCTTGAAGAGCTTGTGCGTTACCATAATGTACAGTCGCCAAACGTTAATATTCAGGTGAGCATAGCCGTTTCCGAAACAAACGATGAGGGAATTTACGATATAAGAAAGCTTATGGGTGCTGCCTTCCGTAAGGCGTCGTCATTAAATAACCGTGATGCAAAGAACGGTGATGAAAAAAAGGCTGACGAAAAAAGTGAGACTAATAAGGAAGAAGCAAAGACGGAAGAAAGCAAACAATAATTGACAGAGAGGATATTGGTATGGCTGAAAATGAACATATAGAAAATCAGGAAGTCCTTGAGGAAGCCCCTGCGGGTAAAAAGAAAAAAGGCAGAAAACTGATAGCCATTCTTGTAATTATAGCCGTATTTCTCGGATTATGTTCGGGACTGGTGATTTATCAAAATAATCAGCTTGAAAAAAGCTTTTATCAGGTTAAATCAAACAAAGTGGCAGATAACATAAGAATTGTGTGCATTGCCGATATGCACCTTAAGGAATTCGGCGTTGATAATGAAAGGCTGGTGACTGAGATAACAAATCTCAGTCCCGACATTATTGCCGTAGTGGGTGATATGAATATGGAAAGCAAGGCTGATGATCATGAATGTGTAATCAGTCTCGTGAAAAAGCTCAATCAGACCGCGCCTGTTTATTACAGTCTTGGCAACCATGAGATTGACGCGATGCTTTTCAAAAATTCAAAAATTTATGACGATGTAAAGAAAGCGGGCATAAAAATACTGAATAATGAAACGGAAACTGTGGACATCGGCGGAACTAAGGTAGATATTATAGGTCTTACACAAAATCCTAAGGAATTCGACAAATACGGCAAGAAATTCTTTGATAAGGCAATGGAAGATGATGATAATTTCAAGCTTGTGCTTAATCATTATCCCGAGAATTTTCTCGGCGTGCTTGATGATTATAATATTGACCTGGCGCTTGCAGGTCATGCGCATGGTGGTCAGGTAAGAGTTCCGATTATAGGCGGGCTGTACGCGGCAGACCAGGGAGTTTTCCCGAAGCTGTGCGACGGCTATCATGAGATAGGCAACAGCAAGCTTATTATAACACGCGGATTGGGAAAGTCCGGCATTATGCCGAGAATAAACAATAAGCCGGAAATTGCAGTGGTGGATATAAGCTGGTATTAATGAAAGAGTGGGGCGGTATGTTATCACAAGAGGCAAATGAGAAAAAAGAAAACGTTATAATAACTTCCGAGGACTTGCATAAACCTGTATATGAGTTTGTGAAGCGTATTTTTGATGTAATTTTCTCATCTCTTGCTCTTGTGATACTGTCGCCCGTTTTCCTTATAACGGCAATAGCCGTGAAAACAGACGGCGGTCCGGTGTTTTACACGCAGAAAAGGGCGGGAAAGAATAACAAAGTCTTTAATATGTACAAGTTCAGAAGTATGTGTCTCAATGCTGAGAATTTGCAGGAGGATTTGATGAAATGCAACGAAATGGATGGTCCTGTATTTAAAATGAAGGATGACCCGCGTATAACAAAGGTTGGGAAGTTCATAAGGAAATACAGTATAGACGAGCTTCCGCAGCTTGTGAATATCCTAAAGGGTGAAATGAGTATTGTAGGTCCGCGTCCGCCGCTCTTGCGGGAGGTTGAACAATATAACGATTACCAGATGCAAAGATTGCTCGTAAAGCCGGGGTTGACCTGCTTCTGGCAGGCGTATGGCAGAAGTGCGCTTTCCTTTGCAGATTGGATGGATATGGATATGAAGTACATAAAGCGGCGTAATCTCCGTCTTGATGCTTGGCTTATAGCAAGGACAATGTATGCGGTTATTTTCAAAAGGGGAGCATATTAAAACACGAACCTGTCGGTTCGTGTTTTTAGATTTCATTCATTTTTTTCTTTAATAATGTAAAGGTCTCGTCACTTATAACGTGCTCAATTTTACAGGCATCGTGGGCGGCGGTATCTTCACTTACACCTATGGAGGTCAGAAATTTTGTAAGGATTGTATGACGTTCATAAATCTTTTCCGCAACAGCGTTGCCGCTATTCGTAAGCAAAATCATACCGTTGGGGTCAAACGTAATATATCCGTTGTCTTTCAGAAGCCCCACTGCGCGGCTTACGCTGGGCTTTGAAACATTCATTTCATTGGCAATATCTATTGAACGCACATACCCGAAACGGTTTTTCAGAATAAGGATTGTTTCAAGATACATTTCGCCTGATTCGTGCAATTCCATTCTCGTATCTCCTTGTTAATATTATTACATTTATTTTATCATAAATATCCTAATATTGCAAGTGCAAATAACTTATATTGACAAACAAGGAGGATAGTGATATAATTCATAGTGAACTAATGGGATAATAGTACATTATAAATAAAGGATTGATAAGATATGAAAATTTCTACTAAAGGACGCTACTCTCTGCGCCTTATGCTGGACATAGCCATACACGGCGCGGATAAAAATGTATCCATACGCGATGCGGCAAAAAGACAGAATATATCAATGAAATATCTGGAGCAGATTGTCAGTATGCTTGTGCGTGTGGGATATTTAAAGAGTATACGCGGCGCCCAGGGCGGATACCGTCTTTCAAAAAATCCCTCTGAGTATACTGTCGGGGATATTCTGCGTATTACGGAGGGCTCTCTTGCGCCTGTGTCATGTCTGGAGGACGAGGTTAATCAGTGCTCGCGCGCGGAGCAGTGCCCGATGATAGGAATGTGGACAGGACTTTATGAGACTATAAATAAATACGTCGACAGCATAACTCTTGAAGATTTAATGAATGAAAATCTAAGAGAAAATAATGTCTTTGACTTCTGTATATAAAAAACTTGTTATATCACGTGGTTAATAAACTGGACAAACAATCCGACATATGGTAAAATACATATAAGTATTTTTAGGGAGTGACAGTTATGGAAATCAGTATAAAAAGGGACGGACTTACGTTGCGCGGCGATTTGATGAAGCCTGACAGGGAAAAATGTCCCGCTGCAATAATTTTTCACGGACTTATGAGCGATAGAGGCAGCAAAAGGGAGAATATGTTTTCAATGATTGCGGACGCGCTTGTGGAAAGGGGAATAGCCGCTGTAAAGTTTGATTTTAACGGTCACGGCGAAAGTGACGGAGAATTTTCGGATATGAACGTTTACAGTGAAATCCTTGACGCGGCAAAGATTATTGATTATGTCAGAGGTCTGGATTTTGTAACGGACATTTACATAGTGGGACATTCCCAAGGTGCGCTTGTGGGCGGAATGATTGCGGGTTATTACAGGGAGTATGTATCAAAGCTTGTAATGCTTGCACCCGCTGCGACAATTAAGGATGACGCGCTTAACGGCTCATGTTTTGGCATACCCTATGACAAGTACAGAGTGCCTGAATATATTGAAATGATTAATACTGAAAGGGAGCATTTTCATCTGGGCGGACTTTATTTCAGGATTGCAAGAACTCTGCCCATATACGACACAACTTCAATGTTTGAGGGGGAAACGCTTATAATACACGGCACAAAGGACGAGGCTGTCGGGGTTATAGGCTCAAAGCGATACGCTGAATGTATGGACAATGTCACGCTTGACTTGATTGAGGACGAAACACATGGTATGGACACTTTTTCTCTTGATAGGGTAGTAACCGAGGTTGCGGATTTCCTGAGTAAATAGAAGATGTAAAGGGACAGTTCAACGGAATTGTCCTTTTTGTGTTGTAATTTAAAGTTTAATGTGTTATACTATATTATGGAAATTATCGGTTAAAGAAAGAAGGACATATATAATGAAAAGAATACCAATTACACTACTGACTGGTTATTTGGGCGCGGGTAAAACAACCCTGATGAATCACATTCTGTCCAACCAACAGGGATATAAGGTTGCCGTAATCGTAAACGACATAGGAGAGGTCAACATCGACTCATCGCTTATTCAGAAAGGCGGTGTTGTTCAGGAGGAGGACGCGAGTCTTGTGCCTCTGACAAACGGCTGTATCTGCTGTACTCTTAAGGTTGACCTTATGAAGCAGATTGCTGAGCTTGCGCAGTCAGGTAAGTTTGACTATATACTTATTGAGGCAAGCGGAATTTGTGAGCCGCTGCCTATTGTTCAGACAATTTCGATGATGGACGGTTCTGTTCCGGGAAGTGATGTTCCCCCGATTGTGCGTTTGGACTGTGTAGTAACTGTTGTTGACGCGCTCCGTCTTGTGGACGAATTCGCAGGCGGTGATAAGCTTATGGGCGACGTTGACGAGGAGGATATTGAAAATCTTCTTATTCAGCAGATCGAATTCTGCTCAACTATTGTTATAAACAAGGTTGACGAGGTTTCAAAGGAAGACATTGACAAGGTAAGAGCCGTAGTCAAGGCGCTTCAGCCAAAGGCAAAGATTATTGAAACAAATTATGCAAAGGTTGATTTGAAGGATGTGCTTGATACCAAGCAGTTTGATTTGGAGAAAACATACTCTTCGGCTGGCTGGATAGCAGAGTTTGAAAAAGATGAGCATGAGGAGCATGATTATCATCACGACCACGACCATCACCATGACCATCATCACGACCACGACCATCATCACGACCACAATCATGCCGAGGGTGAGGCTGAGGAATATGGCATTGGTTCATTTGTATATTACCGCCGCAGACCGTTTAATCTGGACAAGATAAGAAACTGGGCAAACGAAAGATTTCCTGCAAATGTTATCAGATGTAAGGGAATTATATGGCTCAGCGCAGACAACGATATGTCTTTCGTATTTGAACAGGCTGGCAAGCAGGTTCAGGTATACGAGAACGGCCGCTGGCTTGCATCAGCGCCGAAGAAACAGCTTGAACAGTTCATTAAGGAGGATCCGTCAATTCTGAAGGACTGGGATGAAAAAGCAGGTGACAGAATGATTAAGCTTGTATTTATAGGAAGGAACCTTGACAAGAAAGTAATTTCCGATGAGCTTGATAAGCTTCTTGAGGAGATCTAAAAGACAGCAAAAATATCGCTCTGTAACGCGTATCGGGGCGGTATTTTTTTGTCTTAAAATCTCTGCGGCAGAAAAAAATCCTTGAAATCCACTGGATTTCAAGGATTAGAGATTCTAAGACAAAGTAATTATATTCAGGGACTTATTATTCTGCGGCGCATTTTTATATGCTTCACTGTAGAAATATTCCTGCGCGTTAAGAGGCTCTTCTCCGTCGGTTGATTGCTTTACATATGTCGCATCCGGTAGCTGATGTCTTGCCTTGACGTTATCGTTCATCATTATATTAAACATTTCAAGTATCTGTATTTTCAGTTTTTCATCATATACAGGTGCGCCGACCTCCACGCGGTGAAGCGTATTTCTCGTCATATAGTCTGCTGAGCTGATATACACCCTGCAATCAGGCTCCGATCCGAATATGTAAATTCTTGAATGTTCAAGAAATCTTCCGACTATGCTTATTACGGTGATATTATCCGTATAACCTGTCACACCTGGAATAAGGCAGCATATACCTCTTACTATCAGCTCAATCTTCACTCCTGCCTGCGATGCTTCAACAAGGCGGTCAATAATCTTTTTGTCGGTAAGCGAGTTTATCTTTGCGCCGATGTAGGCGCTCTTGCCCTCTTTTGCCTTTGCGATTTCCTCGTCCATCATTGCAAGTATTTTATTTTGCAGGCACTTGGGCGCGACAAGCAGATGGTTCGTATGCTCCACAACCTGACCCATTGCAAGCTCATTTAATACATTCGCAATCTCCATGCCAATGTCCACCGACGCGGTCATAAGCGAATAGTCTGTATACTGCTTTGAGGTCTTTTCGTTGTAATTTCCCGTGCCTATTTGAGAAATATATTCTACCTTGTTATTTTCCTTTCTCGTTATCAGGCACAGCTTTGAATGAACCTTGAGATGATCAAGTCCGTATATAATTCTACAGCCTGCCTCCTCAAGACGCTTTGACCATTCTATATTGTTTTCCTCGTCAAATCTCGCGCGCAGCTCAACAAGTACAACGACCTCCTTGCCGTTTTCCGCCGCCTCAATAAGCGCTTCCACAATCTTTGAATACTTTGCCACTCGGTACAGCGTCATTTTGATTGATATTACAGTATCGTCATTTGCCGCTTCCCTTAAAAGTCTGAAAAACGGCTTCATGCTCTCATATGGATATGACAGCAGTATATCATTTTTCTTAATCTGCGCAATCATGCTTTCATTGCTGTCAACGAAAGGCGTTTTCTGAGGAACTCTCGGCGAATAGAACAACTCCTTTTTATCGCTCAGATAGTTTTCCAATTCAAATACAAAGGACAAGTCAAGCGGAATAGCCGAATAGAATACTCTGTCCGCCGTAATGTCGAGATTTTCACACATAGCTTTTACTGTACTTTCGCTCATAGGTCTTGAAAGCTCCAGCTTTATCGGACAAAGCTTTTTACGCTTTTTTATAATGCGCTCCATCATGTCGCGGTAATTTTCCTCGTCATCATAAGCGTCATCCGTGTCAATATCGGCGTTTCTGATTATGCGCATTACCGTCTTTTCCTTAATCTTATACTTGTCATATACCTGCGCCACATAATGAAGAATTAATTCCTCCGCAAGCATAAAAACACCGTCTGCACCGTCTACAGGAATAAGACGCTTAAACACGCCTGTGCCGCAGGGAACGATACCGATTTTTTCGTTATTGTTTTTCGTTTTAAGAGTTACAAGAACGTATATTTCCTTGTTCTTCAAAAACGGGAACGGGTGTCTTTTTCCCACAATCTGCGGCGACAGGAGCGGCTTTATTTCCCTGTTGAAATACGCTTCCATTGCGATTGACTGCGCCTCTGTAAGATTGTTGAAATTCACAAGCTTAATACCCTGCTTTTCCGCGTCCGCCATAATATCCGCAAAGGTTTTGTCACACTCGGCGGTCAGTTCCCTCGTTTTTTCAAGCACCGCGTCAATCTGCTCGCTTGCTGTCATGTTTGTCTTGTTCTCCCTTGGGTTCTTTGAAAACAGCATACTGTCGTGCAGCATACCCACGCGTACCATGAAAAATTCATCAAGGTTGCTCTTGAAAATTGACGCGAAGGTCATGCGCTCGCAAAGAGGGTTGTTTGTATCCTGTGCCTCCTCCAGAACGCGCTTGTCAAAATCCAGCCATGAAAGCTCCCTGTTACGATAATATTCCTGTGACATATTAAAAATCTCTCCTTTGTTTTTTTTATCTGCCCTTTGTATGGGCTTTAGTGTTGTATATTTATTTTTTTTGCCGGTTATTTTTCTTATAAATTGTAAAAATCTGTTCATCAGTCAAACCACTTTTTCTTCTTAAAATATATAATTTCCGCTGCAATCGCCGCAATACATATCAGAACAACGAACAAATATCCGTATTTCCATGTTGTTTCGGGCATGAAGGTGAAATTCATTCCGTACCAGCCCGTTATCAGCGTAAGCGGCGAGAATATAGCAGTCAGTACGGTCAGCACTTTCATTGTCTGGTTCTGGGATATATCTATCTGTGACTGGTACATTTCACGCATCTGGATTGTGTATTCTCTGAGGAGCTTTGTGTTATCATACATACGCTCGATACGCTCCTCGTACACGTTAAACAGACGGCAGTCCTCGTGATTAAAAATATAGTTCTTGTTCTCGCTCATACTCTCCGCCATATCCATAAGCTGCTGATAATAGGCGTTTAAAACAAGTATTTCCCTGCGGCACTTCAATATTTCCCTGTGAAAATCGTCAATATCATTATCCAGAAGCTCTTCTTCAATCGCCACCAGCTTGTCCTCGTACCTCTGGAGAAATATTACGTCGTCCCTTATTATATATTCCAGAAATTCAAGGAAAAATCTTGCGGCGGGGGTGTTTTCAGGTGACTTGATTTCCGGCAGATTTTCAAGCACCGTTTTTATCTTCATTGTATCGTCTATGAATACAAGATGATTTTTATGTATGTAAAAGCCCAGTCCGAATTCACCGTCCGTCAGGTTGTCCTTGTCAGGTATAAGCAGCGTGCCTATTATGCAGTTACGCAGCATTTCTACCTTGCAGTATTGTATGCTTTTCAGGTTGTCCATAAGCACCTCGTGGTGATACTCGTTTCTGTACCGTTCGTCATATTCGTCCGAGTATATTATTTCCACAATGGTTTCATCAGGATTTGTATAGTTTTCCTCAACTGCTGACAAACACCTGTTTAGTATGTATTTCATAAATTGTTTTCACCGCTTTGCATTTTATCCTTGCCTGTGAAATATCCAAAATCCACCGAGCCGGACACCGCCTCGGCAATATTTACGCAGTTGTTGCCCATACGGTCAATGATATGCAGAATACTGTTAAAGGACGCGGTCAGATTAGCCTCGCATTTGCCCTTGGCAACACGCTTCATGTGTCCCTTACGCATATCTATATCAAGATCAAGAACCTCCTCTTTCTTTTTAAGAATGTTCTTCATATTGACCGAATTGTCGTTCTTCATAACACCCAGCGCGCCCGAATACATTTCCTCAATCATGGCAATTGCGTTATACAGGTTTTTCAGCGCTTCCTTTGAATAGGTCTTTTTGCTTTCCCTGTTTTCCTTGAGGTTATCCGCAATGTCGCGGTTTAATGAGCCTATGCGGTCAATGTCGCTTAGTACATGCATTATTCCCGCCGTCTGTGTTGCCTGTTCCTCCGTAAGCGCGCCTGACGCAAACAATTCGGCAAGGTATTCCGTAATCTCATTATTAAGACCGCGAGCGACGCTTGCCTTTTCAGCAACTATTTCAAGGGGGTTCTTTCCGCCGTCCTTTATTGCGTCTGCAGTATTGCGCAGTATTTCACCTACAACATCACCGCAGTGTATAACCTCCTTGGCTACAAGGTGCAGCGCGGCAGCAGGCTGCGCGATAAGATTATCGTCAAGGTACAGCGGCTTGTTTGCGTCCTTTTCGCCGCGTTTTCCGTCAGGAATAAGCTTCATAACTATCTTTACCATCAGCCATATAAGCGGTATCCATATAAGTGTCATAACTATATTGAACGAGGTATGCGCGTTTGCAATCTGACGTGAAATCACCTCAATTTCAGGGCCTTTCGGGGAAATCCACTGAACAAACTTTGCAAACAGCGGTATGAACCAGATAAACAGCAGACAGCCAGAAATATTGAAGATACAGTGCGCGACAGCCGTTCTCTTTGCGTTTTTCGGCTGACCGACGCTGGCAAGCAGCGCTGTTATGGTCGTACCGATGTTGTCACCGAGCAAGATGGGAATTGCGCCGGTAAGTCCGAGAACACTCGTCACGCCGTCCGCACCTGCCTGCGATGCGAAATTCTGCAATACCGCTATAGTCGCGCTGCTGCTTTGCACCACCAGCGTCATAAGAGTGCCGACAGCTACGCCCAGTACGGGGATATTTGCCACCTTTGCAATCATGTCGGTAAATATGGGGCTTGACGCAAGTGGCTTCATAACGCTGCCCATTGTTTCAATACCTAAAAATAACAGACCGAACGCGAAAATCGTCTGACCGATATTTTTAAGCTTCTCTGATTTTGCAAGGAAGTATATAAGAAAACCAACAAATACAAAAACATATATGTAATCAGTGATTTTAAACGCGATAATCTGCGCCGTTATCGTAGTACCGATATTTGCGCCGAGAATAATTGATATTGCCTGCGGCAGCGTCATAAGTCCCGCGCTGACAAAGCCAATCGCCATAACCGTTGTGGCGCTGCTACTCTGCAAAACCGCCGTTGTAAGCGCGCCGGCAATAACGCCAAGAATAGGGTTTTTGGTGAGCAGGGCGAGGATTTTCTTCATCTTTTCTCCCGCGACCTTTTGCAGACATTCGCTCATCATGTTCATTCCGAAGATAAAAACTGCCAGTCCGCCGAGCAGTCCGAATATTGTTTGTAATACGTCTTTCATTTTTTACTCCCCTTTATTTTAATTCCTTCCATTCTTTGATATTGCCCGCGTAGATATTCTTCAGCATATCGGAGGTTGTGTTCTCCAAAATCCGACATATGTGGCAAGCAAATGACTTTTTCTTTCTTATTCATATAAAATGCCTCCTTTGTCTACAGTTTATCACTTTAATTTTTCGGCAACTATCAAGAAAGAATAAAAATCACGTAAAATCTTTGTAAAAATATATATGACATTTATTCAGTATATATAAAAAGCAGATTACGTTTATGCCTGATACGGAAAAATATGTAACATACACTATCATTTTGTATTTGTTTTACAAAAATATAAGAACAGCTTAGATAGGCTTAAAGTCTTTTTTGTCATACATAAAAGAGCATAGGGAATGCAGAATATAATAAGTGACTAAAAATTTTGTTGTTAAATTTCAAACCATTGTGTTAATATGTGAGCAATAAAGAAAGTTATGTATAGTTAAATTAATGGAATACATAACTTATGGTTCAAAGAGCAACAGGAGAAGGAACAATAAGAAAACGAGGAGACGGCAGGTGGGAAGCGAGATAGTTAAAGCCTGTCGGCGGTGAGCAACATAGCATATGCAGGAAGACATAAAAAGAAGGCGAAGGAAAAATTTAATAGTGGTCAAGTTAGGATAAAACAGCAAAAAAATAACACTAAAAATCGCATGAATAAGCCATTTTCAGTGCTATTTAATGGTGACTCGTGAGGGAATCGAACCCTCGTTGCCGGCGTGAGAGGCCGGAGTCTTAACCGCTTGACCAACGAGCCATACAACTTCTATATGATAACATAAAAAAACGTATTTGTCAAGAGAAAAAAAGCAGATTTTGAAAAAAATTCAAAATCCGCTTAAATATCTATTATTTATACAGAGGATATTTGTCGCAAAGAGCTTTAACTCTTGCTTTAACCTCGTTCTTGTTTCCCTCAAAGTCCTTGATTGTAAGGGCGATCAGCTTGCCGACTTCAACCATGTCATCTTCTTTAAAGCCTCTTGAAGTAGAGGCAGGAGTACCGATTCTGATACCGCTTGTGATGAACGGACTCTTTGTATCGAACGGAATTGCGTTCTTATTAACTGTGATACCAACCTCGTCAAGCATCTTTTCCGCTTCCTTGCCTGTAACGCCTGAATCTGTCAGGTCAACAAGCATAAGGTGATTGTCTGTACCGCCTGAAACAAGCTTAAAGCCCTCGCTCATAAGAGTATCGGCAAGTGTAGCCGCATTCTTTACAACCTGCTGGGCATATTCCTTGAAGCTTGGGTCAAGCGCTTCTTTGAAGCATACAGCCTTTGCGGCGATTGTGTGCATAAGCGGACCGCCTTGAATACCGGGGAATATAGCCTTGTTTATCTTCTTAGCAAGCTCTTCGTTGTTTGTGAGGATAAGACCGCCTCTGGGACCTCGGAGTGTCTTGTGAGTTGTTGTTGTAACAACGTCTGCATACGGCATTGGTGACGGATGGAGGCCTGCTGCCACAAGACCTGCAATATGTGCCATATCAACCATGAGATATGCGCC
>JBJEIU010000108.1:0-609 GCA_051877355.1 Hominilimicola sp.
AAAGGACAAGAAAACGGGGGGTGAGATGGCTTTCATGGCTTTTGACATTGAGTATGGTCATGTCTCTTTTTGTCGTGCCGCAAATTAGCGCGAGCGCATCAACATTCAGCGGCGGCAGCGGTACATCATCCGACCCGTATTTGATTTCAACAGCTGATGATTTGAAGCAGCTTGCAACAGATGTAAACGGCGGAACTACATATAGCGGCAAATATTTCAAAATGACCGCGAATATCGATTTGAACCCTGGCAAGACGATTGCGCCCGATTCGGCAGACCTGACATCTGCGGCGCAGTGGACGCCGATTGGAACAGGTTCTACTAAATCATTCCAAGGTAACTTCAACGGCGATAATCACACCATATCGGGTGTGTATGTAGATACAACCAGCAGCTATGTCGGTTTGTTTGGATGTACATACAATGCAGGTATTTCCAATGTCGGCGTTATTAACTCCTATATAAAGGGCGGTAGTCGTGTCGGCGGCTTTGTCGGTTATGGTAATAGTAGTACCTATACGAACTGTTATGCAACGGGCGATGTAAGCGGCAGTGGTAGTCGTGTCGGCGGCTTTGTCGGTTATGGTAATAGTAGTACCTATACGAACT
>JBJEIU010000108.1:709-3541 GCA_051877355.1 Hominilimicola sp.
GTTATGCAACGGGCGATGTAAGCGGCAGTGGTAGTTATGTCGGCGGCTTTGCCGGAAGTGAAAGCCCTAACAGTAATGCAGCCATTACAAACTGCTACTATCTTGATGCTGCCGGCCCTGACAACGGCTTGGGAACAGCAAAAACAGCCACAGAAATGAAATCTCGCGGACTTGTTAAGCAATTGAATAATGGAGGCAGTACATTTCAGTTTGATATAAATCTGATTAACGATGGTTATCCTGTATTAAGCGGCGGTGAAACAGTAGAAAATGAAATAATATATGGTACGGGTACGGAGGAAGACCCATATCTGATTCAGTTTGCCAGTGATTTAAAGCAGCTTGCAGCCAATGTAAACAACGGTGAAACATACAGCGGCAAGTATTTTAAAATGACTAATGATATAGATTTAAACCCGGGAAAGACGATTACAGCGTATTCCACCGACGCGGAACAGTGGATTGGAATAGGCGACCCGTTTATGTCATCTGAGATATCTGAGGAATTTAAAGGTATTTTTGATGGTGATAATCATACTGTTTCCGGACTTTGCAGGGTAAACTCAGTAATAGATGACATCTATGATAATTACGGACGAAGCGGTTTATTTGGACAGATTGGAGAGAATGGAATTGTAAAAAATGTAACGCTTTCAAACTCATACATAATAAATATGTCTGGCGGAGGTATTGCATGTTCAAATTATGGCACTATAGAGAATTGTCATATCAATGATGATGTTACTTTGGATGTCTATATGAACTCAGAAGGCGGAATAGCAGGAGATAATTACGGAACAATTTTAAATTGTTCTAACCGGGGGTATTTAACAGGTGTAACATTAGGAGGTATTGTAGCTTATAACGGAGGATTGATTGAAAATTGTTATAATACAGGGGATATAAATTCTCCTAATGATTATGCGGGAGGTATTGCAGCTCACCAATCAAGTACCGGTATTATAAGAAATTGTTATAATGTCGGCAATATTTATGGAGGTACGTATGTGAGTGAGTTCTCAGGCGGTATAGCCGGCTACTATTCCAGCGAATTAGGCACGGTAGAGAATTGTTACACAATTGATACAGCCTTACAGCAGGGTAATGACAGCGATATAGGAACAAAGAAAACAGCCGATGAAATGAAAACAGTTGCTTTTGCCAGATTGCTGAACAACGGCGGTACAGCATTTCAGTGTGATATGAAGTTGATTAACGATGGTTACCCCGTATTATCTGGCGGATTTACTCTTACTCAGGAAAATGGTACGGAAACAGACCCATTCTTGATTTCCACTGCGGAGGAGTTAAGACAATTTGCGGCATATGTAAATTCCGGATTTACTTTTTCCGGATACTATTTCAAAATGACTGCAGATATTGACTTGAACCCGGGCAAGACGATTACAGCGGATTCCACCGACGCGGTAGTATGGACTTCAATAGGCTATTTTAATGATGGATCTAATCCATCCAACCAATTTAAAGGCATTTTTGACGGAGATAATCATACTGTTTCAGGTGTGTATAACAAGGGATATGACTCTTATTGTGGAGGTCTGTTTGGATATATTGGAGAGAACGGACTTGTAAAAAATATAACTCTTAAAAATTCTTATATTCGTAATAATGTTTTCGGGGATATTGCAACGTATAATTACGGTACTATAGAGAACTGCCATGTTAATCATGATGTATATACGAATCAAGGTATGGATACTGGAGGAGTAATATTGACGAATTACGGTACAATTCGAAATTGTTCTAATCAAGCTGACAAGATATTAGTAGGTTTGGGTATGGGCGGTATTGTATGTAATAATTACGGATTGATTGAGAATTGTTATAATAAAGGCGAACTTAGAGATGATGATAGTGGTGTGGGAGGTATTGCATCTTCCAATTATACCGGTGGTATTATAAGAAATTGTTATAATGTCGGTTATATTTATGGTGAAGGAACTTTTGGTGCAGATTGCAATATGGGAGGTATAGTTTGTACAAACTACGGAACAATAGAAAATTGTTATACAATTGATACTGCTATACAGGTTGGAAAAGACAGCAACATAGGAACAAAACTAACAGCCGAGGAAATGAAGTCGTCTGCATTTGTTACATTGCTGAATAACGGCGGTACTGCATTTGTCTTTGACAAAGCTGCCTTAAATGACAGCTACCCGATTTTAACATATCAGGCAGATTATCCTGTTGAGATAAAGGTTGTAATCGACAATCTACAGCAGAACTACAGCGGAATGGAGAAAGAAATCGGATTTACAGCTGTAAACACATCTACAGGCTACAGTGTTCCGATTGAGAACGTTGATTATACAATTACCTACAACGGTCAGTCAGCAAAACCGGCTAATGTAGGTTCATATACGGTAACTTTTGCCTTGACAGATACAGGCAAGAAATATTATACATTGTCAGCGGACAGCTTTACTTCGGGAATGCTGCAAATCAGTGCAACTGCACCGTCCGCACCGACTGTATATGCGACAAGCGGACAGGACAGCAAGGTTACGATAACATGGGATGAACCTGAAAATAATGGCGGCGTTAGTCTTACAGGTTACGTTCTGTACAGGTCTACAGACGAAAATACAGGATTTGTAAAAATCGCTGATATTGAAACTATAGATACGCAGTATGTGGATACGGGGCTTACAAACGGAACTACATATTACTACAAGCTGTATGCGAAGAACAGCGTGGGTACAGGCGCTTCGTCCGAGATTGTCACTGCGAAGCCATACACCGTACCGGGTGCGCCGAGCGAGTTTACGGCAAAGACAACCTCAAACAGTTCAGTAGCGCTTACATGGA
>JBJEIU010000109.1:0-3495 GCA_051877355.1 Hominilimicola sp.
TGTGTTGTTCTTTTTATCCGAAAGCAGACTGAGCGTTCCGTCATCCTCAACCGCAGCCTTTCCTGTACCCGTAAAGCCCCAGTCGCCTGTTGTGCTTGTAAAGTTTTCCGCTATTATATATGAGCTTGTGTCCATTGCTTCATCGGAAACTATGACGGTATAATTTTCTATACAAGAGCCGTCCGGCGAAGTGACTGTAAGTGTTTCATTACCTGCAAGTTCTGCTAAAGAGTCGCTGCTTAATGAATATGTCTGCTTGCCACCCTCCTGTGAGCTTACACCGTCAAGGAGATTTTGTCCCGTTGCACCCTTATAAACTGTTACAGTCTTGTTATCGTTGTCAACTTTCTTTATCGCAATTTCATCCAAAATATTGATTTTTGTATCAGTTTCAATGCGCTCAATATAAACGGTTATATCCTCGCTGTTGCTCCACGACCACGTTGTACCTCCGACGTTTCGTATGTCAAACTTCTTTCCGTATTTCACGGATGAGCCGGAAAAATCAGTTATCGTGCCGCCGAATATTGTTATGTTTTCTATTTTACTTGACGACAAGCCTTCAAAATTATATGCTTTCGACACGCCGGAGCCGTTTGCGTTTTCGATTGTGACGTTCCGCAGTACGGGCTTTTCGGCTGCCGGATTGTTTGTCGAACTTGAATAAGTATGATTTATGCATATCGCTGTATTCGCATTCTTAAGGTCAACATCGCGGATTTGTATGTTTTCCGTAAGACCCCCACGCGCCTCGTTAGTCTTAAACCACATTCCGTATATCGCCATAGTATCTGCTTTCAAATTCTGATACAGTATATCGTGCGCACCGCCCGCATTTTCGCTGCCTGTACCAAAGCCGCCGAGCGAGAAATTAGTTTCGCAGTCGGTAATTCTGACATAGGCGTTTGGCTTGTCAAGTTCGTTGCCCTCACGGTTACGTCCGGATTTAAGCGTTACTGAGTCGTCTCCCGTTCTGAAATATGTGTTAAATATATTTATGTTTGTACAGCTTTCGGGGTCTATGCCGTCGCCGTTAAAAAGATGTCCTGCGAGTTTTACGGTGCTGCCCTCGCCGACATTGCCGCGTCCCTGTGAAATGACCTTCATGTTGTCAAACGTGACGTTATCACAGTAAATCGCATGTACTGTCCACGACGGTGAGTACGACACCAATATATCCTTTATATATACGTTCTGTGCGTTATGCAGAAGTATTGTCTTTCCGCGTGTTGTTGGGTCTGTTACTGGTGCATCAGCCTTAAAGTAACTCGTATTATTTTCACGTTTCTTATGATTTGGTCCCTCATTGTACGCCAGAGCGAAACCGTTTCCGTTAATCTGACCGTTTCCGCATATTATAATATTTTCTGCGCTGTACGGGCCCGTAACCGAGTTTTCACCCTCGTGATAAACTCCAATATTTATAAGCGAGGAGTGGGCGTATTCGTTTTCTTCGAGATATTTGTCGCTGCCTGTTTCGCTGTTGTCCCATTCATCAGCTGTCTGAGGCAGCTTGCGCCAGCCCTCCCATTTCGAGATTATATGCGGATAGTCTTTGGGGTCAATACTGCCTATAAGAATACCGTCTATCTTAAATTTCATATCTGATTTTAGGAATAAAGCTCCCGAATAATATACTCCGTCAGGCAGCCATACCGTACCGCCCTTCGGGCAGGCGTTTATCGCACTCTGTATAGCGTAGGTGTCAAGCGTTGTACCGTCGCCGCGCGCACCGTAGTCAAGCACGTTTATTACAGTAGATTTTTCCGCCGTTGTTACTTTAAGCGTTTCAGAAATGATTTCATTATACGCATTATCAACAGCCGTAACCCTAAAGGAATACTCTGCTGACGGCGATAAGTTGTCAACTGTATAGCCCAAATTATCTGTAACTGCAATAAGCTCATCATCCTGATATACCCGATATTCTTTGAAGTCCGCAGCTTGCAGCAACGATGCTCTGTTCCACAGCAGATTTACCGAGCAGTCCGTAATCGCCTCATCGGGCGCGTGAAGATTTCTAAGATATGGCGAACTATCCTTTACCGTCAATTCACATACGCTGTAAATCGCGCCGTCAATTATATCTCTTATATCGCTTTCCTCTATCACTCTTTTATCATGTCGGAGGGATTTTAACTGTGTTACTTCGTCTTCGGTCAAGGAGTCGGCTGCTATCGCGTAAATCTTTATCGTTCCCGCACTGTAACCCATCACGTTTCCCTCACGGTCAACTGTTGCAATATCGGCGTTCGTACCAAGCCATATTATTTCCTTATTTGTGACGTTTTCGTCTACGGAGGCGGTAAGCTGATACACCTCGTCAATATCAATCTCCTTTGACGTTTTAACACTCACGCTATGCGCCTTTACCGTGCTTTCAGTAACCGTAACGGTGCACTTGTCACTCTTGCCGCCATAGGACGCGGTGATATGCGCCGTACCGCTGCCGACAGCCGTCAAAACGGCTTGATTTGCGCCGTAAATCGTGTTGTCCGTCTTTTCGACCGTGACAATGCTTTCATTATCGGAAGTCCATGTAACGCTCTGCTCCAATATGTTCGCCGGTGCGATTACCGCCGTAATGTTTTTCGTTGTGCCTGCCGCAAGTGCTATGTTTTCTGCGTCAATATCAACGCTTTGTACATCAACGTCTGCATCGCTTATGCACAAGTCAAATTCTGCGATATATCCGCCCTCGGCTGTAGTGGCATAAATTTTAACCGTGTCCGCTTCCTCTGTGACCTTTGCTCCATCACTTGTTACAACTTGTTTATTGCTGTTTGAATACGCAGTTACAAGTCCGTTCTCATCAACATCCGCCACAAAGCTGTTCTCGGATTTCCATATTATATCACTGTCCGCTGATGCCGAAAGCTGTACCGTTTCTCCGACCTTGACATTCTTTATCTCTGCATTGTCCGCCGTAATGCCGGTTGCGCCTATGCTGTCTTTAACGGTTACGTTAAATGACGCTTTACGTTCAACATCCGCGGAGACTGCTGTTATAATAGCTTTTCCGGCAGACTTCGCCGTAACCGTTCCGTCAGACGACACTTCGGCTACCGACGCATCCGAGCTTGACCACGAAAGCGTCTTATCAAGTATACCGTTGTCGTATACGGATTTCGGGTATAAAATAGGCTTAACCTGTGCTGCGTCATTTATGGCAAGCGTTAAATTGTCTATGTTAAACTCAATTTTTTGTACCGTCAGACGGCAGTAATTGTCTATTACGCAAATACGGCATACGGCTTTGCCGCCGTCGGGCAGTGAGGCGTACACATCGGCAAAGCCTGTGCGGAGTGCCTGCACGTCCGCTGTACCGTCATTGGAGGATTTTATTTTGATTATCTCCTCGTCGCTTACTGACCATTCAATATCGTTTTCTCCGTAATTGTCGGTTAATACGTCCGCGTTCAGTGTGAAATAATCTCCATTTGTCTTCCATGCGGTGTCACTGCTGTCCAGTGTCCTACTGTTGCCGACATAAAG
>JBJEIU010000110.1:0-3465 GCA_051877355.1 Hominilimicola sp.
AATAGTGAATGGATAAATGTATAAAATGTGGCAGGGAGTTGTCTAAGGACGAAATTGGATTGCACAAAAAGTTATTTAACCGTGCTGCTGAGAGTTTTATGTGCATAGATTGTTGCGCTGCTTATCTGAATGTGACGCAGAAAATTTTGAGAGCAAAAATAAATGAATTTAAGGCTATGGGATGTACACTTTTCAAATAATATGATAAACGTTGTATTTTGATTTTGAATACAGCATTTGTTTTACCTTGTCAAAATCTGTTCAAAATAGGTCAAAGTAGGATATTGTTAAATGATTTTTAAGGATTTATAATTAAATTACAAAAAGAAATTCTCTCTCAATACGGCGGAATAAACGCGGTTTTCCGCATTTATTCCGCTTTTCTTTTTAATTTCAAAATATACAAGGAGGCTGCATTATGAAGATAAAACAACCTATCGCGGCTATGAGGGTAATATGACAGCAATCGAAAGAAAGGCTGAGCGGATAGATGTATCGGCGGGATATACGGCTAAAAGTATATGGGACGCAAATGCCGGTAATCCCATTATGCCCGGATATATAGGCGATCCGTTCATGTTCAGAGATGATGACGGGACATTTTATGTTTACGGAACAACAGACGGCTATGGTGACAATGCGGGCAGCATTTACGGTGACGGTCCGTATTGCGTATGGTATTCAAAGGATTTGGTGAACTGGAAATGTAAAACATTCCGATATGAGGACGGCACATTCCCGAAAGAAACAAAAATTCTGTGGGCCCCGTCAGTGACAAAGGCGGCAAACGGAAAATACTATATGGCATACATATGGAATGCGTATAATTGTTATCTTGCTTCGTCCGATTCACCTCTCGGCCCTTGGATGGACGAGCTTGATGGAGAGGTTGTCGCGGCGGATATGTTTGATACGGATATTATAACGATTGACGGCGACACATACGTTGTCACACAAGGACCGCTTACTAATAATAAAAAGACGATATATCTCGGCAAATTCAAGGAAGATATGTCGGGACTGGACGAAAACGGGTTAAAACCGATTTTTAACGATAATGTTTTTGAAGCTCCGGGCATCTTCAAGCGTGACGGCAAATATTATTTAACCTTTGCGAACGGCAGTCTCGGCAGTGGAACATATCGCGTCGATTACGCGATAGCAGAGGATATATGGGGACCGTACACGGGAAAAGGAACGATTTTGCAGCGGTACGGCGATATTCATACAACGGGACATAATAATTGTGTTCAGATAGGCGATGATTGGTATATATGTTATCACCGCAAGGTGGTTGACGGAAACTACAGCTATGCGCGTCAGGCAGCAATGGAAAAAATGAGTTTCAACGAGGATGGCACAATCGCGGTTATGCAGCCTACCGTAAACGGAAACAGACCCGACATTGCGCTTACGAAAACAGGAAAGAATCTTGCGTATGACGGAGTTTTAATGACAGCCTCCTCAGTGGGGACGGAATCAGGACTTGGCAAATTTACTTGTCTGCCGATGTATGCGGCAGACAGAAACAACGGTACGCTTTGGACGGCAGCCGATACCGGCGCGCAATGGCTTATGATGGATTTGGGGGAAATTAAAAACATTAACTGCGTTGAAACATATTTTGAATACCATACCCTTGCGTATAAGTATAAAATAGAATATAGCTCCGACGGTAAGAATTGGAGGTTGTTTTCCGATAAGATGAATAATGAAAGCCTTGACAGTCCACAGGTTGATGTCGGTGTACAGCCTATAAAAGCGCGCTATTTGAAAATGTCGTTCGAGGGCGGAGTAAACGTAGGCAGAGATGTTCCTGTCGGCGTATTTGAAATGAACGTTTATGAAGCGTCCGAAAAAAATATAATCAATTCAATATCAACGTCTGTCGGTGAAAACGGCGTTGTGAATTTCACAGTGGATTATGAAACAGTTACAGAAACGTCACAGCTTTATACGGCTGTTTATGATGAAAACGGTGCGCTTGTTTATTGTAATATAAATGAAAAGGACGGCGGCTTTACTCCAACCGTTAAGGGCGAATATAAGATTAAGGCATTTTTGTGGGACGACTTGAGACCGTTATGCGAAACTAAAGAAACAACCTTTATAGTTCAGTAAAACATTATGGGCGTATCGTTTATTCAGATACGCCCGTTTTGTAGTTATATTTCTTTTTATATTCACTAAGGCTCATACCTGTACTTTTTTTGAAAAGCCGTTTTAAGTAAACAGTATTACAATCCAGCGCGGCGGAAATGCTTTCAATGGGACGGTCGGTATGCTTTAGTATATCCTTTACCTTTTCCACTTTTATATCGTTTATAAATTGAGTTATTGTCTTGCCGGTATATTTCTTGAACAGACGGCATAAATACGCCTCTGAGATATGATGCGCCTCGGCTATTTGCTTTGACGTAATTCCAGCGTACATATGAAAATTTATGTACCGTATTATCTCGTCCACAAGATTATTTTGGTTAAAAACGGGATTATTTACCGCGCGCTGATGAAGCCGTATAAAACTCGTCAGAAAAACGGTGAAATGGCTGCTCAAAACATATTTATAGCCTGTCGGACATCGCATAAACTCATCAATCATTTTTACAAACATATTGCGGAACTCCTTGTTGGAGTCATCTCTTATTTGAAGATATGACGTGCCGCTGTTGTTAAAAAAATCCGCGTAATCGGGAAAATCCTCTTTAAGCTCCAGCCACAGTGAACGAAATCTATCCGGAAGAAAATAGCAATAATAAAGTTCCATCCATTTTACATTGTCAGAAGCATAAAATTTATGTATAACATTGGGATTTATCATAAAAATATCTCCCTCGGTTACAGGAATTGTATTTCCGTTTATTTCGTGAAAGCCGGAACCGTAAGCAATATACGCAATCATAACAAAGTCGTGATATTTAGATTCGGCTTGCTGCTGACATCCTATATGCTCAAGATATATTCCGTCACGCTCTGTCAGCGCTTCACATTCAAATTTTATAGCGTCCATACAGACCCCTCCCGTATCTGATTATGTGTTTATTATAGCACACAAAAATCTTCCAATCAAGCAAAAGTCAAAATTGGTGCGGTATCGGTCAAAATAAGCAATTGTTTTTATATATGCGTCAGGACTATACTTAGATTAAGAAAAATATTTTGCAAAATATATTTACAAGGAAGGAGAGTATTAAAATGAAAAGATTTATTTGCGGTATATTGGCGGCGGCAATGCTTTTTGCAAGCGCCGATTGTCTTGCGGCAAACAAGGCGCAGGCGGCGGAAAATTCCGTATACACTATGGATGCCACTTCGGAAAACGTGAACCTTTTGCAGGACGGCGGCTTTGAAAGCGGAAATGTAAACACAAACGGCGGATGGAAATTTACGGGAGGCGATTATTCGTGGTATGTTGAAGGCGCTGCGTCGGTAAATACGGAAACAGTGTACGAGGGTAACAATTCC
>JBJEIU010000111.1:0-3465 GCA_051877355.1 Hominilimicola sp.
CGGCCTCGGTGCACTGCCCAAAATTGACCCAGAACTTGTTGTAGCAGATGAAAATCTAAGCCTTATTGAGGGTGCAATTTCAGCTACAGGCTGGGCAAGTGCAAACAAAAAGGATTCAATGGCGCATATGTATTTTACGGCGCTTGCAAATCACTATGGCTTTGATATAAACACTCCATATAAGGATTTGCCCAACGACATAAAAAACATAGTGCTGTACGGAACGGGCGAAGAAAAAATAAAATTGAATTATGAACGCGGATACGGAAGCGGTTCATATTCTGCGCCATTCGAGGGCATTATAACAAATCTTGAACGCCGTTATAATTCCAACACATTTGATTACGTAAGAAATGATATTGAACGGTATATAAATGATGTAACATGTCCAAAATGCCGTGGTGCAAGACTAAGTGATGAGGTTCTTGCCGTTACTGTAAATGGTCTGAATATATATGAGTTTACAAGTATGTCTGTACGCAAGGAAATGGAGTTTATGGAAAATCTTCAGCTTACAGACCGTGAAATAATAATTGCTTCTCAGGTTGTAAAGGAAATCAAGGCAAGACTTCAGTTTTTGCTTGATGTGGGGCTTGATTATCTAACGCTTTCACGTTCTTCAGGAACTCTTTCGGGCGGTGAGGCGCAGAGAATACGACTTGCAACGCAGATTGGTTCGGGACTTATGGGCGTGCTGTATATCCTTGACGAGCCAAGCATCGGACTTCATCAGCGCGACAACGACAGGCTTATAGGGACACTAAAACATCTTCGTGATTTAGGTAATACCGTAATAGTCGTTGAGCATGACACAGACACCATGCTTGCAGCGGATTATATTGTTGATATAGGTCCGGGAGCCGGTATAAACGGAGGCGATTTGGTTGGAACAGGAACAGCAAAGGATATTATGAATTCACCGCGTTCCATAACAGGCAAATATCTAAGTGGAGAACTAAAAATTGAAGTCCCCCAAACGCGCCGCACCCCCACAGGCTGGCTTGAAATTGTGGGTGCAAAGGAAAACAACCTTAAAAATATAAACGTAAAAATTCCCACAGGTGTGCTTACGTGCGTTACGGGCGTTTCCGGTTCGGGAAAATCCTCGCTTATAAATGAAATTCTTTATAAAAAACTTGTACATGTTTTAAACCGCGCTAAAACTCATGCGGGCGAACATAAGGAAATACGCGGAATTGAACAGCTTGACAAGATTATAGACATCAACCAGTCACCCATAGGACGTACACCGCGTTCAAATCCAGCCACGTATACTAATCTGTTTAATGACATACGCGAGGTGTTTGCGTCAACGAATGAGGCAAAGGTGCGCGGCTACAAAGCAGGACGTTTCAGCTTTAATGTAAAGGGCGGACGCTGTGAAGCCTGTACGGGTGACGGTATAAAGAAGATTGAAATGCACTTTCTTGCTGACATATATGTACCATGTGAGGTTTGCAAGGGCAAGAGATATAACCGAGAAACACTTGAGGTCAAGTATAAAGGCAAAAATATTTATGAAGTGCTTGAAATGACGGTGGACGAGGCTGTTGAATTTTTTGCAAATATACAGAAAATCCGCCGTAAGCTTGAAACCTTGCAGGAGGTTGGTCTTGGCTATATCAAACTGGGACAAAGCTCTACAACGCTTTCAGGTGGCGAGGCACAGAGAGTAAAACTTGCTACGGAACTTTCAAAGAAAAGCACGGGTAGGACAATATATGTTCTTGATGAGCCTACAACTGGTCTGCATACAGCTGATGTTCATAAACTTACGGAGGTCTTGGACAAGCTTGTTGAGGGAGGAAATACAGTTGTTGTCATCGAGCATAATCTTGATGTTATAAAGACTGCCGACTATATCATTGATATGGGGCCTGAGGGCGGTGACAACGGCGGAACTGTTATCGCAAAAGGCACTCCCGAAGAGGTGGCAGAAACAGATGGTTCATATACGGGACAGTATCTCAGAAAAATGCTGAAATAAATTTCTTGACAAAGTGAAAAAACGATGTTACAATATTATAAAGCGATGATGAAGACAGTAGCTTTCAGCATAAACCACAAGAGAGGGAATATCATAGGCTGTAAATATTCCTTGGCGGGTTGAAAGTGAATACCACTTCTGAGCAGTATGCTGAACGGTTTTTCTTATTAAGCATACCGTATACCTTACGAAACAAGGTTAAACTAAGTGACAATACAGTTTTGTATTGTAATTAGGGTGGAACCGTGCGAATTTTGCACCCCTAAGGCAAGGATTATATCCATGCTTTAGGGGTGTTTTTAGTTAAAAAAGAAAGGACTTATGAAAAATGGAAATGAATGAACTGCAAACACTAAGACACTCAGCCTCTCATGTGCTGGCACAGGCTGTAAAAAGACTTTATCCCGATGCAAAATTAGCAATCGGTCCTGCTATTGACACAGGATTTTACTATGATTTTGACACAGAGCATACTTTCACAAGAGAAGATCTGGACGCAATTGAAAGGGAAATGAAGAAAATTGCCAAGGAAAACCTCAAAATAGAACGCTTTGAGCTTCCTCGTGACGAGGCGCTTGAACTTATGAAAGATGAACCATACAAGATTGAGCTTATCAACGACTTGCCGGAGGATGCTGTAATTTCTTTCTATAAGCAGGGTGAATTTACAGACCTGTGCGCAGGACCGCACATAAACTATACAAGCAAGATAAAGGCGTACAAGCTGTTGAGCGCTACGGGCGCATACTGGCGCGGTGATGAAAAGAACAAGATGCTTCAGCGTATTTACGGCACTGCATTTACAAATAAGGCTGACCTTGAAGCACATCTTGAACAGCTTGAAGAAGCAAAGAAGCGTGATCATAACAAGCTTGGACGTGAGCTTGAACTATTTACAACGGTAGATTATATCGGTCAGGGACTTCCAATAATGCTTCCAAAGGGTGCGAGAATCATACAGACACTACAGCGCTGGGTTGAGGACGAAGAACAGAAGCGCGGCTGGCAGCTTACAAAGACTCCGCTTATGGCAAAGAGCGATCTCTACAAGATTTCAGGTCACTGGGATCATTATCAGGACAGTATGTTTGTTCTTGGTGATGAGGAAAAGGACAAGGAGGTATTTGCACTGCGTCCTATGACATGTCCGTTCCAGTATCAAGCATTCTTAAACCGCGGACGCTCATATCGTGATTTGCCGATGAGATTAAACGAAACGTCAACTTTGTTCAGAAATGAAGCATCAGGCGAAATGCACGGACTTATCAGAGTACGTCAGTTTACAATTTCAGAGGGACACCTTATGTGTACTCCAGAACAGCTTGAGGACGAATTTAAGGGCTGTCTTGAACTTACAAATTATATGCTTGAAACTCTTGGTCTGAAAGAGGACGTTTCATATCGTTTCTCTCAGTGGGACCCCGTCAACAGAGAAAAGTATATAGGTACAGAGGAGCAGTGGGACGAGGCGCAGGGTG
>JBJEIU010000112.1:0-3458 GCA_051877355.1 Hominilimicola sp.
TAGCGGTCTTAACCGCGCTGAACGCACTGACTACCTTATCTACCACAGTCTTGAGTGCACCTTCGTTATATGAATTCTTAACAAACTCAAACGCATTTGAGAACGCGCTTCCAAACGCGTCCTTAACGCCGGACAGTTTCTCCTTTACGGTATTCACCATAGGAGACAGCTTTGTTTTTACGCTGTCAACAACCTGACCGAGTTTACCGCCCGTGAGATTATTGATAAAAGTGTACCCTGCTGTGTAATAGCCTTTTACGGCTTCCATGGCGCCTGCAGCAGCGCCTTTTATACCTCCGCCATGCTCTTGGTATGCGGTTTTTATATTATTCAGCTTTTCGGAAACAGTATCTTTAACTGCTCCCCATACATGTGACGCAGTTTCCTTGACGCCGTTCCAAGCGTTGGATATTGTGTTCTTTATACCGTCAAAAATATTTTTGATACCGTTCCACAGATTGCCTGCCCATTGCTTGACAGTATCCCAATGCTTATACAGCGCCACACCTATGGCAATAACTGCGCCAATCGCTATAACTACCAATCCGATAGGCGATGTGACAAATGTCATAATTGCACCAAATACGCCTGTCACAACATTCAGCGCAGATGTTGCCGCAATCTGAGCAATGGTGGCAGTGGTCAGCGGTGCGAACGCTGCCGCCTGTGTTCCCGTCATAACCGCCGAAAAGGCAATAAGTCCGTTACGGATACCTTCTACAACATTAGCCGCCGTAACGGCAATTTTATAGGCTGTAACAGCCCCGGCAATTCCGGCAATCACAGGTGAAAGCGTACTCGCAACAGAAATAACTCCGGACGCAATATTAAGCACCAAAGATAATGAATTGCAAAGCGTTGGAATGATTACATTCGCAAGCGTATGAATAAGCGCAGTGCCGTTTCCGCTGAAAGCGTTGATAATACTGTTCTTAACATTATCAAAAGCCGTATGTAATCTTTCTATCGCAGGCTGATTGTTTTCAACAGCCGTTTTCACCGCAGTAAATACAGTCATTCCGATATTATATATACCTTGTATTGCATAAAACAGTCCGTTGCCGATTGCAACTGTAACTCCTGAAATAGACGGTGTTAATGCGCCGAGTCCGTCTGACATGGATTGCAAAACACCCTTAAACTGTGAACTTCCGAGCGCATCAAAAATAGCAATTTTTACGCCTTCGAACTGAGACTTCAAAAGTGTCAGCTTTCCGCTTACGGTATCATTCATTGTATCTGCCATAGACTGAGCCGCGCCCTCGGAATTATTTATTGCGTCCGATAAGCTGTAAAAATCATCAGGGCTTGAATTTACAATTGACAGAAAGCCTGACAGCGCATTCTTTCCGGCAATCATAGTCGCATACTGACCCTTTTCAGAATCTGTCAGAGATGAGAATGCGGTTTGCAGTTCAGGTATAAGAGTTGACAGCGGTTTCATGCTTCCGTCCGTATTAACGGCGGATATACCAAGCGCCGTCATAGCCTCGCTTACCTCTTTTGTAGGCTTTGCAAGCCTTGTCATCACACCGCGCAGAGATGTACCCGCATCAGAGCCTTTGATTCCGGCATTCGCCATAAGACCGAGCGCGGTGGTAGTGTCCTGCATGGAATAACCCATTGCTCCCGCCGTAGCCGCCACATTCTTAAAAGACTCACCCAAAAGCGATACATTCGTATTCGATTTTGATGACGCAACCGCAAGAACATCGGCAAACTGAGCGGAATCGCTTGCTTTTAACCCAAACGCTGTAAGCGCGTCCGTTACAATGTCAGACACGCTCGCAAGTTCCTCACCCGACGCCGCCGCAAGGTTCATAATACCCGCAATACCGTCAATCATCTGCGATGAGTTCCAGCCTGCCATTCCCATGTAACTCATAGCATCGGCAGCCTCAAGCGCAGAGAACTTTGTGGTTGCGCCCATTTCCTTTGCTTTATCGGAAAGTGCCGTTAATTCTGCTTCCGTTGCACCCGATATAGCCGACACATTCGCCATACCCTGTTCAAACTGCATTCCGGTATTAACAACATCTTTGCCGAAATTAACGGCTTGCCGTATACTGACAAATGCTCCGACCGCAACGGCGGCTTTGGAGGCAAGCGAGGTAATGATATTTCCCGTACTGCTCGACTGCGAACCAAAGGTCTTCATGCCTGTGGTCGTACCGTTCAGTGTGCTTTTAAGGTTATTACTCGCACTGATGGCAGACTTCATGTTGGTGAAGAAGTTACCGTTATTCAGGCTCAGCGTTGCGCCTATATTTCTTGCCATTACCGACCACCGCCTAACAATGCTTTATACTTCTCTTCCTCCTCTTCAACAGCAAGCTCCATGCTTGCTTTCAAGAATATTTTTTCAGACAGCGACAAACCCGCAAGTCTGTCCCAATCAAAGCCTTTCTGCAAATAGTAGTGGATAAGCTGCATATCGCCGTCTGTCCGGATTAGTTTTTTACAGTTTCGACACCGCCCATATATCCGGCAAGCTTCATACACTCAATCGCAATCTGCGGAATTTCTCCGGCTTTGAATATCAATTCAACAATATCCATCGGCTCTGCGCATCCGAACGCATCCTGAGCCTCCTGCGATTTAAGATTAGGCTCCTTGATACACTCGTAACACATATACTTGTCACCCTCACCCGGCTCCATATCGTTTGCGTCACGGCATAGTGCGCCGTCAGGCTCCTCTATCGTAATTACCGCATCAAGCGATGCTATGTATAAATTTTTTGTCTGCTTTGTTTTCTTTGCCGCCAGTATTTGCTCCTTGCGTCTCATCAGCTCCGCCAAGGTTAATTTTGTATTTTTGTCCATTTTACTGTCCCTCCATATTTAAATCTTTTAGTGTCCCTGTATTAAGCACAAGGGTCTTCAATTGTATCAAGATACTTAAATCCAACGAAACCGCCGCTGAACTCGTCCTCAGTTATTTTTCCGTTTTCAAATGCCTGCAGTGTCAGCTCATCAAGCCAGCATGATAAAAGCTGAACACGCTCCGTACCGCCGTTGTCCGGGTCTTCAAGCTTTGACACAAGCGTCAGTCGTTCATCAATACCCTGTGACAATTTTTCGGCATATGTCTTTCCTCTTGAATAAACCTTCTTTATTTTCGCAGTCCATGAGCCCGATACCCCCATCAGCTTGGAATCATCCCACATTTGTCCGCTGAAATTTATCGTTTCACGATTTGTCTTGATTTTAGCCTCGAAGGATGTAATCTCATAGCAAATTGAATTGTTCCACCAAAAATACCCGTGTGTACCGGAAATAACTGCGCCGACCTTCGGCATAGTTCTTTGACCTGCCATAATGAATCACCCCTATTCCATGTTGATTGCAAACCGTAAATCTTCAATCGCATCTACAAACTGCACACTTGCGATAAGAAATACAAAACTTCCTGTTTTTGCTTTGCGGATTTGGTCATCGGTATATTCAGATATATCG
>JBJEIU010000113.1:0-15842 GCA_051877355.1 Hominilimicola sp.
GAAAACCCTCGTTTATGGTGCGCCTTCGTATATCTTTGCGGTATTCCGCATTGTCGCTTATCTGCTCGGCGATTATGTCCATCGCGCCGCTCAAAGCGTCCTCGCTGCTCTCCACACCTTTTTCTGCGTCAATAAAATCTAGTGAAATGCTTTCTATATTATCCTCGTAATTCTGCTGTAATATTATTTCCGCCAACGGCTCAAGCCCCTTTTCCTTGGCTATTGTCGCCCTTGTGCGGCGTTTAGGACGGAACGGACGGTATATGTCCTCCAATTCCGCCAGCGTAACAGCGTTTTCTATTGCGCTTGTAATTTCCTCTGTAAGCTGCTCCTGCTCATCAATAAGACGCGTAATTTCCTCCTTTTTTTCTTCAAGATTACGCAGATAATTAAGGCGTTCGTAAAAATCGCGTAATATTTCATCACTCAGCGACCCTGTGGCTTCCTTTCGGTAACGGGCGATAAACGGTATGGTATTTCCGTCGTCGATAAGCGCAATAGTGCTTTCCACCTGCGTTTTCCTTAAATTAAACTCCGAAACGAGCGTGGAAATAATTTTATTGTCTGAATTTTCCATATGTAATATCCTCCAAAAAAGCGTGTGTTTTCTTTGAAATTATTTTGTAATATAACGGCAAAGAAATTTTAACAATGCTATTCACAAAATGAAACATTTGTGATATAATAGTAACAACCACAATATATAGTGTCAGGTTATGTAAACTTGTAACAACATATATAGCGGCCATAAAAAAACAATCATACTAATTATATCCTATTTGATTAAAATTTACAAGTAGAACAGAAAAATAGGGTGAAAAGAGCAGTAAGCCAAAAAAAAACCTATTGCATTTTTCATTGATTTAGGGTAAAATGGTGATAAAGGGAGCGAATGGGAGCGTTTGGGTTGAAAAATGCCCCGTTTGGAGGAAGTATCCCATAAACCAATGAGAAAGGCAGGTGGCATATAAATGGTAAATTTTGTTGACGAATATCCACGTCAGCTCGATGAGCGCGGAAGAATCATTCTGCCTGCCAAAGTAAGGGAAAAAATGTCCGATACTGTATATGTCACACGTTCTATGTCAGACAAATGTCTGCACTTA
Organism: Hominilimicola sp.; assembly: GCA_051877355.1. Classification (GTDB taxonomy): domain Bacteria; phylum Bacillota; class Clostridia; order UBA1381; family UBA1381; genus Hominilimicola. The sequence continues at coordinate 1,107 of JBJEIU010000113.1, forward strand.
TACACTCAGGAGGAATGGGATAAGATTTCAGAAAAGATTAATCAGCTTCCTACTGCCACAGACAGAAATGCGGCAGCTTTTGTGCGTTTGTTTTTCGGTAAAGCGACCAGTGCTGTTATAGACAAGCAGGGTAGGGTACCGATTGCCAAACGTCTTATGGAATATGCCAACCTTAATAAGGACGTGGTGCTTGTGGGCGCCAATACACGTCTGGAGATATGGGATAGTGAAGAATGGGAGAACTATCAGTGTGACCTTTCGGATGATATTATGATGGACGGAATACTAAAGTACGGACTGAATATATAAGACAGTGAGAAAAATAAGCGGTGCATATCACCCTTTGTTATAGCTTGAAGTATAAGTATATGTCAGCGATACTCAAAAGGGTAATCTGCTTGTTTTTTTCGCACTATGATTTGTGCGGCTGCACGACGTTAGATTGGAGATTTGCAATGGAGTTCAAACACGTTTCTGTATTGTTTAAGGAAAGCATAGAAGCACTAAAGATAAAGCCCGGCGGCATATATGCTGACGGAACTCTCGGCGGAGGCGGACATTCACACGGAATATTATCTGCGTGTGACAGCTGCCGTCTTATCGGAATTGACCAGGATAAGGAGGCAATAGCCGCAGCCACGAAACGCCTTAGTGAGTTTTCGGACAGAGTTACAATCGTCAACAGGAATTTCAGTGAAATAAAAAATATACTGTCGGAATTAGAAATTGATAAAATTGACGGTGCGGTGCTTGACCTTGGGGTCAGCTCGTATCAGCTGGACAATGCTGAAAGAGGCTTCAGCTATATGCATGATGCCGCTCTTGACATGAGAATGAACACTTCATCGACCAAAACGGCGTATGATGTGGTGAATTCCTATTCGTGTGAGGAGCTTACGCGTATTTTTTATGAATACGGCGAGGAGAAGTGGTCAAAGCGCATTGCGGAGTTCATATGCGATAGGAGAAAAGAAAAGAGAGTTGGAACCACCTTTGAGCTTGTAGACATAATTAAGGCTGCAATACCCAAAAAGGCGCGCATGGACGGCGGACATCCGGCAAAAAGAGTATTTCAGGCTGTCAGAATTGAAGTGAACGACGAGCTTGGAATACTGGAGCAATCCGTAAGGGATTTTACATCATGCCTAAAAAAGGGCGGAAGGCTGGCGATAATAACCTTCCATTCCCTTGAGGACAGAATCGTGAAAAAAACATTTCAGGAAATGGCAAAGGGGTGCATATGCCCGAAGGAATTTCCTGTATGTATGTGCGGAAAAAAGCCTGAAATTAAAATAATTTCAAGGAAACCCGTACTTCCGTCCGAAACGGAAATTGAGGAAAACTCACGTTCAAAAAGCGCAAAACTTAGGATTGCAGAAAAACTTTAAGGAGAGATAATTGTGGATTACGGGAATTTGGCATATGAACTGCCGAAGCAGTATGAAGAGCCGATAAAAAAGAGACGCCCACAAAGGAATAATGTAAATGTAGTTAAGAGGAATCGTGAACAGATGCTGAGCAGAAGTAAGAATATTCGCAGAATATGCGCGATAGTAGTAATAGCATTGTCGGCTGGATTTATGATTTCCCAATTTGTAACTGTAAATGAAACTAAGCAGGAGATTGCTTCGCTTCAGAAGGAACTCTCAGAAATTGAATCGGCGACAAGTCAGATGATTTTCGACATGGAGCAGAGCGTTGACCTTGCAGAAGTGGAAAAAGAGGCAACCACAAGACTTGGTATGCAGAGACCTGAAAAATATCAGACAATATATGTAAATGTCAAGCAAGACGACATGACAGAAAAAACGGCCGGCGAGGTGGAAGGTCTCGGACACAGCGTAATGTCTGTAATAAAAAAGATTGGTGGTAATATTGTACAATTTTTCAGCATAAAATAAAATCTGTAAAGTTGTATAATAAATTGGAGTATGGTTATTAAAAGGAATTGATAAATTAATGAAGCCATCATTAAATGAAATAAAAAAGAGAACAGTTATAATGGTGCTGATTGTAACGGCGGCTTTGGCGGCGCTTGTGGTGAGGGTTGCCTACTGGCAGATAATCAGGGGCGATGAGCTTTCAAGTAAGGCTAAGGCACAGCAGCAGGGAAGCAGCATTATAACGGCATCACGAGGAAATATATATGACAGAAACGGAAAAGTCCTCGCGGAGAGCGCATCTGTAAACACGCTTATCTGCAATCCTGAGGATATAAAAGAGGACGGTGACGCGGCAGTTATTGCGGCAAGACTTGCGCCTGTCATAAATATGGACCAGAATCAAATAACAAAGCTGATAACGAAAAATTCACGATATCAGGTTATAAAAAAGCGCCTTACAACTGAGGAGGCAGAAAATGTAAAAAAGCTGCTTGACCCTGATGTGGACGCAACCGTTGCAAAGGCGTTCAGCGGTATTTACTTTGAGGACGACTCAAAGAGATATTATCCCTTTAATGTAGCACCTCATATTCTTGGATTTACGGGTTATGACAATAATGGTATCCAGGGCATAGAGCTTACATTTGACGATGAGCTTATGGGACGCAACGGAAGCATAGAAACAAATCAGAATGCCAACGGTACAACACTTAAGGAGCAGCAGGAGGAATACATAAACAGCGCGTCAAAAGGTGACGATGTTGTTCTTACTATTGACGAAACAATCCAGCATTTCCTTGAAAAGCATCTTGAGGAAGCCGTTGCGGAGAATAAGCTTAAGGAAGGCGCGGCAGGCATTGTGATGAATCCCAAGACAGGTGAAATTCTTGCAATGGCGACAAAGCCTGATTTTGACGTCAATTCTCCCTATGATATTGACCAGTTTCAGAAATATGCGATAGATTTTGAATATAAGAGCGATGATGAGAACGAAGACAGTGAGGCAACGCCAAAGCCAACTGAGGACCCCGATAATCCGAGCGATGAATATATTGCGGCAATGCGTAATAAGATGTGGAGAAACAAAGCCATATCCGACACGTATGAGCCGGGTTCGACCTTTAAGATAATCACAGCTGCCGCGGCGCTTGAGGAGCATGTGGTAGACCTTGATTCAACTTTCTATTGTCCTGGTTTTAAGGTGGTTGCGGACAGAAAAATCGGCTGCGCAAACAAGAGCGGTCACGGGGCTCAGACCTTTGTCGAGGGCGTGCGCAATTCCTGTAACCCTGTGTTCATGGAAGTGGGTCTGCGTCTTGGCAGTGATAAGTTTATGGAATATTTCACAGCCTTTGGACTTACGGAAAAAACAAATGTTGAGCTTGTAGGCGAATCGTCAAGTATATATTACCACGACAAGATGAGCGACGTGGATATAGCCACAAGCTCTTTCGGTCAGGGCTTCCAGATAACTCCAATTCAGCTTATAACGGCTGTTTCGGCTGTTATAAACGGCGGAGAAAGAATGAAGCCGCAGATTGTCAAGGAAATCAGAAATTCAAACGGCGTTATAAAAAGCTATGAGCCTGAGGTGGTAACGAGAGTTATTTCGGAGGAAACCTCAAAGCAGATGAGAGAAATCCTTGAATCTGTTGTTTCTCTACCTACATCAACAGGTAAGAACGCATACGTAAAGGGTTGCCGTATCGGCGGAAAAACAGGTACTTCGGAAAAGGGAAACCGTGACGAGGAAAAGCGTATCGCTTCCTTTATCGGCTTTGCTCCCGCAAACGACCCCGAAGTGGTCTGCCTTATAATGCTTGATGAACCGCAGGTTGACAATAAATACGGCGGTACAATTGCCGCTCCGCTTGCGGGCGAGGTAATTGAAGACGTTCTGAACTATCTTGGGATTGAAAAGCAGTACACTGCCGATGAACAGCCTGATGTAAAGAATGAGGTTCCTGATGTGCGTGAAACCTCGCTTTCTGACGCAAAGAAGGCAGTAACAGATAAAAACATGTATGTAAAGGTGGTTGGTGACGGCGACACGGTTGTTGACCAGCTTCCGAAGCCGGGTGTTATGCTCGGAGAGGAATCCACGGTGATTCTCTATACGGAAAAACAGGAGAAAACGGAGACTGTAACAGTGCCGAATCTTGAGGGAATGTCGGTCAGTGACGCGAAATATACTCTTGAGATGCGCGGACTTAATTTCGAGGTCGTGGGCGCGGGACACAGCGAGGTAGGCAGCGCCTATGCCGTAAATCAAAGTATTGAGGCAGGGGAAAGCGTCGCGCCTGCAACTGTAATAGGCGTTGAATTCCGTCAGGTAACTTCAGACTAAAAAAGTTAGGGGGAAATGTAATGTTAGCAAGTGAGCTTCTTGGTAAAAAATGGCTTGATAAGCATGAAGATATAAATATAACAGGCATTGCGTACGATTCGCGCAATGTGCTGCCCGGCAACGTGTTTGTCTGTATAAAGGGTTTTGAAACAGACGGACATAAGTTTGCACAGATGGCGGAAAAAAACGGCGCCGCGCTGATTGTTGCCGAGGATAAAATTGATGTAAATGTGCCTGTATGGTACGTTGAAAATTCAAGAGTGGAAATTGCCGAAATGGCGTGTAAGTATTATGACAACCCGTCAAAGAAGTTTAAGCTTATCGGCGTTACGGGTACGAACGGCAAAACCACAATAACCTATCTTATAAAGAGCATTATAGAAACAGCGGGTATGCGAATAGGCGTTATCGGTACAAATCAGAATATTATAGGCGATAAGGTGCTTGTTACGCAGAGCACCACGCCGACTACCCCTAACGCCCTTGAACTTCAGCAGCTTTTTGCGGAAATGGCGGAAAGTGATGCGCAGTGCGTTGTTATGGAGGTTTCAAGCCATGCGCTTGAACTGGAAAGAGTACATGGCTGTCACTTTGACGTGGGTGTGTTCACAAATCTTACGCGTGACCATCTTGATTTCCACAAGACAATGGAAAACTACCTCAACGCAAAGGCAAAGCTGTTCAATATAAGTGATAAGGGTGTTGTTAACTTTGATGATGAGGGCGGCAAGAAGATAGTACAAAATTCGGACTGTGATATATTAAAGGTAGGAATTGGCGAAGGTTGTGACCTTACGGCAAAGAATATCAGCATATCTTCAAAGGGCGCTGATTTTGACGTGGATTATCAGGGAAAGACATATCCTGTTCATATCGTTATACCTGGCAGATTCAGCGTGTATAATGCAATCTGTGCAATTGGCGCGGCTATTCAGATGGGAATTGATATGGATACTATTGTAAAGGGTCTTGCAAACGCAACAGGAGTTGTGGGACGCGTTGAGGTTGTTCCAACCGATACGGACTACACCGTCATAATTGACTATGCGCACACGCCCGATGGACTTGAAAACATAATCAGCACGGTGCAGGATTTTGCGCAGGGCGATGTTATAACGCTGTTTGGCTGCGGCGGTGACAGGGATAACACAAAGCGTCCTATCATGGGTGAAATATCAGGCAGACTGTCGGATTTCAGTATAATAACCTCGGATAATCCGAGAACGGAAGACCCGGTGGAAATCGTTGAACAGATTGAAGCGGGAATGAAGAAAACTGATGGTAAATATAAGGTTATAGTAGATAGACGCGAGGCTATCGGCTACGCTCTTGACAATGCGAAGAAAGGCGATGTTATCATTCTTGCGGGTAAGGGACAGGAAACATACCAGATAATAGGTAAGGAAAAGCATGATTTTGACGAGCGTGTTGTCGTATATAAGCACCTTAATAAATAAAAATAAAGGGCGGGAAAACTGACCGCCCTTATTGTGCGTTTGTGAAGCAAAATAAAAACAGATTTATTTTGAGCATAGGATAAAAAGAAAGGGACAGAGTTTTATGCAGACGATGACGATTAACGATATATTAAAAGCCACAGGCGGTGAACTTCTAAGCGGTGACAAGGATAAGGAAATAAAGGATATTACAACCGATTCGCGAAAAGCAACCGCCGGTGTTCTGTTTATTCCGCTTATTGGCGAGAAGTTTGACGGACATGAGTTCATAAATGCGGCGTTTGACCTTGGCGCAGCGGCTGTGCTTACGCAAAAGGAAACGGAGCTGCTTGTGGAAAAGACAATTATAAGAGTTGACGATACCATGAAGGCGCTCGGTGATATTGCCAGATTCTATAAAATGCAGCATAACGTGCCGACCGTTGCCGTTACGGGCAGCGTGGGAAAAACCACTACAAAGGATATGCTTGCATCTGTACTTTCGCAGAAATATAACACGCTTAAAACTCAAAAGAATTTTAATAATCATATCGGACTTCCGTGGACTATTTTCAGACTCGAAAAGGAGCATGAGGCGGCTGTGCTTGAAATGGGTATGAATCATTTTGGCGAAATAGAATACCTTGCCTCCATAGGCAGACCTGATGTGGCAGTTATAACGAATATCGGTCAGTCGCATATAGAAAACCTTGGTTCAAGAGAGGGTATCTTCAAGGCAAAGATGGAAATGACAAAGCTGTTTACAAAGGATAACACGCTTATCGTGAACGGCGATGATGACTTTCTTTCAACCACAAAGGGTATGGGCGAATACAAGGTTGTGTATTACGGCATTAAAAATCCGGAAAATGACGTGTACGCAAAAAATATAGAGAATAACGGACTTAACGGCATACACTTTACAGCCGTTGCTGACGGTCAGGAATACGAGATTGAAGTAAACGTACCGGGAGAGCATAACGTGTATAACGCCCTTGCGGCAATATGCGTTGGGCGTGAGTTTAGCGTCCCCATGGATAATATAATTGAGGGAATAAAAAGCTTTAAGCTCACGGCAATGCGTCTTTCTGTTGAGGAGCATGAGGGTATAACGATAATTAATGATTGCTATAATGCCTCGCCGGATTCCATAAGAGCGGCGCTGAAGGTGCTTTCCACAGCTAAAAGCAGTAGAAAAATCGCGATTCTCGGCGATGTGCTTGAAATGGGCGATTTTGCTCAGAAGGCGCATTATGATTTGGGCAAAGACGTTGTTGAAAGCGGAGCCGATATGCTTATAACGGCAGGCGAAAATATGAAGAACCTTGCGAAGGGCGCAAGAGACAATGGAATGGAAAATGTTGTCACCTTTGACAAAACGCTTGAGATATGTAATTTTGTAAAAGATGAAATAAAGAGCGGTGACGCGGTGCTTATAAAGGCGTCCCACGGAATGCACTTTGAAGAAGTGTACAACACAATAACCAATAACTAATGAGAGGAAAAGGACAGGTAAAATGGAAGTTTTAAAAGAAATGATGATGTCATCGCTGCTTGCTTTTGCAGTGGCGCTCGTAGTAACGCTTGTATTCGGGCCGGTATTTATACCGTGGCTCAGAAAGCTCAAATTCGGTCAGGAAATACGTGAGGAGGGTCCGAAGTGGCACCAAAAAAAGTCGGGTACTCCGACAATGGGCGGTATAATGTTTATCGTGGGCATAGCCGCAGCAATTATTGTAACGACGGTGATTTTTGCGGTAAACGGAAATCTTGATACTACATATGCAAGATGTATCCTATTGTTTGTAATATCGCTGGGTTTTGGTATAATCGGTTTCATAGACGATTACATTAAGGTTGTAAAGAAGCGTAATCTCGGACTTACCGCGGCGCAGAAGTTCATCATGCAGGTGGTGCTTGCGGCAATATACGTTGTTGTGTTGTACGCAATGGGCGTGCTTGACACGGCAATAAAAATTCCGTTTACATCAATTGAATGGACAATGCCGATATGGCTGTATATACCGTTTGTAATGTTCGTTGTAGTGGGTGTTGTGAACGCAGTCAACCTTACAGACGGACTTGACGGACTTGCGTCAAGCATAACGGCGGTTGTGGGATTGTTCTTTGCGTTTGCCTCGTATATAGCTTTCAGCGAATATGGTGTGACTGTATTTTCTATGGCGCTTGTGGGTGGTCTTTTGGGATTTTTGTGGTATAACAAATATCCCGCAAAGGTGTTTATGGGCGACACAGGCTCGCTGTTTCTGGGCGCGGCTGTCGCTCTTATGGCGATAGATTTGAAAATGCCGATATTCCTTATTCTTGTGGGATTTGTATATCTGATTGAAACACTTTCTGTTATTATGCAGACGGCATATTTCAAGTATACAAGGAAAAAGTACGGAGAGGGAAGAAGAATATTCAAGATGAGTCCGCTGCACCATCATTTTGAGATGTGCGGCTGGAAGGAAAAGAAAATTGTTGCTGTATTCACTCTTGTAACGGCTGTTCTTTGCGTCGTTGCATGGTTTGCTATCTAAACAAAAGGAGATTTACATATGGCAGGAGCTGCATATCCAAAGAGAGCATCAAAACAGAATAGAAAAACAACACGCGCGATTGTAGGCAAGCCTGTTAAAATCATAAGAGCGGGGGATATTGACTATACGTTTTTGTTTATAGTTATACTTCTGCTTGCCGCGGGACTTGTAATGCTGCTGTCGGCATCGGCGCCTGCGGGAAACACGCTGCACGGAAACTCGTATTACTTTTTCATAAAGCAGTTTGCGTGCGCTGCTGTCGGACTTGTGGGAATGGGTATTGTATCGAAGATAAATTATAACAGATACAAAAACCTTGTTCCGAAGATGATGTTTGTATGCGTGGTATTGCTTGTATGCGTGCTTATTCCGGGACTGGGCGTAAAGCTGAACGGTTCAAGACGCTGGCTCAATACTCCTGTAATTCAGCTTCAGCCCTCGGAATTTATGAAGCCTGTTATAGCAATGTATTTTGCGAGAATGATAGACAGCGGTAAATATAATCTCAAAAAAATAGGCGGAAATCTGCCGTATATAGGCGTATTGCTTATAGTTGTGGGACTTATGCTTATGGAAACGCATCTGAGCGGCGCGATAGTTATCGCCGGTATCGGAGTGAGCGTTATGATAGCGGGCGGAACACCTGTAAAGCCTGTGCTTATCGGAGCGTTGATACTTATTCCGATAACAATTCTTGCAGTATATACTCTAAGTCCTGTAAGATGGGCGAGAGTAACCAGCTTCCTCGACCCGTTCAAGGACATACGCGACGAAAGTTATCAGGTGGCGCAGGGGCTTTACGCCATAGGTTCGGGAGGAATTTTCGGACTTGGTTTGGGACAGAGCGTGCAGAAGTATTCCTATCTGCCAGAGCCGTACAACGACTTTATTTTCGCGATTGTATGCGAGGAGCTTGGTCTTGTGGGCGCGGCGGTGGTCATATTGCTTTTTGCAGCGCTTATATTAAGAGCCGTAAGAATAGCAATGAACGCGCCTGATACATACAGCTCCCTTGTGGCGATAGGTATAGCCGCACAGCTTGCAATACAAACTATACTGAATATTGCCGTTGCAACATCGAGTGTGCCGAATACAGGTGTGGCACTGCCGTTCTTCAGTTACGGCGGTACAGCGATTTTGACATTGCTGCTCGAAATGGGCATATTACTTAATATATCGAGATATTCTATAAAAAATTAGCGGAGGTCGGATATGAGAGTTATATTCGCAGGAGGAGGAACAGGCGGACATATAAATCCTGCCATATCAATAGCGGATTATGCCGCGTCACAGGATAAGGATTTTGAAGCACTGTTTATAGGAACGAAAAGCGGTATGGAAACAAAGCTTGTGCCAAAGGCAGGCTATGAGCTTAAATTTATTGATATTGCCGGTTTTGACAGAAAGCATTTACTGAAAAATGTGTCGGTACTAAAAAAGCTTATGAAGGCGAACAGCGATTGTAAAAAGATTATAAAGGAATTCAAGCCTGACTGTATTGTGTGTACGGGCGGTTACGTGAGCGGTCCTGTGGCGATTGCATCAAAAAAGACAGGAGTTCCGTCGCTCATCCATGAGCAGAACGTGTACCCAGGACTTACGGTACGCGGTGCGGAAAAGTATGTAAGCTATCTTGCTTTAAGCTTTGAGGAAACGATAAACCACATGAAGCATAAGGGAAAGTGCGTTGTCACGGGTAATCCCATACGCGGAGAAATCCTTAGTGCGGATTATAATAAGTCGCGGGAAAAGCTTGGCATAAAGAAGCCGTTTGTGCTTATTTTCGGGGGAAGCTTGGGCGCGGACAAAATCAATGACACTGTTATTGATATGCTCGACAGAATAGTTAAGGATAATAAAATTGAGCTTCTTTTCGGTACAGGTGACAGAAATTACGAAAAGATAATGAATAAGATTAAGGAAAGAGGTATTAAGCTTTCCGACAATGTAAAGGTTGTTTCATACATAGATAACATGGCTGAATGTATGGCGGCGGCTGACCTTGTGGTATCACGCGCAGGCGCAATAACTGTCAGCGAAATTGCCGCGCTTGGCAAGCCGTCAATTCTTATTCCTTCACCGAATGTTGTAAGAAATCATCAGGAGCAGAATGCCCGTGAATTTGAGCGAAGCGGCGCGGCTGCGGTAATAGTTGAAAACGAGCTGTCCGCAGATGTGCTTTATAACAAGATGATGTCTATGGCGGACAATAAGCGTTCGCTTGAGAAAATGTCGGCAAATCTTAAAAAGCTGGCAAAGACGGACGCGCTTGAAAAGATTTATAATTTAATGATAAAAATGTCAAAAGGAGAACGCAAATGAAAATCACAACAGTAAAGGGTACAAATGATTATCTTCCTGAGGAGGCACGTCTGAGAGATTATTTACAGACCCGGATACTAAACACATATATAGACGCGGGCTTTGAGCGCATTATGACGCCTGCCGTTGAGGATATTGAAAACCTCGACAAAAGTGACGGCGGCGATAATCTTAATTTGATATTTAAAATTTTAAAGCGCGGTGACAAGCTTACGAAAGCTATGGACAGCGGCGATGAAAAAAATCTGTGCGATATGGGACTTCGCTATGATCTTACGCTGCCTCTTTCGCGTTACTATGCAAATAACAGGGAAAAGCTTGTTCTCCCTGCGAAGTGTATACAGATAGATAAGGTTTACCGTGCTGAAAGACCGCAGAAGGGCAGACTGCGCGAGTTTGTTCAGTGTGACATTGATATAATCGGTTCGTCCTCAATAAGCTCCGAGATTGAGCTTATCCACACAACGGCAAAGGCGCTTTTGTCGCTTGACATAAAGGACTTTACCGTAAAGATAAACGACAGACGGATTTTAAGAGCACTCCTCTCAAATGTTGGCTTTGCGGAAAATCAGCTTGACAGCGTTTGTATCACCTTTGACAAGCTTGATAAAATCGGCGCAGAGGGCGTTGTGGGTGAGCTTACTGATAAGGGCTTTGATGCGGGCGTAATTGCAAAATTTGGCGAGATAATATCAAAGCCTCTTACGATTGAAAGCGTAAAGGAAGTATGCGGCGAGGAAGCCGCAGAGAGCGTGGAAACGATTATAAAATCGGTAGATGAGCTTTCGGGCGGAGCATACGGTATTAAATTTGATATTTCACTTGTGCGCGGTCAGGGATATTACACAGGAACAGTATTTGAAATTGTAAGCGATAAATTTAAGGGCTCAATTGCGGGTGGCGGCAGATATGATAACCTTATAGGCAAGTTTACCGGCGAGAATATACCTGCGGTGGGTTTTTCAATCGGATTTGAGAGGATTTTCGCGCTGCTTACTGAGGCGGGCTATACAATCCCCGATACAAAGAAGAGGATAGCGCTGCTGCATGACAAGACAGATATTATAAAGGCAATAAAGGCTGCGGAGGAACTGCGCGGCGAATATGATGTTGTCATTTACGAAAAGCCGAAAAAGCTTTCAAAATTTCTTGATAAAATCCAGACAAAGGGATATTACGGTTTCTGTTTCCTCGGTGAGGAAATCAGAGCGTTAAAGAATTAAAATTTTATTTTGATACTCCTTTTCTTAAAATCCGGCAGACGATTTAGTCTGTCGGATTTTTGATGTATGGGCATAAAATATATATTGAAGAATTGCAGAAAATACTGTATAATGATTATAAAGGGAGGTTTTTGAAATGGGAAAGAAATTATATAAATCAGATGTTGATAAAAAGCTTTGCGGTGTATGCGGCGGAATTGCGGAATATTTCAATATTGATTCCACGATTGTGCGTCTGCTGTGGGCATTGCTTGTTCTGTGCGTTGGCACAGGCGTACTGGCATATATTCTGGCTGCGCTTATAATGCCAAACAGACCGACTTTCTGAAAAAGTATTGACAAAGCTGCCGGCTTATGGTAATATAAAAGTGGTTAGTGTACGCTAACTGAAAATGAATGCAATATTACTGTTGCATTCATAATTTTTGAATATGGGTTAGCAAAAGCTAACCAAAGAAAGGTAAAATTAAATGAGTATAGTAATAATAGGCGGCAATGAGAGAATGGTATGTCAATACGAGGATATTTGCAGAAGATATGGTTATAAGGCTAAGGTGTTTGCAAAGAAAAGCGGTATGCTCAAGAAAAATCTCGGCACACCGGATTTGATGGTGCTTTTCACAAATACAGTATCGCACAAAATGGTTGTCAGCGCGCTGAATGAAGCAAAACGCAATAAAGTGCCTGTTGAGCGTATACATTCGAGCAGCGCGGCTGCCCTCAGTAATCTCCTTGAGGCGAGAAAGGGTATAGCGTAATTTACATAATTCCATATTGTAAATTCTGTTGAACAGTGATATACTATTATATATAGATTTTACGATTGAGGGGTTGTATTTCATGATGAAGCTTAGTTTTTATATGCCGACAAAGGTTATTTGCGAAAAAGAATGTGTGAGAAATAACGCTGAAGTATTCAAAATGGGGAAAAAGGCGCTTATTGTTACGGGAAAAAATTCCGCAAAGAATAACGGTTCTCTTGATGATGTTTTGTGTGCACTGAAACAAAATTCTGTTGAATATGCGATTTTTGACAAGGTTATGAGCAATCCCACTGTGGAATGTGTCTATGAGGGTGCAGAAATGGCAATGGAGGAGGAGTCTGACTTCATTATTGCGATAGGCGGAGGTTCACCGATGGACGCGGCAAAGGCAATAGCGCTGCTTGCGGTAGCGGATATTGACAGAAAGGATTTGTTCAGCGGACATATAGGAAATAAGGCGCTTCCAATGATACACATACCCACAACAGCAGGTACAGGTTCTGAGGTAACGCCGTATTCGATACTGACAAATCACGAAAAGCAGACGAAAACAAGCATTGCCGCGCCGTGTCTTTTTCCGGCATACGCGCTGCTTGACGCGAAGTACATGAAAAATCTCGGTCTCAAAACGACAGTGAATACAGCCATAGACTCACTGTCACATTCGGTTGAGGGTATGATGTCTGCCCGTGCCAATGATATGGCGGACATTATTGCAAGGGAAGCGATAAGACTGCTTGCGTCGGAATTTGATAATCTGAAAAGCGGAGAATTTACCGACGAGGACAGGGAAAAGCTTTTGTATGCCTCTATGCTGGGCGGAGTAGTTATTTCCCAGACAAAAACAACAGCGGTACATGCGATGGGATATTCCCTTACATATTTTAAGGGTATAGACCACGGCAGAGCTAACGGACTTTTGCTCGGAGAGTTTATGGAGTATACGGAAAAATTTGATTCAAAAAAAATAAATGATATTCTTCGTTGCATGGGAATGAAGTCGGTCAATGAGTTTAAATCGGAGATGGACGAAATCCTCGGCGAAAAAGAAAATTTTGCCTCGGCGGAGCTTGAAATGTATGCGGATATTGCCGCAAACGCGGGAGGCATCAAAAACAGTATACATTGTCCTGACAGAGAGGAAATACTTGAAATATATAAAAGATCACTGCTGTAGAGAAAGAATATAAAATTTTATCAGAACAAAAGCGCTGCTCAAAAACGGGCAGCGCTTGTTTATATTCGTCCGTAAAGTTACATTTATATAAAACATACAATTTTAGGATACATTTTTTGTGACAAAACACATATTTAAAAAAAGGGATTTATAATTATTTACTTATTGAGTATTTCGTGATAAAATAGTATATAATTGTGCAAAGAAATGAAAGTAAGAAAGGAGGAGAAGAATGACGAGGAAATATTTTCCTGATAACACATATAATGAATTACCCTGCGGACTTGTTGCTTTCAGACTTAAAAATGGAATTGAAATTGTTTATGCGAATGATGAATATTATTCCCATTTTGCAAACGAAAACTCTGAAAAACTGAACATAGACGAGAAGGATAAAGAGGTTATCCTGAATATTGAAGAAAAACTGAAAACTACTGATACGGCGGAAGTAAATTATAGATGCGATATGGGAAAGGGAAACAGCTGTATGGTCTGCATGTCTGTTTGCCGATACGGAAGCAGTCTATATCTGGGTGTATTGTGGGATGCCACGGAGCAGTACAGGATAATTCATAATCTCAGAAACGATAAGGACAAATACGCAATGGCTCTGTGCAGCTCAGGCAATATGGTATTTGAAAATGACGTTGCCTCCGATACGGCTGTTTTGTATATTCCGTCAGCTGATACAAATGAAATAAGAACAGTAAATATGTCTGATTATAAAACGCGCGCATTGAAGCAGATAGTGCATCCAAATGATATCAGATTTTTTGATGATCATGTTTATAATGATAAGGAAAAGATTTTGTCTGCCAGAATGAAACTGCCCGGTGACAGCAATTGGAAATGGTATCGTGTACATAGACGTTTTGAATATGACGGCAGCGGCAATATTTCACGTATATTTGGTATTATCACAAATATAGAAGCAGAAAAGCGTCATGAAAAAGAACTGAAAAAGAAAATGGAAATTGACCCTGTGCTTAAGATTTACAACAGAAATGCGGCGGTTGATAAAATAAACGAATATCTAAAAAA
>JBJEIU010000114.1:0-3423 GCA_051877355.1 Hominilimicola sp.
ATAAAACACCTCTGTGCCGTTTGCCGTGGGCGCATTATCAACAGAATTGATATGTATACTTACAAACACAGCCGCATTTTCCTCGTTCGCCTGTGTGGGACGCTCAACAAGGGACGGCAGCGTATCGCCTGTGCGCGTCATTGAAACATTATACCCCGCGTCCTCAAGTATTTTCTTTACACGATTGGTAATTTCCAACGTCAGATTTTTTTCAAGAACAGGATTGCCGTTCAAATATCCTACAGCGCCCGAATCACTTCCGCCGTGACCCGCGTCAAGCACAATAAGCTTGCTGCTTGCGCTCTGCGCCGTATATGTGGTTACAGGCTTCTGGGTCGGGGTCGGGGTTGACACAGGTGCAAGTGTCTGAGTCTGAGTTACTTCCTTTGTTGTTACGCTTATTTCGATAACGTTTGACGCAGTCTTTTCAATACTGTATTTTTTCAGATTAGTCAAATCAACTACCACTCTTGCTCTCTCTCCGTTATCGCCAAGTCTTATTGTTGATACTCCAGCCGAATTAACGTTTATCGTACCATCTACGCTGCCAAGTTTTGCTCCCGCAATATCAAGTATAACCCTTTCAGGAGATGTGAGAATAAAATCCGAATAGCTCTGTATATCGCTGTCCGTCTGTACTGTAACTTTGACGTTTCTGTTGTCAACCACCTGATATGATACGTCCGTCACACGCGGAGCAGGCTGCGGTGTCGGCGCTGCTTCATCAACTGACGGCTTCTGGTTTTCATCAGACAAGGTATATCCGTCTGAATCAATAAGAATTGCGCCGTCGTCTGAATCAAACTGAACGTCAAGACCTATCGTTTCACTTATAAATCTTACGGGAACCATCGTCTTTGTTTCTCCGCCGACCTTTGAAATAAGCTTCGGAACAACATTATCGGGAATATTTGTCTTTTCGCCGTTTACATATGCTACATTATCATTAATCCGCATTGTCACATATGAATCATCGCTTATGACCTCAATTGTCTGAGTATCATTTATGTAATTAACGGTCGCTCCGACTTCTTCAAATATTTCTCTGACAGGTACAAGCGCTCTGTCATTGAAAATAATCGGCGAAAGCGGCGGGTCAAGAAGCTGATTGTTCACAACCAACGCATATACCTCTCCGTTATATTCATGAGTTCCTCCGTCATATTCCAGCATCATGCTTTCCGCAGACGCAAGCATTACACTGCAAAACAAAAATACTATGGCTGCAATAACTGATACGCTTAACTTTCTCATTTTGCACATCATCTCCTTTAATCTTTTATCCTATACTTTTATTTAATCATTCCGGAATTGGTATTTCGAAATGATCATAAGCTAATTTAGTTGCAATTCTGCCGCGCGGCGTTCTTGAAATAAACCCAAGCTGCAACAGATACGGCTCATACACATCTTCAATCGTGTTTGACTCCTCGCCTATTGTCGCCGCAAGCGTGTCAAGCCCCACCGGACCGCCGCCAAAGTTTTCAATCATGGTCTTTATCATACGGCTGTCTATTTCGTCAAGTCCCAACTCATCAACCTCCATGCTCCTTAGAGCATCAGCCGCAACACTATATGTGATTTTACCGTCATACTTAACCTGTGCAAAATCACGTACACGCTTTAAAAAGCGATTGGCAATTCTCGGAGTGCCGCGTGAACGTGAAGCGATTTCCGCTGCGCCCTCCTCGTCAATTTTAACATCTAAAAGTCCAGCGCTTCTCATGACGATTTCCTTGATTTCCTCCACGCTGTACAGTTCCAGCCTGCTTATCACGCCGAAACGGTCACGGAGCGGCGCCGTAAGCAGTCCTGCGCGTGTCGTTGCGCCGATAAGCGTAAACTTCGGCAGGTCAATTCTTATGGACTTTGCCGCAGGACCTTTTCCTATAATAATGTCAAGCGCGTAATCCTCCATTGCGGGATACAGTATTTCTTCGACTGTTCTAGACATACGGTGAATTTCGTCTATAAACAATATATCATGCTCGGAAAGATTGGTAAGTATAGCCGCAAGATCGCCTGCCTTTTCAATGGCAGGTCCAGACGTTATTCTTATGTTAACGCCCATTTCATTTGCAATAATGCTTGCAAGTGTCGTTTTTCCAAGTCCCGGCGGACCGTACAAAAGCACATGGTCAAGCGCCTCGCGCCTGTCAAGCGCCGCCTGAATATATACCTGAAGATTGCTTTTTGCTTTTTCCTGTCCGATATATTCCGAAAGACTTCTCGGTCTTAAACCGTATTCTATTTCCGCGTCCTCGCTTATAAAATCACTTGTGACAAATCTTTCATCCTCATCAAACAATGATTTTACCTCCTAATTTTTTACAAAAGGCTCGAAAGCGCCTTTTTAATCATTTCCTCCACACCAAGTTCAGGGTCAATTTCCTTAACGGCTTTCTGTGCGTCACTCGGGCTGTATCCCAGAACAATAAGCGCACTTATTGCCTCATTTTTGTTGTCTGACGGAATTTCGCCGATATCCTCATCCGTGTCGATTTCAAGTTCCTCCGTCTTAAGCTTATCCTTTAATTCAAGAATAACTCTCTGCGCCATTTTCGGTCCTACGCCTGACGCCTTTGTAATCGTCTTGACGTCATTCGTCACAACCGCCACAGCAAATTTCGCGGGAGTTGTCACAGACAATATTGCCAGCGCCGCCTTAGGTCCTACACCCGACACAGATATAAGATTCATGAACATATTCTTTTCTTCTATAGTAGTAAATCCGAACAAATCCATCACATCCTCGCGGACATGCAGATATGTATACATTGTGATATTCTTTCCCGTTTCGCCCGCGTCCGCAAGGCTTGTCAGAGAAGTGTATATCATGTAGCCCACACCGTTCACATCAACTACTATAAAATTATCGCCTTTTTGTACCAAAGTACCCTTAATATAATAATACATATTTTCTACCTCTTGGATATATAATACAATAATATTACAATTATGTCAACCCGACAATTGTTACAAATTTGTTAACAAATCAATTTTACTTAAATATTTTTGTAAAAAATACCATTTTTATATGTATGTTTTATACATATAAAAATGGTATTTCCATTGATTAATATGTTTATTTCGAACAAAATTGTTATATTTCAGTATTTTTTCACAATTATTACACAACTATTACAAGAACCACAATATCTTGTGTATATCCCGTTTTGTTAACACTATTCCGACTGTTATTTTACACCGTTTATACCAAACATATTGTTCATTTTGTTTGAATGAGCATGACATATCGCAATGGCAAGCGCGTCCGCTGCGTCATCAGGCTTGGGGATTGCGTTCAGTCCGAGAAGCATTTTTACCATTGTCTGTATCTGCTTTTTGTCGGCGCGCCCGTAGCCTGTCACCGACTGTTTGACCTGCAACGGAGTGTATTCACATATGGGTATATTTTTATTC
>JBJEIU010000115.1:0-3405 GCA_051877355.1 Hominilimicola sp.
ATTTTTAGGCATCGACTACGAATTTAATGATTTCATTCAGGCAATTCACCGTATATACCGATTTTTACAGACAGAGCAGGTCATTATAGATATTATTTACACCGAAAATGAAGAAGGTATCGTAAATGTCCTGAAACGCAAATGGCAGCAGCATAATAAACTTACCGAGAAAATGACGGATATTATAAAAAAATACGGTCTGTCAAATGCAGGTAGCCAATATCTTGAGAGAAAGTTAGGTGTTGAACGAGTGGAAGTAAAAGGTAAAAAATACACTGCAATTCTGAATGATTGCGTTGAGGAAACTGCAAATATGGCGGAAAACAGCATTGATTTGATACATACATCAATTCCATTCAGCAATCATTATGAATACAGCGCAAATTATAACGATTTCGGACATAATGCAACAACGGCGAAATTCTTTGAACAGATGGATTATCTGACGCCGAATTTGCTGCGTATATTAAAGCCCGGACGTGTGGCGGCAATTCATGTAAAGGACAGAGTTTTGTTCGGAAATGCTACCGGGACAGGTATGCCGACAATGGAGCCGTTCCACGCACAATGTATACAGCATTACATGAAACATGGCTTCATGTATTTTGGAATGATAACAGTTGTGACAGATGTTGTCCGTGAAAACAATCAGACATACCGCTTAGGATGGACAGAGCAATGTAAGGACGGTTCAAAAATGGGAGTCGGCTGTCCCGAATACATATTGTTATTCCGTAAACTGCCGACAGATACCTCAAGAGCATATGCGGACGAACCTGTTACCAAAAGCAAAGAGGATTATACCCGAGGTCAATGGCAGCTTGACGCACATGGTTACTGGAGGTCAAGCGGTGACAGATTGGTTACAAAGGATGAAATACTGGCCGCAGATGCGAAGACCTTGCAGAAGCTGTATAGCAGATACAGTAAAAATACGGTTTATGATTATCACGAACATGTGGAGATGGCAAATGCGCTTGATAAGGAAGGCAAACTACCTGCTACATTCATGGTTATTGCGCCGTCTTCGTGGAGTGATGAGGTATGGGATGATATAAACCGCATGAAAACTCTTAACACCAATCAGAGCCGCCGCAAGGCAACAATGCACGTGTGTCCATTACAGATAGATATTGTGGAGCGAATTATAAACCGATACAGCAACGAGGGCGATACTGTATTTGACCCGTTTGCAGGATTATTTACGGTTCCTTATGTTGCGGTGCTGAACGGCAGATACGGCATTGGAACAGAATTAAACGAAGATTATTTTCGTGACGGTGTGGGTTACTTGAAACAGACAGACACCGAAGCGGAACAGTTTACATTATTTGATTTACTGGAGGATGAAAATGAAAATTAGATTTTACAGAAATGACTTGATAGATATTGTGAGTATTGTGAGCAAGGCAATATCATCAAAATCGGCTTTGCCGATATTATCGGCATTAAAAATCAGAGCCGCAACAGATGGTACTGTGACATTTGAAGCGACTTGTATTGCCATGAGTATCAAGCACACTGCGCAGGCGCAGGTTGAGCAGGGCGGAGAGATTGCGGTTGAAGCAAGAATGTTCAGCGAAATCATCAAAAGATTTTCAGGTAATGAAATCGACTTTGAAAGTGATGCTGAATATGTTATACAGCTGAAAAGCGGCAAGAGCAAATTTAAAATACAGGGACTTTCAGCAGATGAATTTCCGCAGACAACGGAAATTGAGAATAAATACAACTTCACGATTTCGCCGTCACTGTTACAGTCGATTATAAAGAGGTCAGTACCTTTTGCGGCGGAAAGCGAGGGTAAGAAACCTGTATTGCAGGGCGTATTGTTCGATATAAAAAATAATGAGCTGTATGTAGTTGCGTCAGACGGATTACGTCTTTCGTACATACCGACACATCTGCATATCGACAGCGAGGACAAGCAGTTTATTATACCTGCTCAGGTACTGAAAGATATGCCGAAATTTGAAGGTGACAGCGATATAACAGTCCTATCAGATGGACGCAGTATGTTATTTGAATATGAAAATTACAGCGTTAAAATTTGCTTGCTTGAAGGTGTATACCTGAGTTATGAAAGAATATTGCAGCAGGATACAAAAATCAAAATGACAGTTTTCAAAAATGACATGCTAAACAGCATTGAGCGTGTTGCGCTTATGGCAAATTCAGATAGCTTGCTCGATGGTAAGAAATTCAGCAGACCTCCTGCAATAATAAATATCAGCGGCGGAAAGGTTGAAATCTCTTGCGAAACGAATAAGGGAACCGTTAAAGACGTTATAAATGCCGAAATTGACGGAGATGATTTGAAAATCGGTTTTAATTGCAGTTTTTTAAAGGATGCGCTTCAATCATATTCTTCCGATGAGGTTACAATGGAAATGTCCACACCAACAGCCGCCTGTATCATGAAAGATGCAGATGATAGTATATATCTGGTATTACCAGTTAGATTGAGATAAGGAGCGGAGATATGGCAAAGAAAATAAAGAAAATTGAAGCTATGCACCGCGAATATGGCGAAAATGAGGGAGCAATATGCCGTAATTGCTGTAATTTCGATATGTATAACTTTGGTAATCGCCGGGTTTCAAAATGCTCGGCATACGGCGTGACAAATTCTGCTGCTTCGGATTGGAATGGTGGATATGAGGCTTGCGGAATGTATAACATGCCTATTGACGAAACGGAATACTTACCGCTGATAAAAAAATCAAAGAAACTTGCGGCGGAAAGCTGTGACGGACAGTGTGACGGACAGATAGAGATACAGGAGGAATAAGGTGTTACGATGTATGAACAGCAAAACAGAGTGATTACAGAAAAGGCAAAAACTGACCCTGAAACAGCAGCAAGAATGGCGGCATTTTCAGTCAAGAGACAGCTTCCGTATGAACAGAAGATAATTCATGCTGCCAACAGAGCAAAAGAATTTGCATTAGAATGCGACAAACGCGGTTTGAATTATCACGTGTCAGTCGGAGGATTGGACAGTATCACACTTGCATATTTTTTAAGAAATATCGGCGTAGATTGTCCGCTAATATCCGTATCATCGTTAGAGGATAAGAGCATACAGGAAATACATAAGAAATTAGGGTGCATAATAATCAAACCTTATAAATCAAAAGTTGAGGTTTTAAATGAATTCGGATTTCCGGTTATCAGCAAGGCAAAAGCGAGGAAGATAGAAAATCTTCAAAAGCAGGATAACAACAAACAAACTTTCATTCATGCCATTATGACAGGAGAAATGGGAAAACAAGGGAATTACAAATACAGTCCCAAAATAAAGCTCCCTGATAAATGGATAAAGCTATTTGGTGGATTATATTCAGAGCATAGACCTGATTTAATATGTCAGATTGCACCGTTCAAAGTGTCTGACAAGTGTTG
>JBJEIU010000116.1:0-3363 GCA_051877355.1 Hominilimicola sp.
TCGTTTAATTTTGTGACGCTGCTGCCGTCATAGCAGTACAGATTAGTGTAATAATCAGTATCAGTCCGCTCTTTAATCTCAGAAAAATACAGTTTTCCGTCCTTGAACTGTACACCGCCCAGCCCTGCACAGGCGATTTCCGAAATTTTTTCCTTTTTTATACCTTTTTCAGAAACAGATGTGCGCCATAATGTCACACCTTCTACATTACTGTCATTTTCATAGTAATATACCCATGTGTCGTCGTAAATGAAGCTATGCTCACCAAAGTGATTTTTATAGGTAGAAAATCCGAGTGGGTCATCGTCATTTATCTCAAACTCGTAATACCTGTCTTTCAGCAAATATGCAGGATAATCAGTCAGACATTGTTCATGTGTCCCGTCAGCGTTCATGACGTATAGCCGTCCTCCTTGGTTGCGTACATAATAATAAAGCCAGCCGTTTATGTATTCGATGTCATAGCAGTGATTGTCGGACAGCTTCTGTTTGTTCTCACCGTTGGAGTCCATTTTGTACATATGTCCGCCGTCATTTAGGTCAGAATAATAAATCCAACCGCTTGCTGCTCTGTACTCCTCCTCGGGTGCTTTAAAATTATTCGCCTTAAGGATTTCTATTTCTTCCATGCTGTACTTCGGCTCTAATATTTCTTTGCCGTTGTAATCATACAAACCAAAGGTCATAGGACCGATATTGGAGGATTTCACGTTTATATAGCCCCTGTCAAGGCTTGCCACGGGATAATGGATTTTAAACAGCATCTCCTTTGTTTCGGCATTGTATACGTCCGTCTTGCCGTAGCAGTTTTGCGCCACTGCATATATAACGCCGTCAACTGTTTCGCAGTAGATATTTGAATAAATATCAGTTTCAAATTCCATAAGCACGCCGCTGTCATTTTTAAGATACAGAACATTTCCCTTTTTCGTTTCCGTTATCCCGTTTGAATAGGTTTGCACCGTAACCTCGTTATCGGAATTAATATTCGCTCCGTCTGCCGCAGGCGCGGTTGGAAACTTACTATAAAGACTGTAAACTGCGACTATCGCCTGTTCTATCGTAAGATTGGACTTCGGCGCAAAGCTTACGTCGTCCATACCCGAAAGCATACCGACTGACAGCATTTTACCTACGCTTTCTTTCGCCCAGTCTGATATTTCGTTTATGTCTGTCAGTTCAATATTTTTTCCGCCGTCAGAAGCATTCATCATTATGTAGCTGCAAAAGCTTTTTGTAGCGCGGTACAGCACAGACGCCATTTCCTCACGTGTAAGCAGACGGTCAGGATAGAAATTGTAATATTTGTCATCTCCGCTAAAATATCTAATAACAATATCATCTTCATCGACTATTTTGTCAGCCACCCCTTCGATAGGCTCACCCTCCATTATATTGTACCAATAAAGTACATTTACCGCCTCACTGTCTGTATCCGCAAAATTATCACTGTTGTGAGAGGTTACAAGTTTTGCCTGTGTAAGTACCGAATATAAAAGTTCCGCAAACTGCAAGCGTGTAATGTTCTGCGTATAGTCCGAAATGTCCTCAAAGCTTTCGGGGAGCAAGCCCTCTTTTTTAAAGTTGCTCACGTCATTGTATGCCCACGAGGACACCGTCACCCATGTCGCCGCCTGTGCTGTCACCGCATTCGCGGATACCAGAACCGCCGCAGTCAGCAGCAGTGATATTATCCTTTTCATAGTCTTTCTCCTTTTATCCTTTACCCTTTTATTCTACCACTATATACCCTGTATCCAGCGTGTCGCCGTCATACTGCAAAATGGCGGTGCTGCCGTCGGACAGGTTATATGTTTCCTTGCTGCCGTCACCCGAAACGGAGTCAGGCTCGCCGAGTCTGTCGTAAATATTGCTTCTGTTATCGCCGATTTCAACACTGCCAACATCACCCGCGACTGTTTCTTCGTCAGACACAGTAGTATTTTCAGCATCAGAATTGTAATTGTCTGTATATGCATAATCATAATTCACCGCAGCCTGTTGTGGATTGCTTTTTTTATTATATTCAGGTCCGGTATTAACTTGATTATATGTATCATCTGACTTGTCATTCTGAATTTGCTGCGGTGTATCTGTAGGTGCAGTCGCGGAAGACAGCGTTTCGTCAGGACGCTCCACGATTTGCAGATTATCCTCGATTTCCTCCGCCACACGTTCTGTTGCAAAGGTTATCGCGCTTGCCGAAACACCAACAGACAGCGCTACCACACAGAACATCACAACTCCGCTGCGCTTGATTTTATCATCAAGAATATTCTTAAATCGCTCCATAACTGTCTTTTTTGAAAAGAAAAAGCAGGTTGAAAGCGCCGTTGCATTGCCGCGTCCATTGTGTACGAGCCGCATTATCGCCTCACAGTAATGGCGTCTGAATGACACATTTTCACTCTTTACCACCTCGGCGTCACATGCAAGCTCCATGTCCCTGTTCGCCGCCTTTACCATGATATACGCCGCAGGATTGAACCAATGTATTGTCCGCGCCGCTATAAGCAGCAGCTTGTACCATATGTCATGTCGCTTTAAATGTACCAACTCGTGCCTTAATATAATCGGCAGTTCATCATCGGAAAAATCCACGTAGGGCAGTAAGAGTACAGGCTTTATCATGCCAAATATCATAGGTGATTTTATGACCTTGCACTTCTTTACAGTTATTTGGGATTTCACTCCTACGCGCGTCTTGGCAGCTTCAAATGCGTTTAAAATTCTCTCATCAGTTACCTTTTCGCTCCAACGCTTTACCATGCGCCCGAATGAGATATAGGAAAATATCTGATAAAAAGCAAATACCGCAATGCCCAAAAGCCACAAAGTCGTTAATATCTGTGAGACAGTAAATGTATGGCTCAGTGTTTGTGCCACTGTCTGCACAGCAGAAATCTCCGACGGAATTGACATTATTATCGGCGATTTGATATTCAGCCTGAACGGGAATATCAGTCTTACCGCCACAAACAGCCACATAAAATACCGCCATTTTGCCACATAACTGCGCTTGAGCAGCGGTGAGCACAGCAGCAGCAAAACTATCCAAACTGATATGGGCAGCGTTATTTCAATAATATCAATAAATAAGTTTTCCATTTATCTGCCTTCTTTCTTTATCGACTCTATAAATGCGTCCAGCTCCTCAATGTCCTTTTCTGATATTTCATTTGTGTCATACAACGCCGTTACAAGCTCCGTAATAGAACCTCTACCCCTAAGCTTACGCAGAAGCGATGCGCTTTCAAGCGCAAGATACTCCGTTTCACTTACAAGCGGCTCAAATATTTTATTCTTCCCTCTCATGCCGCCTTTCAGAAATCCGCGCTCTATTAGCCGTGTCAAAAGCGATTG
>JBJEIU010000117.1:0-3353 GCA_051877355.1 Hominilimicola sp.
GAGGAATACAGAAATCATATGAAGGAATAAGCAGTTGAACCTTTCTTTCCAGTTTGATTATTGAGAACACGCCCAAAGATACAAACACATTCTTTGTTTCATTTCCGAGTATGAAGCTGTCATCAAACACTCTGCAAACCGATTCCGGCACAGATGCAAGGTCAAAGTCATCATCACAGCAGCAAGATTTTTTATCATGAACATCAACAAGCTTTGCGCCCAATGTTATCGGGTCTACAACCTCTACTGCAGACTACAAAATGACATGTAGATTATTTTACTGATTATAATAGTCTGAATATATCATATTTTGTCAATAAAATCAAGCATAAACAAGATTGACAAAAAGTGTAATTCCGTCTATAATATAAATAACAAACTGAGAGGAGGGATTATATGAAATATACTTTAATGCACAAGGAAATACCAGTCTGCGAGATTGACATATCTGACGCAAGTTTTTCTATTGAAAATATCGGCAAGCTATATAATCCCAAGCACATACCTCTAGGACTTTCTGACAACGATAAAATCAATTTAAGAAAGTTTAACAAATGGTACAAAGGACGTTCCATTCCCGCAAGCCGACAGGGACTTAATCAGGCGCTTGATATTATTGGCATTACGCATCAGGACGAATTAATTTTAAAATGCTACGGTCTAAGCTTATCCGACCAATACTGGTTTAAGCCTGATAGCTCAGATTTGCAATGGAAGAACATCAACTTTTTCGACAACGATTTCAGCGAAGATGTAGGAAACGCGTTATTCGGAAATCCAACAGAAAGCGACAGATTTTCGCTTATATCCCCCGACAACACATCTGATGGGTGGCTCAAAAAGAAGTGGACTATAATTGACAGAAAACGTTGTCTTTTAAAATCAGGAAGCGCGCCCTTTTTCCAGGAGCCGCTTAATGAAAAAATTGCGTCAGTTATTCAGGGTAGATTAAATTATATGCCGTTTGCAGACTATGATTTAATTTTTGATGATGAACAGCCGCTTTCCGTATGCGAAAACTTCATAACACCACAAACCGAGCTTATAAGTGCATACAGCATATATGAAACGCTGCCGAAAGAAAAATCCGTTTCTTCATATGAGCATTTTAAAAGATGCTGTGAAATACAGGGAATTACCAATACAGAAAAGTTCCTTAATTATATGCTTGCGGTTGACTATATTATCGCTAACAGCGACCGCCATCTCCGCAACTTTGGAGTAATACGAAATGCCCAAACTCTTGAATGGATAGGCTTTGCACCACTATTTGACTGTGGCTCAAGCTTGTGGTTTAATCAGATAGCAAAAAATATAAAACCGATTAAATATGACGAAAGCAAGCCCTTTGCCGCTGCCCACTCAAAGCAGATTGAGCTTGTAACCGATTTCAGCTGGATTGATTTTTCGAGCCTTGACGGTATTGAAGAGGATTGCAGAAAAATTTTAAATACTTCTAAATTCGTTGACGAAATACGCTGTGAAAACATATGCTACGCGATTTCAAAACGAATTGATATGTTAAAAGACCTGTTGTAAATAAGTTCACAAAAGGTCTTTTTAACTGCGTTTGCAAGACAAACAGCAAAACATCAACGTAGTTCGATGCCCCATTGATGTTTACTTCATAAATATTTCAACCGATTTATCGGGATAAACTACAATTTTTTCGATTATCTGCCGCATATCGTCATTTGTATATTCGTTCTGCATAAGGATTTTTTCAATATCATTGGTCATATCATCAATATGCGCAGCTTTTTCCTGAGCCTCGTTATATTCGCCTAATTCTGTGTCTATACTTCGTATACCCTCATCTATTCCCGACATCTCCTTTTTCAGTTCCTCAATTGTAATAACTCCCGCCACAAACATCTCCTTGAATTTATCCCTGCGCTTTTCGAGCGTCTGCTTTGCTTTTGTCAGATGTGATAAGTCAAC
The DNA here is from genome assembly GCA_051877355.1 of Hominilimicola sp. Lineage (GTDB taxonomy): Bacteria > Bacillota > Clostridia > UBA1381 > UBA1381 > Hominilimicola. Next base: position 1,942 of record JBJEIU010000117.1, read on the forward strand.
ATCTGCTGTCTGCGATTGATACTGTTTCGTCAATCTTTCAGCAAAGGCTTTTTTATCCTCTATCGCTGTAACCAGATATGCTTTCACCTCGTCAAGCAGCTCCTGTTCGTCAACCGTAACACTGTTTGCGCAGTGAGCGTTGCCGTTGTTATTATGTACGCAGCAGCGGTATCTGACATAGGTTTCTTTCCAATGATACACCTTTGCAGTAAAGCTCTTTCCACATTCACCGCATTTAATCAGATTGGAAAACAGATGACGATTTGAGTACCTGTTGCCCTGATTGTCATTTTTGTATTGCTCCTGCCTTTGAGTTATTTTCTTCTGCACAAGTCCAAAGTCCTCATCGCTGATTATTCGAAGCTCGGGTCGGTCATGCACATACCATTCCTCTTCGGGTATCATTTCCCTTGTGCCCGCAAGAAAATCCTTTGTCACACTTTTATTATTGACAAGTCTGCCTGTATATATAGGATTTTGCAATATTCTGCGTATGGTGCGCGGACTCCATTTAGCTTGTTTTTTTGTAGGTATACCCATTTCATTCAGTTTAATGGCTATTCGCCGCGTGCCCTCACCTTCTATATACCACTTAAACATCAGCCGCACAATATAGCTTTCCTGCTTGTTAATTTCCAAAGTGTATGTGTCTATTTTATTATATCCATAGACAATATTGGGAACGCGTCCTTTTTTCGCATTCTGCCTTTTTCCGAATATAACACGTTTTGATAGGTTTGCGCTTTCCTCCTGTGCCAGCGCGGCAAACACCGTTAAAACAAACTCGCTTTCACCGATAACTGTCTGATTACTCGATAAGAAACGAACATCAACACCATTGGAACGCAAGGTGCGGATGCCATATAAGAAGTCTGATGTATTTCTTGCAAAACGGCTTATGTCTTTGACTGCCACATAATCAAACAAACCTGTCTCCGCGTCCTTTAAAAGCCGCATAAACGCGTCGCGCTTGTTCATACTCTTGCCGCTTATACCCTCGTCAGCGTATATCTTTACTAAACTATCGCCTGACTTTTCGGCATACTGCTCAAAAAAATCGCGCTGATTTTCAAGGGAGGAAAGCTGTTCCTCCTTTTCTGTACTTACACGGCAATATGCCGCCATTCTCATAGCTCCGCACCTCATTCTGATTAAAATTATACAGATTATCTTCGCTTTATTGATTTTCTCGATAGTATCCTCAAAAGCTCATTTTCAAATTTCTGCTTATCTTTCGGCGGATTGATTTTTATATTCATTTCTATCATCTCCACTTATATTATATATCCTGACAGCTTGTCATATATCTTACTTTCCAAACAAAAAATGGTGAGGATAATCCTCACCATTTTTTTACTTGCTTATTAATCAACCCAAATTTCAGGAGTTGTGTCCTTTTCGTATGTGTGGTT
>JBJEIU010000118.1:0-3351 GCA_051877355.1 Hominilimicola sp.
TGGGTCGTGATATCCACACAGCAACACCCGACTTTTTACATTTACGATTGTACTTTCCAAAACTTTCGAGACGTGGCAATTTGCAACATGACTTTGAGCTACGTTAAAGTGTTTTCCTTCAGAACGTTTCTTTGCCATATAAGTAGCAAATGTGACATCTCACATTGAAACTAATCTTGCTGCTTGCATTACTGCCCAACGGAGGTATGATGAACCTCTTTTTACCATCGGAGTTTTTGAAGCGGTATACTTTCCTGATTGATATGTAGAAGGTTCCATACCTGCAAAAGCAAGTAACTTAGATGGTGACGAAAAGTTATTGATATCACCAATTTCAGCTATGTCAAGGAAGGGCAATTGTACGGATAATGGCGCAATGGAAAATTTTTTGGGAATATTTGTAATGGGAAATATTACTTTGACGTATGGGAACAGAGCTGAAAAAATTTTCCATATGCAGCGTAAAACCCCAAGACAAGAGGGTTTACAGTCTCATCCTTAAATTACCTATTGGCAGCGTACATATAATTACCAGAATTATTCTGTTTACAAGTCTATACGTGTTGTGTATAATCTAAGGCGCAACACGGGTTAATGAAACCAGAATAGGAGGAAAAATATGAAAAAGGTTGCTTTAATACTAATATGTGGTTTTTTACTTAGCTCAATGCCGGTATATGCCGAACAAAATGTTAATGTATTTGTGAACGGTAGCGCATTGACATTTGACCAACAACCAATGATAAAAAATGATTGTACATATGTACCAGTAAGAAAAATATTCGAGTCATTTGGCATGGAGGTGGACTGGGACGCTGAAAAGCAGTACATATACGCCTGCAATGACGAAAATGAAATTTCAATGTCAATAGGCTGTGATGAAATGTGGGTAAACGGAGAGTGTGTTAAACTGGATAACGCGCCGTTTTTAGATGGCGGCAGAGCATTTGTGCCGCTGCGCGCTATCGGCGAGGCACTCAAATGCAATGTTGAGTGGAACGGAGTGACAGGCTCGGTTATTATAATCTCAAACGGTAATATTATAAAACCGACTGAGAAACCTACAACAGAACCAACAATCGCACCAACAACGGCGCCGACTGTAGCACCTACAACCGTGCCAACGACTGTACCAACAGCTGTACCGACAGCGGTGCCGACCGCGATACCGACTACTGTACCAACAGTAAAGCCAACGACAGTGCCGACATCGGCACCAACGGTAAAGCCAACGACAGCGCCGACAGTACAGCCTACACAGACGCCGTCAACGGAATCAGCAATGGAAAAGGAAGTGCTTGCACTTGTAAACAAGGTGCGCGCGGAAAACGGACTCAGCGCGCTTACATGGGCGGAGGACGTGGCAAATGTTGCCCGCGCCCACAGTCGTGACATGATAAACAGAGGCTTTTTCAGCCATACAAACCCTGACGGTCTGTCACCGTTTGACAGACTGAAAAACAGCGGAATAAGCTACAGAACAACGGCGGAAAATATTGCGTACGGTCAGAAAACTGCCGAGGCTGTTATGAATAGCTGGATGAATTCATCGGGACACAGAGCGAATATTCTGAATAAGAATGTTAAGGAAATCGGTGTCGGAGCAGTGAAGAACCCAAACGGTACAATTTACTGGACACAGATGTTTATTGCAAGATAAAGAAATCCCTCTGTCTTATATCATACAAAAAGACGTTTCATTGCGAAACGTCTTTTTGTGTGTTTAATCAATTGTCTGCACTTTAATTCTGTTTTCGGGAATTTCGCGCAGCTTGTATTTTTCTTCTGTTTTTCCCAGACCGATGGCGCAGAAAGGAATATAACCGTCGGGAAGATTTAATTCCTGCAAAAGTTCCTCTGAATTATTCAATGCAAAAACTGCACCCCAGATATAACATGCTCCCAAGCCAAGCTCTACAGCCTCCAGCGCCATGTTATGAACAATAATGGCCGCATTTGAATAAGCAGTATTATCATTAGGCGCAGGAGTCATTTTTGATGAAACAAGTATCAATGTAGGTACGCCGAAAAGCATGGGATAATCGGGCATATTCATATATTCGCGACAGTTTTTATCAATTTTGTCAAGGAGTGTTTTGTTTGTGATAACCGTCAAAATGAGACTGTCGTATGCTTTCATTCCGACAGGTGCTGCGTTTGCGGCAGTCAGAATTTTTTTTAATTCTTCTTCGGAGAGGTTTTCGCCTGTGTAGCTGCGAACAGATTTTCTGCTGCATATGGTTTCAAAAGTATTCATGAAAAATTCCTTCTTTCTCTTGATTTTTTATGGTATATAAATTATACTATATACAGATTTAATGTCAAGTACGCAGAATAAACATACTTGGTATGAAATTAAATACCTTTGGAGGGAAAGAAAAATGGGAATATCCGATGAAGAATACAGAGAGCTGGTTGCGAAAGCAGATTTAAACTCCGACTGTCCCGTGAAAAAGATATTGAGTATTTTTTCAGGGAAATGGCATATACGGATTATATTTGAACTGACTAAGGCAGATAATATGCGATTTGGAGAGCTGAAAAAAAGAATAGGCACAATAACAAACACAATGCTTGCCAATACGCTTAAAGAGCTGGAGCACCAGGGAATAATCATCAGAAAGCAATTTAATGAAATACCGCCCCATGTGGAATATTCGTTATCGGACAGCGGAAAGGAATTATATCCTGTTTTCTATGCGATGGCGGAATGGGGTAGCAAATATTTATGAGTAAAAAAGACAGGAGCAGCAGCCGTAAAACAGCTGTTATTCCTGTCTTTTTGTGTGATTATTTTGAATTAGTTAGCCTTTTTCAAAGCTTCCTCAACAGCAACGGCAACTGCAACAGTTGCGCCAACCATTGGGTTGTTACCCATACCGATAAGTCCCATCATTTCAACGTGAGCCGGAACTGATGATGAACCTGCGAACTGAGCGTCAGAGTGCATTCTGCCCATTGTATCTGTCATACCGTATGAAGCAGGACCTGCAGCCATGTTATCAGGATGAAGGGTACGTCCTGTACCACCGCCTGATGCTACGGAGAAGTATTTCTTTCCTGCTTCGATTCTTTCCTTCTTGTAAGTACCTGCAACGGGATGCTGGAATCTGGTAGGATTGGTGGAGTTACCGGTAATGGAAACATCAACATTTTCCTTCCACATGATTGCAACACCTTCCGGTACGCTGTTTGCGCCATAGCAGTTAACCTTGGAACGAAGTCCGTCAGAGTAAGCAATTCTTTCAATTTCCTTTACTTCGTTGGTATAAGGATCATACTCTGTCTCAACGAAAGTAAATCCGTTAATACGGGAAATAATCTTTGCAGCATCTTTTCCAAGACCGTTTA
>JBJEIU010000119.1:0-3348 GCA_051877355.1 Hominilimicola sp.
AAAGCGTGTATCAAACGCAACTTGCCCGAACATTCTTAAAAAGACTTTTTTGGTCGAGTCATCGTATGCCTCTCTCGGCGCAATATTAAGAAGATACATCAGCGCGAGCTTATATTGAGCGGCAGCATCATTTTCCTTCGCGGCGTAAAGGAAACGATCAAAGGCTTCTCCATAATCTTTCTCCCGCAATATGGCACACGCTTTCCGGTATTTCACTGACACGTTTAATGTGTTTGATGTATGCGATATGCCCGATTCCGACGTTTTCTTTTCGGTGTTACCCGAATAAGAATTATTCTCCAGCTTTCTTATCGCCTCGCTATATCCGCTTTTGGCGGAACGTTCGAGCCACGTCTGCGCCCGTTCTTGGGATTTCTTACATCCGAGTCCTGTGGCGTACAACTGCGACAGACGATACTGCGCATACATATTATCGGCAAGAGCCGCCGTAAGGAAATATTTATACGCGTTTTCATAATTCCCTTCCTTATAGCTGTTTTTCGCCAATGTATACGCTTTGCTTGCCGGCATATTGGGCAATTCAGCCATAGCGACTTCGGCAATCTCATCCTCCGTCGCGTTATTAACCAAATCCACATCATTAACAGCTTGCTCTTCAGATTCATTATTTTCCTCCGGCATCTTTTCCGGTTTCTTACGCGGCGGCTTTTCCACCTGCGGGGATATGGGACTGTAGACAAGTCCAAGCGCGACGGTCTCGTGCGGACGCGGCACGGATACTATTCTGCCACTGTCCGCCTTTATTTTCGTGAGCGAGACGCTGCTTTTTATAATATCATTGACAAAATACCATTGACTGTGTCCGCCCGTTGTTATAACAAGGTCGATATCGCCGCCGTTAAGACCCGACGCGTTTACGCAGTCATTTATAAGCCGCGAAAACTGCTCCAGATAATCCTTCGCGAAGCTTTCAAATTTGGCGCGGTCAAGGCTGTAATCATCAATATCTATTTCAAGTATGTCAAGAATATTGTCGAGCGCGGAAAATTCCGTTACCGTTTCGTTTCGCGTAAGCGCGGGAGACACGGACATTTCTTTCCACGCTTTGAATTGGTCAATTCCGACCTTACGCAAAATTACGTCCGCGTCCTCCTCTGACATCATACTTTTTATGTAATTTCTAAGAATTTCGTCAACCTCTCTGCCGCCGAAGGTCAAACCGCCGTTTTTAGGCCAAGTGCATAAAATCTCGTTTTTTGGAGAACTTCCGGGCGTGTAGCGGCAAACGATAAGGTCGGTGGTGCCTGCGCCCATATCTATAAGCAATATATTTACAGGCGTTCCGTCTATCAGATAATGCTTATTTTTCAGATAGTTCTCGTTCTGCATAGTGACGGCATGTATCGCGGCGTGCGCTTCGTCCATACCCTCGACGTTTTTGAACCCCGCTTTTTTCGCGGCATCTAACATAAATTTCTTTGTTTCCTCGCTCCACTTTACGGGATAGCTGATAATCGTATGCTCCTCGTCATTGGGTTCGCCGAAGTGACCGCCCTCGCTTTGGAAATTATACTGTTTTCCCATATACGCCAAAAAGTCGCTCGTCAATTTCCTTGCAAGCGTTATTTTTTCTTCTTCATCACTTTCCAAATCAATTTTAAAGCTTTGGTAAAGCGTTGAATTTTTTTTGCCCAAAGCGGCTTCATACCCGTAATATGGCTTATTGTCGCCAATGGTGCGTATCAGACTCGGAACCAATACGCTTCCCGCCGCGTCAAACACAACTGATTTTGTATCAAGACGCGGCTCAACCGGCTTGCCGTCCTTGTACCTTTTGACACGAATTACCGATGTGCTTGTACCGAAATCAACTCCAACATATCTTTGTACTGCCATAATTTTTATTCCTCTCCATATAATTTTTCAAGTCCGAGCTTCTTAACCGTATTGTAATAGCTTTTCTGATATTTCTTTATCGCCGCGTCCGAAACGCTCTTGTCCTTTTCCCAAAAGACAAGAAGTTCCGTAAGCTCGTCATAAAGCGCGTTGAGCGCATATTTGCCCGCGCCGAGCATCACCTGCATATCCGTTTCGCATACGGGCGCGGAAATATCAACGCTCTTTTTGTATGTCAGATTGGAAAAGCGGACAACATGATTTGACGGATATACAAATTCCACCTCGTATTGATTGGGGTAAAACTGCATTTTGCCGTCCTTCGCTTCCTCTCTGTGCGGCTTGAAGCTTATGCACAGGCGGTCTCTTTTCTTCTCCGCAAACGGTATTCCAAGCTGTGTTTCCATAGCTATTTCCCCTCTTACTATGGGGGTTCCGTTTAATTTAATCATCAATTCCTTCGCCGTTATTGTATGCTTCTTCTCCGGTGCTGTATATTCTTTCGCTGTCATTATATTTCCTCCTCTATACTTACGCAATATCTGTTTTTGCTTACACGATTTGTTCGCCGCTGCTTACGGTTGTTATGAAGTTGCCGCCTGTTCCCCACGCTTTCATAAACGTTTCCGCGTCGCAGGTGAATCCGCAACCGTTTTCTATGCCGGGGTCGTTTAATATTACCTTGAGGTCGCCTTCCTTTGTCATACCGATACCGATTACCTCTACCGCGTGATTTGCCGTAACTCCCGGTATATCCGCGTATTCGGGGCATTGCAAAGTCGTATTGTTTACGGCGCAGATTACCTTGTCGCCGTTCTCCAGACTTTGAGCAATTTCTTGAAGCGTTCCGCCGTAATCGCGGTCAACGTCAAGTCCGACCTCCTCAAGCAGATTTCCTGTGTCGTCAAACGGCGTTCCGCCGCTTTCAGGGTCGTACCAGCCTTCACTGTAGGCGTATTCAATCATACTTTTCTCAGTAAATTCCACGTTTGTAAGCTGTTCCGCTATGTATTTCTGGCACGCGACCGCGCAGGAATAATCTTCCGTCTGAGGACTCCACGCTTCCATATCCTCCTCGGGATTGCCGATTATTTCGGTAAATTCCGTTACCTCCACCGTTTCGCCGCCTTCCTCGGTTTCGATAAATTCCGTCGGTTCAAAGACTTCCGCTGTTTCGGGAACCTCCGGCATTTCGATGGTCTCCTGCATCTGCTGCGCATGCTCTTTCATAATTTGTCTTATGTTTTCTATCTGCTGATCCTCGTTTATACCCTTTGACATCTCGTAGGCATCCATAAAGCTTTCATTTAGAAATTCCATAATTATTCCTCCAGTATTTTCTATATTACTGTGTACTTATAGAAAAAGTTTTTAAAGTACCCATAAAGCCCGCCGTATTTACTCTGTCTGCTCCTTTACTAACGCATTCGCATAATTTTTTTTCGCGTTGTCATACGCAATCGAATTGCCGTTTTTTATAGCGTTTGCCAT
>JBJEIU010000120.1:0-3346 GCA_051877355.1 Hominilimicola sp.
GACATCAATCTTCATTTCACGGGCGATATGCACGCCATAACGGCGGCGAATAATCTTTTGTCTGCAATGATAGACAATCACATTCATCAGGGCAACGAGCTTGACATTGACGTTACAAATATAGTATGGAAGCGCGTTGTGGACACAAACGACAGAGCGCTGCGCAAAATCGTTGTAGGCATGGGCGGCAAGGTCAACGGCGTACCCCGCGAGGACGGATTTATGATTACGGTTGCGTCAGAGGTTATGGCTATACTTTGTCTTGCGTCTGACCTTGAGGATTTGAAAAAGCGTCTTGGTGATATTATAATCGGATATAACCGCAGCGGCGACCCTGTAAAGGCGTCCGACATTAACGCGCAGGGGGCAATGGCTGCGCTTTTAAAGGACGCTATAAAGCCGAACCTTGTGCAGACACTTGAATAAACGCCATGCTTTATTCACGGCGGCCCGTTTGCAAATATTGCTCACGGCTGTAACAGCGTTCAGGCGACAAAGCTTGCAATGAAGCTGTCCGATTACACAATCACGGAGGCAGGTTTTGGCGCGGATTTGGGCGCGGAAAAGTTCATGGATATAAAGTGCCGCATGGCGGGCATAAGCCCCGACGCGGTTGTTATAGTTGCAACGGTGCGCGCGCTTAAGTATAACGGCGGTATTGCAACGGCTGACCTTAAAGAGCCGAATGTTGACGCGCTGAAAAAGGGTATCGTAAACCTTGAAAAGCATATTGAGAATATGAAGTCCTTTGGCGTGCCTGTTGTTGTAGCGGTTAATCGCTTTGACACAGACAGCGAGGAGGAGCTAAACACTGTTATTGAGAGATGTAATCAGCTTGGCGCGGCTTGTTCACTGAGCGAGGTATTCGCAAAGGGCGGCGAAGGCGGACTTGACTTGGCTGAAAAGGTTATTGCTGCAATAGAAAACGAAAAGGCAGACTACACGCCGGCATATGATGTTAACGCGTCAATAAAGGATAAGATAAACACAATTGTAACAAAGATTTACGGCGGTAAGGGCGCGGTATATAGCGCAAAGGCGTCAAAGCAGATTGCAAGACTTGAAGAACTGGGTCTTGACAAAAAGCCTGTTTGTATGGCTAAAACGCAGTATTCATTGTCGGATAATCCGAAGCTGCTGGGCAGACCCGAGGACTTTGAAATTACGGTCAGCAACGTGCGAGTATCGAATGGCGCAGGCTTTATCGTTGTTGAAACGGGCAACATAATGGTAATGCCGGGGCTTCCAAAGGTTCCGGCGGCAAATAACATTGACGTTGATGCGGACGGAAAGATAACAGGACTATTTTAATATGAAATATATTTCTAACAGCTATGAAGAAACACAGAAAATCGCCACGGATTTTGCAAAGACCATGAAAGCGGGGGATGTGCTTTGTATGTACGGCGATTTGGGCGTGGGAAAAACCGCCTTTGTGCAGGGACTTGCAAAGGGGCTTGAAATCGACGAGCCTATAACCAGTCCGACCTTTACGATAGTCAATGAATACAGCGGTACATTGCCGCTGTATCATTTTGATGTTTACCGTATCGCAGACAGCGATGAAATGTATGAAATCGGATACGAGGAATACGTTTACGGCGACGGCGTGAGCGTGATTGAGTGGCCGCAGCTTATAGACGATATTCTGCCCGAAAAGCGGTACGACATTGAAATCGCAAAGGACTATGACAAGGGCGAGAATTACAGAACGATAGAGATTAAGGAGGTCGGATAAATGAGAGTGCTTGCAATAGACACCTCCTCAAATGTGGCGACAGTCGCAATTATGGAGGACGAGCTGCTTCTGGGCGAGTATATATTAAATCACAAGAAAACTCATTCCCAGAAAATAATGACAATGATTGAGCAGCTTCTTGCCGACCTTGAGCTTACCATACAAGATATTGATATTTTTGCGGCGGCTGTGGGTCCGGGTTCGTTTACGGGACTGCGTATCGGCGTTGCAACCGTAAAGGCGCTTGCGCACGCAACGGGCAAGAGGGTTGTAAGCGTTGGAACACTTGAGGCGCTTGCCTATAATGTGCCATATGCGGAGCATATTATAGTGCCTGTGATGGATGCGCGGCGCAACAATGTTTTTGCGGCAAGCTATATATGGGACGAGGGCTTTAAGGAAATCGGCGAGCCGGAGGGCATAACCATAGAGGAGTGCGTTGAAAGCTGCGGTGATTTCCTTGACACCATTTTTCTGGGTGACGGAGCAATGGCGCACCAAGATTATATCAAGGAAAAGCTTGGCGAGCATGCGATTTTTCCGCATGGCGCGGCGCTTAATTCAAGGGCGTCGTCTGTTGCGGCGCTTGCGCTGGAAAAGGCAAAGCGCGGCGAAACACAGTCGTATCTTGAAATGAAGCCATATTATATCAAGAAGTCGCAGGCGGAAAAAGAGTTGGAAGAAAAAGAGAAAAAGGAGAAACAAGATGATAGCAATAGGCAGTGACCACGGCGGTTTTGAATTAAAGGGACATATTGTGGAGCATTTAAAGGAAAAGGGAATAGAAGTTAAGGATTTCGGCGTGTACAGCGAGGACAGCGTTGATTATCCCGATTGCGCAAAGCCTGTCTGCTCTGCTGTTCTTGACGGCGAATGTGAGCGCGGAATACTTATCTGCGGCACTGGTATCGGCATTTCAATGGCGGCGAATAAGTTTAAGGGCATAAGAGCGGCTCTTTGCGGCGATGTGTTCAGCGCAAAAATGGCAAAGGAGCATAACAACGCAAATGTTATCTGTCTTGGCGGCAGAGTTACGGGCAGAGAGCTTGCGAATATGATTGTTGACACATTCCTTGAAGCCGAGTTTCAGGGCGGCAGACATCAGAACAGAATTGATAAAATTCACGAAATCGAAAATATGTAGTAAAAAAGCTGTTTACTTTGGTAAACAGCTTTTTTATAGAATTGTGTCGCAACATAGAGTAATGCTACCCTCAATAAAGGGCAGTTATAATTATATTACAAAATTTTAATTTGTTTTAAATATGGCTCAAAATGCACTAAAACAATTTGTGTCATTTTTTTGTAATATTTACTTGAAAATACAATAAAAAGGGTATATAATAAAATAAGGTAAAATCCAAAAAAGAGAAAAAGGAGTTTTGTTAGATGAGTACATTCATAGACCAGCTTAAAGAAAGAGCAAAAAAGGACATCAAGACCATTGTGCTTGCTGAGGGTGAGGAAATAAGATCTCTTAAAGCGGCAGATATGGTCAAGAAAGAGGGCTACGCAAAGGTAATCCTTGTTGGTAATCCTGATAAGATAAAGGCTATGGCTGACGCTGAAAAGCTTGATATTGATGGTATCAAGATAGTCGACAGCGAA
>JBJEIU010000121.1:0-3323 GCA_051877355.1 Hominilimicola sp.
GAGGAGTGACGACGTATGGGTGCGCCGACAGGCTGCACAAATATTTCAAACTCCGATAAAGGGTGAGATGCGCCGCTTATTTTTCACACTAAATTATTCTTTGCCGTTCCAGCAATAAGTACACAACTTACATTCGGGTAAACCTACAGATTCAATCATGTCGTCAAGTCTGTGGAAGCGCAGTGATGTGAAATTAAGCTCCTTGCAAATTTCGTCCACCATTTCCTTGTAGTTCTGACTTTCGGGATCAGCGTAATCCGCAAGCACCTCGTCGCTCACGTTCTCGCCCTCGCGTCTTTTTATAACACGTCTTGCAATCAAATCAAGTTCAGATTTTGAACGTGAGAAGTTCAGATATTTACAACCGAACATTATCGGTGGACAGGCAGGGCGTATATGAACTTCAGTCGCGCCGCTGTCATACAAAAATTCCGTCGTTTCTCTAAGCTGTGTTCCGCGTACAATTGAATCGTCTATAAGCAGCAGGCTCTTATCATGGATAAGCTCCTCAACGGGGATAAGCTTCATCTTTGCGATAAGATTTCGCTGTGACTGATTAGGCGGCATAAATGAACGCGGCCATGTGGGTGTGTACTTTATAAACGGTCTTGCAAACGGAATACCTGACTCGTTCGCATAACCCACCGCATGGGCAATACCAGAATCAGGCACGCCAGCAACTATATCGGGCTTTACATTGCCGTCGGCTCTGTCACGCGCGGCAAGCTTTTCGCCGCAGCGATATCGCATATTTTCAACATTTATTCCCTCATAACATGAGGTTGGATAACCGTAATAAATCCAAAGGAAGGTACATATTTTCATTTTATCTCCCGGCGGCGAAACAGTTTCCACACCGTCCGGTGTTATGAATACAATTTCACCGGGGCCGAGGTTTTTATAATCCGTATAGCCAAGGTTTAAATATGCAAAGCTTTCAAACGACGCGCAATACGCGTCCTCCTTATGACCGATAATTATTGGTGTTCTGCCCATTTTATCGCGTGCAGCATACATTCCCTCCGGCGTAAGCACAAGCATCGACATTGAGCCCTTTATAACGCTCTGCGCAAGACGTATACCCTTTACAATGTCGTCCTCCTGATTGATAATCGCCGCCACAAGCTCCGTCTGATTAATGCTTCCGCCGCTCTGTTCAAGAAAATGCGGATTGCCCTTTTTATAAGCCATTTCCAGAAGCTCGTCCGTATTGGAAATAAGTCCGACGGTGGTAATTGCAAAATTGCCGAGATGTGAACGTACAATAAGCGGCTGCGGCTCGTTATCGGAAATACAGCCTATGCCCGAATTACCCTCCATTTCGTTCACGTCACGCTCAAACTTTGTTCTAAACGGTGAATTTTCAATATTGTGAATTGCACGGTTGAAGCCGTTTTCGCCGTATACCACCATACCGCCTCTCTTCGTGCCAAGATGCGAATGATAGTCAATGCCGAAAAACAAATCCAGCACGCAGTTCTTTTTTGATATTACGCCAAATATACCTCCCATATTAACCCCTTTCTCTATATGCTCCCTATTATTTTATCTCCACGGGATACTTACCGCTGAAGCACCCGTCACAGTAACCACAATTTGCGTTTGGAATAATCTTGCTGAGCGCCTCCACACTTAAAAATCCTAAGCTGTCCGCGCCGATAAGCTCGCGTATGCCCTCCATGCTGTAATTGCAGGCAACAAGCTGGTCGCGCGACGGCACGTCAGTACCGAAATAGCACGGCCACAAAAACGGCGGCGCAGATGAGCGCACATGCACCTCTTTTGCTCCGAACTGTCTTAAAAGGCTTACAATTCTCTTTGAGGTTGTTCCTCTTACGATAGAGTCGTCCACCATGACAACACGCTTACCCTCAATGGTGCTTCTCAAAACATTCAGCTTAATCCTTACAGCGTTCTCACGCATTGCCTGGGACGGCTGAATAAAGGTTCTGCCTATATATTTATTTTTTACAAATCCTATTCCGTAGGGGATACCCGATTCCTTGGCATATCCCATTGCGGCGCTCAGTCCCGAGTCAGGCACACCCACTACCACGTCCGCGTCAACGGGATATTCCTGCGCAAGATACTTGCCCGCAAGCATACGCGAATCATGCGCCGACTGTCCCTCAATCACACTGTCGGGACGCGCAAAGTTAAGATATTCAAATATGCACATCGTATGCGGCTTTTTGCCTACATGTGTTCTTATTGTTTTGATTTCGCCGTTCTTCACGACCACAATTTCACCGGGCTCCAAATCACGCACAAACTCCGCGCCAATTGAATCAAGTGCGCAGGTTTCCGATGCGAAAACTATCGCATTGCCCCTTCTGCCCATGCAGAGCGGTTTGAAGCCCCACGGGTCACGCGCTGCAATCAGCTTCTGCGGGCTCATGACTATAAGCGAAAATGAGCCTACAAGGTGGTCTATAGTTTTTTCAACAGCAGCCTCAACGCTGCCCGCTGCCAGACGTTCCTTTGCGATTGTATACGCAATCATTTCCGTATCAGTTGTAGTCTGGAAAATTGCGCCCGTAACGCTCAGTTCCTTTGCAAGGTCGTCCTTATTCACAAGGTTTCCGTTATGTGCAATGGCAATATTGCCCTTACTGTATCTCAAAACAAGCGGCTGCGCATTTTCACGCATGCTTTCGCCTGTGGTTGAATAGCGCACATGACCAACTGCCATTGTACCGTTAAGCTTTGTCAGAATTTCGTCATTGAACACGTCGTTAACAAGTCCCATATCCTTGTAATGGGTAATATCACGGTTATTGTTCACCGCAATACCACAGCTCTCCTGACCTCTGTGTTGCAGGGCGTACAAGCCGTAATAGGTGCTTCTCGCACAGTCTCCCTCAGGGTCATAAATGGCAAATACGCCGCATTCTTCTCCAATTCTGCTGTCTTTAAGCATGATATACACTCCTTCAAACAACAAAACGCCTTTGCTTTGTATAAAAATTTTAATGCTATACTATTATATACTGTTTTTTCTCAAAATTCAACACTTTTTACATGAGAATATAATCTTTCTCGCGTAATTAAATTCCAATGACACAAAAAGCCGTACCGCATTTGCGGTACAGCTTTTGTATTACTCTGCGCCAAGTACAGCTATTTCACTGATATGGCAGTAATTCTTTGTCGGGTCTGTCGCTCCGTCGCCGCTGTAGCGGATATATCTCGCGCTGACAGTCTCCGGGAACGTATATTTTTCAAATTCCTCTGTTTCACCTGTGTTCTGCGTCTTAGGCAGAGCAGTCTGCCATGTCTTGCCGTCAAGGGAATATTCAATGCTGAACGGGTAAATTCTCTCG
>JBJEIU010000122.1:0-15232 GCA_051877355.1 Hominilimicola sp.
AGATACTAAAAAAATACTGCGCAACAGTCGGTATCTTCGACCCGGACAAGGCGCGTCCGCATGCGCTCAGACGTACCTTTGCCTGTAATCTTATAGCGGACGGTGTTGATATAAAAATGGTTGCAGAGCTTATGGGACATAAGAACATTGAGGTAACTCACAAATATTATACCCAGTACGCAATAGAAAAGCGCAAAGAGGTTATGCGCAGATTTGACATCAAGGGTAACAGATAGCAAAAAAATCTGCCGTTTTACGGTAGATTTTTATCGTTTTAATACACTCTTTATTTTTTGTACAACAGCGCTGTCTTCAAAATTCTCAAATATTTCTGACTGCTTCTCGACATACCAAAGCTTTGCGCTGTCAGCGTTTTTTACTGACTTTACAGTATCGGCAAGCATAACAAACGCGATAACCGCAGTCAAAATATAAGTTGCAAAAATACTCAGATGTTCAATCATTCCCATTGTAAACGGTGCGATAAACTTCACAAGCAGTACTGTCATAATACCAAAAGCAGCCGCACCCAAAGCGCACACTCTGCCGTTAATATTGAGCGGCCAGCCCGTATAATCCCACCATCTTCTGTGGAACAGTGCCTCAAGAAGCCATGACACAAAATATTCGAGTAACCCCGTGACAACCATTCCTGCAAGAAACAGCACACAGGTATTATCAATCCAACCAAGCAGCAATAAATTAAGCATTGCGCCTATTCCATATATCGGACAAAAGCAGGTGCTTAAAAACCCGCTGTTAACCAATTTTCTCTGTTGTATTGTATAATACACCGTCTCATATGCCCAGCCTATGAAACTAAATGCAGCAAAACATAGGAAATAACGGCATATATTCATATTTAACCCCCCTGTTAAATCATTTGTATTTCATCATACAATTCAGTATAAATACCCGCTGCCTTTGTGCTCACCTTGCAATAGGCATTATTTTTATTGAAGGTTTCATACAATGAGCAATACTTATCCACCATACAAACAATCCAGCCTTCTCTGCACATAGGCGGCATTAGCGTAAGCGGAAACATATGTTTTTTTATAATATCCTTTTCTGTCTCCGTAAGCATAAAATCCCTGTCTGCGTTATCAAGCGCCGTCTGCGGATGAGTAAAACCATGAATATTTCTGCCCTCTGCTCCATCGTGCCAGTCGTACAGGAAATAATCA
The DNA here is from genome assembly GCA_051877355.1 of Hominilimicola sp. Taxonomy (GTDB): domain Bacteria; phylum Bacillota; class Clostridia; order UBA1381; family UBA1381; genus Hominilimicola. Next base: position 1,188 of record JBJEIU010000122.1, read on the forward strand.
TGCAGAAGCGCGCCGCGTATAAGGTCGCGCTTTTTATAGCGTATCCCAAGCATCTCCGCTATCTTTATACTGTAATATGCAACAGCTATAGTATGCTTCAGGCATGATGTACCGCCATGCTGGATAAATTTATCCATCTTTCTCAGCTTCGAATTCTTAGATAAATTATTCAAGCAATATAAAACTGAATTCATTATTTTACCGCCTTTTTTATCATACACATAACACTACCCTAACTATATTATATCGTTACCGCTTTTATATGTCAATATTTCAAAAAAGTAATTTATCAAATTTTAATATTTCTTAACATTTTTTTAAACTTTGAAAATGAAAAATCTGATGAGGCTAACCCCATCAGATTTTTCTGTTATTATTTATCCTGTGCGATAATTATACGTATTCTTCCTCCCGAAGTCTGCGCTTTATCATAATAAGCCGTCAAACGATAATTACCGTTTATAGCGTCATCAATAGGCATCTTCATATATGTTGAAGAGTCAGTTCTATGGTAAACAACCACCTTATCGCTCAAAAGATATTTCTGCGAGCCGATAAGCGCTTCCGTGCGCGAAAGCTCCGATACAGTTGACGGGCATGCTATAAGCTGCTGCATACTCTTTACGGTTGCACCGCTGATTTTAAATCTGTGCGGGCCAGTGGCATTGCTTGTAAAACCTGTCACATATGTATTCTGCGTTCCGTCTATATCAATCGTATATGCACCCGTTTTACTGTCACGCTTTGTTACAACTCCATAAGAATATGTATCTCCTGTGACATCCTTCAGTATCAGCTCATCAATCTCACCTGCACCGTTCTTCGAATAATACAACACGCTTGAGCTGTTCAGCGTCACACCATCAATTCTCTGCGGATATATTCTGCAATATCCCGGTATATCATCATTATACGTTCCCGATGTGTCAAGGATTTTAATGTCCTCCGCCATATCGGTATCGCCGATTGTTCCCTTTGACGCATTCACCTTGCCTAATACGCTACCATCACTTCTGATTGCTGCAATTGACGCCTTGCCGTTCTTGAAACCTACTCTTACAGCCGAGCATACAAGCGAACTGTAGTTACTGCTTGTAGCGTATTCGTTTACATTTCCATCGGTTGTGACTACCTTTGCGTAATAGCTTGAATATACTGTGTTATCCGCATTTGTAAAATCCTTTTTACCTGTTTCAATCAGGAAGCCGCTTCCGCTTGTGCTTGCAGAAACAGTTGTTCCTGAGGTTGCTTTTCCTCCAGCAACACCTGCTACTTCTCCTGTCCTGCCCAGCAACAGCGTTACAGTGTCACCATATTTAAAGCTTCCGCTTGATGAAAGGTCATTAAACGCTTCCACACTCTCAATTGTATATTCCTTACCCGAGACAGTAACGCTTGTAGGTGAATCCTTTGTAGGTGTAGCCTTCTCATAAACACCTGTAACCTTATCCGTATATGCAAGAATCATATTCAAGTCAGCGCTGTAATAAATAATATCATTTGTCTGAATATCAGAAGCAGATACCTTATTTCCGCCTCTCATTATCGCTGTTGAAGAATTCGTGGTGAAGCTGTCTATCCAGTTGGAGCCTGCCACGCATACAGGACCTTCAAGATTTCCCTCTTCAAAGCTTACATAGTCAATTGAACCGCCCTCTGTGCGCTTTACATAAAGCAAATCGCCCATTTCGAGACTGCTCTTAACACCCAGGTACGTTGTTGCAGTCTGATTTTTATATACCGTCGTATGGTCAGGTATATCTATTGTTTCAAAACTGCCGTGGCTGTAGCCTACAACCGCATTGGGAAGTGTTGAATACACTACATATTTTTCATAGCCGTTGGAATACTTATCATCGGGAACAAAGGCTATAACTTCCTTTGAATTCTTTACGAACATATCTCCTTCCATTCCAACGCTGTCCTCATCAAAATAGTCACCCTTTGTGTACTCGCCTGCTGAAGTAAATACCTTATCAGACCCAAGAGAACTGCTCTGCGCCGAGGTTGAAATAACATTTGCGTCCTCATACATTACACAGTCATGAGCCGCAAGAAGTGTTCCCGCAGAAGTTGATTTTGTCGTTGATGTTGTTGTCATACCTGAAGCAGCTGCGCCTGTTCCCGCGGCTGATGATGAACCGGCAAGATTAGCCTGAAGCGCGTTATATACAAGATACATTACCTGTCTTCTTGTCATTTCATCGCCTATCTGCGCGTTCACATCATCAAGAATGTCAATATCCTGTGCCTTTGAAATCTGTCCGTAGGGATATGCTATACCGAAACTGCTGTCATCATAGCCCAGCACACGCAGAATCATTGTTACCGCTTCTTCATATGTAACAGTATTATCAGGACGGAATGTTGCGTCCAGATACCCCTTCACGTAACCCTCTGACACAGCCGCCTGTACATAAGGCGCATACCATTCCGTATAGGGAACATCCTTATAAGGTGAAATATTAAGTCCGAAAGCAACGGAGTTCTTTGCCTCCGATGCCGCAACAGCAATTTTAGCAAATTCCGCGCGCGAAACTTTTCTGTCAAGCTGCATATCTCCGTTTTCGTCACCCTGCATAATTTCCAGAGCATTCAAAAGCGAAATAATGCCGTCTTCTCTCGTTGTTGAGGCAAATACCGCAGGCATAGCCGCAATCAGCACGGACAAAGTCATTACAGCCGACAATATCATCGAAATTATTTTCTTCATAGCCTATTTCCTTTCTGTTCAAATTATCAATCATATCTCAGAGCGTCTATCGGATTGAGTGCCGCGGCTTTTCTTGCAGGCATAAATCCAAAGAATACACCTATCATTGCGGATACCGTGAATGATACCACAATTGAGCTGACTGTAGGCAATACTGTCATACCAAGTAACTTACCCGCCGCTATGGCAATAATCGAACCTACAATAATACCTATCACGCCGCCTATACAGCTAAGCATTCCCGCTTCTATGACAAACTGCGAAAGTATATCCTTCTGCTTTGCACCCAGAGATTTTCTGATACCTATCTCTCTTGTACGCTCCGTTACGGACACAAGCATAATATTCATAATGCCTATACCTGCAACCACAAGCGAAATAGCCGCAATGGCAATAAGCATCATTTCCATTTTATCAAGAATTTCTGACAAAGAATCCGCGATAGACTTCATCGCTGTTACGTTATAATAATCATCATCGCCGATATGCTTTTCACATAAATCCTCAACAAGCTGCTTTGCTGCCTCAACTGTATCCTGATTTGTGGCATATACCACGTAGCTGTTCACTTTTGAATTACGCGTTGTAAAAGTAGCCAGCGTATACGGCACATATATGCAGTTATCACTGGAGCTTTCGGTTGAATCGTCCTGTTCCTCAAGAATTCCGACAACCTGATACGGAGTACCTGATACCTGAAGCGTTTTCCCAAGCGCATCTCCGCCGAATACCTCATTCGCAATATATGTTCCTATGACACATACCTTCTGACGTCTTTCAACGTCGATATATGTAAGCTCTCTGCCGTAAGTGACGTTAAGGTCTTTAAGTCCTATGTAGTATTCGTTTACGCCTGTTGCCTTACCTGTTATTGTGTCATTGCCGTTTTTTACAAGTGCAGGCATTGTGACTGTAGGTGACTGTCCTGCTATCACATCGGGATGCTCCTCGGCAAGCTTTTCCACTTCCTCAACAGGAAGCTCCTTTGTACTTGCTCTGTCGGTAATGGTTATCATGATGGATTCTATACCGACCTCCTCAAATGCACTTGTTACCTCGCCCGTCATACCTGACATAAGACTTACAAGAGCAATTACAGCTGTTATACCTATTATAATACCAAGCATTGTAAGCAGCGAACGCATCTTGTTGCTCATAATACTTGACATCGCCATTTGAAAACATTTCCACAAACTCATCAGGTAGCCCCCTTTGCTCTTTCATCATCCGGGGCTTCCTCGCCTGCTCCGTGCTGATTCATAATAGTAACGTCACCCTCGGCAGGACCGTCATAAACTATACGACCGTCTGTTATTCTGACCACTCTCTTTGCTTTTGCGGCTATTGAGTTGTCATGGGTGATAAGGATAATAGTATTACCCTCCTCGTTCAGCTTTTGCAGAAACAGCATAACCTCTCGTCCCGTTCTCGAATCAAGAGCGCCTGTAGGCTCGTCGGCGAGTATTACCGACGGGTCGCCTGCCAACGCTCTGGCTATTGAAACTCTCTGCTGCTGTCCGCCCGAAAGCTGTGTGGGATAATTCCCCGCTTTCGATTTTAGTCCTACTCTGTCCAAAGATGCCAATGCGCGTTTTTTCTGTTCCGTATCGCTCAGTCCTGCATACAAAAGCGGCAGCGCAACATTTTCCATGACTGTCAGCTTCGGAAGCAGATTATATTGCTGAAATATAAATCCAAGCATTTTGTTACGTACATCTGCAAGCTCATCCTGAGTATAGTTATTTATTTCTCTGCCGTTCAGCCTGTAAACGCCCTTTGACGCCACATCCAAACATCCGATAATATTCATACAGGTAGACTTTCCCGAGCCTGACTGACCAACGATTGCCACAAATTCACCCTTTTCAATGGTAAGCGATATTCCGTCAAGAGCATGAATCTCCGTGTCACCCATATGATAAATTTTATAAACATTTTTTAATTCTACAAGTGGTGGCATGCTAAATCACCTCCGAATTACCGTCCGCCGGGTGCTCCGCCGCCGGGTGCTCCGCCGCTTCTGCTGCCGGACATGCCGCCGCCCATACCGCCGGACATGCCGGACATGCCGCCGCTCATGCCGCCGCGCATACTCTGCATATTCTTCATCATCTGCTCTTCGGGGCTTAATGCAGCATCCTCACTTGATGATTTCGTATTGAGCGTTCTTACTGTATCGTTTTCGCTAAGTCCTGATTTTATTTCAATATATTCCGTATCGTTTATTCCTGTTTCAACCTTGATTGCACGATAACCCTCGGGGACTTCAATATTACCCGGAACAGACGATTCGTCAACACCGCCCTGCTTTGCATCAGGCGAAGATGTACCCTCAGGCTTACTGCCGTCAGACGGACTGCTTACAACAGGTATTTCTCCCTCAGAGGATTTATCCTCATGCTTCTTTTCAGGAGCTTCTGTTTCCTTGGCTGCTTTGTTGTCGTCACTCTTCGCATCATTGCCCTCAGCCTTATTCTTAATAATGTCAGTAACGTCATTATCACGCTTCTGACCGTCATCCTTTACAAAAACAATATCGCCTCTATTTACGCTGTTTACAGGGATTGCTATGACATTATCAGCCTGTTCTACCGTTATTTCCGCGTCAACATTCATGCCGGGAAGCAAATCTCCGTAATTATCTATCTGTATTTCTATTGTATATGTAGCTACACCGTTTTCATTAACGCCGTCAACAGGAACCTTTGTAACTATTCCCTTGAACTCGCCATCTACTGCGTCAGCAGTAATTTTTGCTGTCTGACCTGTTTTTACAAGAGCAATTTCCGTTTCATCCACGTCAATACTGATTTTTACACATGACAAATCATAAATTACACAAAGCGGTTCGGTATTATTTGATGTATCAATAGTATCTCCCGACTTAGCTGTTTTCTTCACGACAGTTCCGTCTATCGGAGCCTCTATAAGATAATCGTCTACGGCGTCCTGCGCCTTATTAATGTTAAGACGCGCGTCATCAAGCGCAAGCTGTGCATTTTTTATATTGGAATCCTGTGAAAATGTATCATTTGCTAGAACCTGCTTCTGGAGCGCAAGAACAGCGTCATCATATGTAATCTGAGCATTGCTCAATGTTGAGTTAGCTGTATCCGACTTAATATACGCAATCTGCTGACCACTGTATACACTATCCCCCGCCGAAACATTCAATGTCTTTATGGTACCCGAAGTTTTTGCTGTTATTTTCTGTGAGCTTGCATACTCAAAATTAGCAGTATCCGCACACGCAACACCATTTACAACAGCGCTTCCTGTATCACTTTCCGTTAAAGCGCCCGGGTTTACTACCTCAATAGTCACATATACAACCATTGTATGCTTATCAGTTGCAGTCGTCTGTGAGGATTTCTCTGTTACTGTACCGTAGATTGTGTCTCCCGAACCTGTAACAGTTACCTGCGCATCAGCGCCCGTATACACGTTTGACGCGTCATAGTCATTGAATGGAAGACGTATTTTCATACTGGAATCGTCATATATAGACGCAATTTCCATTCCATTATTGACTGTGTCGCCCTCCGAAACAGACACAGATTTGACCTTACCTGAAATATCAGATGTCGGATACTGGTCGCCATATGTTCTCTGGGCATCAGACAGCGTGTTCAGCGCCTTTGTTACGGAATTTTGTGCATTCTTTGTGCTTATATTATTTGAGGAGACTGTCTGTGCTCTCTGCTTGACAGCGTCCACATATGCCTGCTCTGCCTTTGTCAGCGCATTCTGCGCGCTGCTTAGAGTATTACGCGCGTCTTCATCGTCAAACTGATAGAGCTTATCACCTTTTTTTACAGTGTCACCCTCTTTAAAGTAATCAGCAGTTATATCTCCTGATTTTATGGTTGTTACTGTGTAAGCGTCATTCGGTTCAATAGTTGAAGAGCCTGTAATTGAGTTTGATATTGTTCTGCGCTCAACCGCCGCATCAGTATACATATTCTTTGCTGCTGCCCGGAGCTTTACTGCCTTTACTACAGAAAATGTCACAATCAGCAGAATGATTATACCGACTATTATTGACACTATAATAAGAATTTTTTTCTTTTTCTTCTTTTTACGGTCAATGACATCCTCATCATCTCCGCCGCTGTCGCCATCAGTGTCCTCTTCTGAAAATGAGCCCGAAATATCGGTTGTATCATCTTCGTCAGACTCCGCAGCTTCGTCAAGCTCTGCGTTTTCTGTATACTCCTCCTGTTCCTCAGGTACTTCAGGGGTTGTTTCCAACTCAAGATTTGCCATATTCTTTCCTCCTAATCAGGTATTTTTTTTGCAAGCAATTCTTGCCGCTATCATTTTAAGACAGCGATTTAAATTTATAAGGTTAGCCTCACCCATATCGGCAATGCAATCCTTTAAATTTTCCGTCATTATGTCACGCTGCTTCTCAAACGCTTTACGTCCGAAATCCGTCAGACTGACATAAACAAGACGCTTATCATTTGCGTCTGTTTCACGTAATACCCATTTCCTTTTTTCCATTATCTTTATCATCTGCGAAACGGCAGCCTTGCTCACACTTGTCTTACTGCTTATTGCCGTAACGGTCAGTTTTTCGTTCCTTTCCTGCGCCTCATAGAACAAGTCAAGCGCCATAAAATCTCCGCGTGTCATTTCCGTAAAATTACAGCAGGTCAGAACGTACATACGTATTTGTTCCATAAGTACAGAACATTCAAGAATTAACTCCTCTTTCATTGTGTATTCCCCCTATACACTGTAGAATGTTAAGTTACTTAACTATTCTACCACTCACGACAATCAAAGTCAACAAATACAGATTAATCTGTACAGAATTTACATTTTATTCATATTTTATTTGATTATCTTCTGTATTTGTTATATAATAAGTAATATGAGGTGATATTATGGAACGTATCGAAAATTATATAAACACCGCCATAGGGCGCACTGCGCCCGACCTTATCTTAAAGGGCGGAAGCGTTGTGGATGTATTTACTGGAACTGTTATACGTGCGGACGTTATAATAAAGGACGGCATTATATGCGGCGTGGGAGACTACAGCGGCGAAAACGAAGCCGATGTCACAGGCAAATATATAATGCCCGGCTTTGTTGATGCGCATGTGCATATTGAGTCATCAATGACCTCCCCTGCCGAATATGCAAAGGCTGTAATGCCCCACGGAATAACAACTGTAATCGCCGATCCTCATGAAATCACAAATGTGTGCGGTGAGGACGGTCTTGAATACATGAAAAAAGCATCGGAGAAAATCCCTCTCGACGTAAAGCTTATGCTTCCCTCCTGTGTACCTGCCGCCCCCTTTGAACATTCAGGCGCAATACTCACTGCGGAGGACACAAAGCGTCTCGCGCCCGATTTCTTCGGCATAGGCGAAATGATGAATTATCCGGGTATACTATCATGCGACAGTGACACGCTCGGCAAGCTCTGCTCCGAGGTTATAGACGGTCACGCACCGCTGCTGTCCGGACATGATCTTGACTCATATGTGAGCGCAGGCATTAAAACTGACCACGAATGCAGCAACATCGATGAAATGACCGAAAAAATAAGCAAAGGAATGTATATCCTGCTTCGCGAGGGCACGCTGTCGCTTGACGTGGCAAAGCTTATAAAAGGCGTTACGCCGCACACGCTGAGAAGATGCGCTTTCTGCACAGATGACAGGTTTGTAGGAGAAATAATCCGTGACGGAAGTATTGACCACTGCATACGTAAGGCAGTTTCTCTCGGTCTTGAGCCGATTGACGCAATTATAATGGCAAGTCTTAACGCCTGTGAAATGTATGGCATGAAGAAAAAAGGTGCAATTGCTCCGTCATATATCGCCGATATAGTTATTGCAGACGACCTGTCTTTGACAAAAATCGCGCAGGTTTACAAGGACGGTACGCTCGTATGCGAAAACGGCAAAGTGCTGTTTGAATGTGAAACAGCCGATACATCAAAGGTTATAAACACAGTTCATCTGCCTCATATTACCGCAGATTTTTTTGCTGACACTTTTGCTGACGCAAGCTCTGACAGTTTCAATGCAATTGAGCTTATACCCGAAAGTATTATTACAAAAAAGGTTATTGCAAATAAAAGCGATAAGCTTTCCAAGGTATGCGTTATTGAGCGTCATAAAAACCGCGGCACAAAGGGCATCGCATATGTCACAAATTACGGTATCACGAACGGTGCAATTGCTGCGTCAATCGGTCACGACAGCCACAACGTAATCGTTATCGGTGACAACGACTCGGACATGGCGCTTGCAGTTAATACACTGGGCAAGAGCGGAGGAATTGCGGTATGCTCCGCAGGGAAAGTAACAGCTTCCATGAGGCTTGATATTGCCGGACTTATGTCAGTAAAATCAGCCAATGATGTTACAGCTGAGCATGACGCATTGTACAAAGCCGCTAAAGATCTTAACATAACAGACAAAATTGATCCGTTTTTATCACTGGCATTCATGCCGCTGCCTGTTATCCCCGAAATACGAATTACCGATTCAGGATTGTTTGATGTAACAGAGTTTAAATTTATATAACGAAAAGGGCATCATTGATGCCCTTTTTGTTTACTCTGTCATTGTATTATCCGTGATTATCTGCTGACCTTTCTGCCCCTTGTTTCCGCGTCCGCCGCCAAGATTTCCGAAACCGCCTGTAGCTGTTCCTACTGTTGTAACCTTGTCTGTCACAGTAAAAGTATCCTTTTGCTCTCCATCAACATAAATGCCATATTCCTTCCCTGTTTCCAGTTTGTCGGAAGAATACAATATTGCGCTGAAAGCTCTAGATGCAGTAAATGATACTACCGTTTCGCCCTCGGTATCTTTTATTGCAAACAATGTACCTGCCGTTACACTTTCACTGAGATTTATATTTACCGTATTCTGATTTGCGCCGCTTGCACTTATTGAACTGCCTGTTGCCAAAACTTCGCCGCCGTTAATTATAAGTGCGCCGTCGGTATCAAGCCCCAGTTCGCCTCCGCCTGCCGTAGGAGGACCTTCTATTATAATATTACCGCCGTCAATCACAAGCGAACCGTTTGAGTCAATTCCATCATTGGCTGCATTTATATAAATATTACCGCCGTTAATCTGAATATGATGCTCACTGCTTATTTCATTTGTATTCATATTGCCGCCGCGTCCGCCGCCATTCTGTATTTCACCGCCGTTTATTTGCGGTCTTTCACTGTCCTGCATATCAGTTGGCATCATTTGTCTGTCAATTTCCATGTCGGAATGGGGCATTTGTTCACTGTTCTTCATATTGGGCTCTTCCACTTGTCTGCCGTTTTGTATATCATCAGATTTCATCTGCTTTTCGTTTTGCATATCAGATTTCATCTGTTTCCCATTTTCCAAATCAGACGGCGGTATTTGCACACCATTCGCCATATCAGGGGCTGTTACTTGCACACCGTTTCCGCCCATATTTCTATCAGTCTTTTGTCCGCCGCCAAAGCCTCCCATACCGTTGCCGCCAGCGTTAAATCCATCGTCGCTTGCAGCCACGTTTATGTTGCCGCCATTGATGGTCATAATCTGCTTGGTTTCGATACCTTCGGTCGATTTCGTAATATCAATATCCCCGTCGTCAATCACAATATCTCCATGCGCGGAAATACCCTTCTTTGATTCTGACGAAAGCTTCATACTTCCGCCTTTTATATTCAAATCGGAAGCACAATGAATAGCGTGGTCAGTTGAGTTAACTGTGATGTCACCGCCTGAAATATCCATAAGCCAATCAGCCTTTATTCCCTTACTTGTAACATCCTCACTGTTGTCTGCTTCAATTTCCTGCTGCTGCGCTTCTTCAAACTGCTTCTGTCTTTCTTCACGCATTGCCTGACGTTCCTCGTCCGTCATTTGCGACATATCCTGTATTCCGCCGTCCATATTGTCAAAGCCTCTGCCGCCAAATTGAGTACTTACCGTCGCAGGTACATCACCTGTAGTTGTGACATTTATTATGCCGCCTGAGATATCCACAATTTCATCCGACTGTATTCCGTCACCCTCAGCAGTTATATTCAGCGTACCGCCGCTGATTTCAAGCGTATCATTCACATGGATACCATCATTTTTTGCGTTAATCTTAATATTGCCGTTTCCGATTTCTACGCTGTCAGAACCGTCAATGCCATGATTATAATTGCCGTTTACAGTCAATGAACCGTTACCCTTGATTTCAAGGTTATCCCTTGAAGTTATACAAGCCTTTTCGTTTTCATCACCGCTTGTATAGTTTTCGCCATCCGTCATTGTATTTTCCGTGTTCTCTGTAATCGTGATATAGGCTTTATCCGCATTCTTTACATAAACAGCAGCTCCGTTTTTGTTTGTTAGACTCATTCCGGATAAGCGAAGCTTTGCCTTATCCTCCGTGTCGATTACTATCTGACCATTGTCAAGAGTGCCTGTAACCTCAAAGTCACCGCCCTTTGATATGGTAATTATGTTATCCGATACACTTACACCATCGCCGGTTGTTTCGAGCGTGTCAAGGTTGATTGTGCCAATATTTTCCTTCCATGAGTTATCCTCATCATCTGTCGGTGTTGTAATTGTGACATTTTTATTATTTTCATCCCATTCAACGTCAAGTCCAAGCATATCGCTTATGGCACGTACGGGAACAAGTGTTCTGCCGTCCTCTATCACCGGCGCTGTATCAAAGGAATATGTTTCGTCATTTTTTGTCATGTCCGCATTACCGATAGTCATGCTGATAGTTTTTGACTTTTTCTTAGCAGTTATAGTTTGCGCATCACTATCCCACTTTACCTTTGCGCCGAATGTTTCAAAAATAGTACGCATAGGCACCATTACTCTGTCGTCAATAATTTCGGGCTGTACATCAAAATCAATTGTATTTCCATCATATGTTACCTTTATGCCGTCGTTCTTCGCCATGACACAACCGCTTCCGAGAGCTGCAATAAGCGAAATTAAAGTTACCGCACTGATAATTTTCTTTTTCATTTTCATTTTACCGCTTCCTTTCCTTTAACTTAGTTTTATTATACATACGTTTTCTTAAATGAACCTTAAATCAAAAAGAAAAAATTGTAAACAAAATATGAATACACACAAAAAAATACACACTCCGAAGAGTGTGTATTTTTGATTTGAATTAGTTTGACATGTTTGCTACGCTGACTGTTATATCATTTGTTCCGTCATTAAATTGATATTCATAATTTGTAGTTTCTACACCAATATCAAGCTTTTCAAGCTCTGCCGCTATTATAGCTGCCCAGCAATTAGCTGCATTGACTGTTGAGTGCAGACCATTCTCGTTTGTTCTGTAAATATTGTACGTATGCGTTAAAGTTTCATTTGCAGTAAAGTCAGCACCATACTTTCCATACAGGAAGTCATAGCTAAGCTTTGATAAATTAATATAATCCACATTTAGTTCATTTGCAGAATCAAGTATACCTGATGCCCATGCTACGCTATTGTTATAATCATGAGCTGAAGCATTTGGCGTTACAAGAATAACCTTGACACCTTTTGCCTTCATAGCATTTACCATATATGAAACGCGTTCTTTCATTATTTCAACAGTCATTCCATGTGTATCTTTATGTCCCTTATCATTATATCCGCTTTCAAGCACAACATAGTCACCTGGTTGAGCGCTGCCGATAATACGTGTTAACTGTGTACCTGCAATATCAACTGTACAAGCGCCGCTGTTTGCAATATCAACAACCTCAATGTCGTCTGTAATGTAGTTCTGAAGAACCTGACCCCAGCCTGTCATTTTATCTGCGTCCTCATAATACTTAGCAACAAGAGAGTCACCCATTACATATATCTTCGTCTTTCTTGTGACAATTGACGGAGATTTTACAATCTGAAGCTTTGATATCGGAGAATCAGCAGCACCCTTACCGCTTGAATAATCTGTCGTTATCATTTTAGCATAGCCTTCGCTTACAACAACATCATGCATTACATCTGTATAAGGCGGCTGACTTGCATACTGAAGCATATTATTTACAACAAGCTGATTATTTACGTATAGGTCAGCTCTTGAACCTGACATTGTTACAGTAATATCATATGCGGCAGCTGGAACATTAAAAGCATATCTTTCATCTGATGTTGATGAAATACTATCTGTTGCAGTAAACACAGGAGCAACTTCAACCTTTGCAGGTGTACCATCTGAAACTGTAGGAACTGCAACTTCTGAACCACTTGCCTGAACAACTTCCTGCGCAAGCTGATTACCGTCTGCATCTGCAACAGTTACCTGATAACCTGTAATTGTGCTGTCATCTACAAGGTCTGCAACCGATACGCTTGTAAGTTCTACTGTATAATCAACAATCTTGCTGTAATTATCAACTGCAATATCATATGCTGTCGGCGCAGCATCGCTGCCTGTTATGTTAAGCTTTACCGTAACCGTTCCGGATTCCGCCCCTGAGTTTGTAATAAGGTTACCGCTGCGGCTTCCGATTGCAGCAAGCTGAGTACTCTCTAATGTAGTAACAGGAGCGGACTTAACCTCTGCACTGACAGGCTTCATTCCGTTAAGAGAATCCCAAATGTAAACCTTTGCGTCTGATGGAGCTGTTACTGAAAGTTTACCGTCTTCAGCTACTGTCACTATTTCACTTTCTACAGAAGCAAGCACTGCGCCATCATATATAGCATAAACCGCTGTTGCTTCGCCCGGAGTTAATCCTGTATAATCAAGAGTTTTATCCACATCTGGTGCATTATCAATTGACCATACCGGCGAGAAGTATTCTGTTACATCGTCACCTAAAGCGTCTGTAATTCTTGTTACTGTCAGCTTTGCACTCTCACCCTTCTGTACAGCTTTCGGGTATTCAACTGTTGCTGTATATGTTGAAACCGCTGTGATTGTTACATCCATTGAGCCTGTCTTTGTGCCGCTTGTTGCAGTTACCGTTACCGTTCCCGGTGTTGCATCATCTGTAACTGAGAGCAAACCGCTCTGAGCATCAATAGAAACACCTTCCGCCTGCGTTACTTCCCATGTGAAGCTGTCGCTTGCTTCAGGAACATAAGACTTTGCTGAATACTGTCTTGTTACTGTCTTTCCTGTAATTGTTGCGAATTCATCATCACCGACAATTTCAACCTTATTTTTATCAACTGTTATCTTTGATGACATTATAAGGTCTGTTGCACCGCTGCCGGAACCGCCGTTTTGAGAGGTCGAAGCATTGATAGAAGTTATTGTTGTCGGAGCCTCCGCAAATTCAACCACTTTATATTCGCCGTTATTAAACTTCGCTATAAGCTGGCTGCCTATTATTGTGATTTCA
>JBJEIU010000123.1:0-3309 GCA_051877355.1 Hominilimicola sp.
GTTACTGCTGCCATAGACACTGCTCCAAATATAATATTTACTCCATATGTCATACTTACCTATATAATGTCCCAAATCCTCCTTCAAAATCGGGCCATGCAGCGGACAAATAATTTCTATGTCAAGCGCCGAAGCCTTTTTCAGAAGTGCCTGCACCTGCATACCATACCTGCCCACAATATTGAAGTAATAACGGCGCGCCTCACAATCCCAGTCCTCGTCAGTATCAAGCGTACCGAACTTACCAAAACCGTCAGCTGAAAACAGCACCTTATCCGTCTTATCATACGTAACCATTACCTCGGGCCAATGTACCATAGGCGCCATCACGAAGGTCAGTGTATGATTTCCGAGCGAAAGCTCGTCCCCTTCCTTTACAACAACCTGCTTCGCCGAAAAGTCATTGTCAAAGAACTGCGGCAGCATTGCAAACGTCTTAGCATTACCCACCAGCTGCACATCAGGATACTTTTCCACAAAGCGTCCGATATTTGCCGCATGGTCAGGCTCAAGATGTGAAATTACAAGATATGACGGTGTTTTCCCATTAAGTATCTTTTCTATGTTCTCAAGCCACTCGTCTGTAGCTCTCTTGTCAACTGTGTCCATTACGGTGATTTTATCATCGAGAATTACATATGAATTGTATGATATACCGTTAGGCACAACATACTGACTTTCAAACAAGTCGATAGTCTTGTCGTTAACACCTGCATAAATAATTGTGTCTGTTATTTTTATATCCATTTATACCATAACCTTTCTGTCCGTAAATTTGTATGTAACACGGCGGACATGAACTATACTAAAATTGTAGCACATTTCGTCTATATAATCAAGTAAAATATTCATCAAAAATACATTTCAAGATACTTTTTTGTATTTTTTATCATTTCATCAAACAGCTTCCTTGCATCAGACACGGATAAATATACATTAGGGTCTGTCACAAACGCGCTGAATACGCCGTCAAGGTCACGCTTTAGCGCCGCATCAACAACGCTCTCCTGTTCTCCACATACGCGGCTTATCAGCGGATAAATTGTATCGGGAATATTGCCCGCAAATACAGGTGTTAATGAATTTGCCCTGAAGCATGCGTTTGTTTCAACAACCGCGCCGATTGGAAGATTTGGAATCTGACCGTAGTTGGGAATATTCACGTTCGTGACAAGGTCGCGAAGTCCGAGAAGCGCGCGTATCTGCTGTACGCCCTCCTCGCCTGTTTCCTTAAGCTCAAACTTTTCCTCACCCGTATAAAGTTTTTCGCTTCTTTCAAGACGTCTCTTTAAATCCTCTTTTCTCCACTCAACCGTAGTCAGTCCAAATCCCCATTTTTCAACCGTTTCGGGGTTCTTTAAATACCAGTCACCCGGGCAGAACTCCGCAAGATGTCTGTCGCCTGCGGCGGCTATATAGCCGTAGCGCAAAAACAGGTCTATTTTAACCTTTTCCTTGCAGCAGAAAGATTTATTCATCCAGTTTTCATCAATTTCACCGTAGCCTGTGTCCTTGTATTTTTCGGCAAATTCACGGTATACCGGGAAAATGTCTATATCCTTATACTGTGCCTTTGTGAGCCATGTGAAATGGTTTACTCCTACAACATTTACCTTGATGTCCTCACGCTGTATGTCCTTTATGCCTCTTAATTCCTCCAGTGCCTTTATAAGTACCTTCTGTGTGCCGAACACCTCATGGCAGCAGCCAAACGCCTTAATTTCAGGGAATACCCTGTAAAGAGTCTTTACGCACATGGTCATGGGATTGGTATAATTGATTACCCACGCATCGGGACAGTATTTCTTTATATTTTCAGCAATTTCCTCAAACATCGGAATGGTGCGCAAGGCTCTTATTATACCGCCTGCGCCTGCCGTATCGCCCACCGATTGAAATATTCCGTACTTTTCGGGCAGATGTACATCACTTTCCATTTCGTCAAATGTACCCGGCAGAATTGAGATTACAACAAAGTCCGCACCTATAAGCGCCTTATCAATGGTATCCACAGCCTTATATTCCCACGCAGAATTGCAGCCCTCCGCATTTTTCACATTATTGCCGATAGTCTCATTCTTCCTTGCCGCGTCCATGTCTATGTCATACAAGTAAACGCTTCCGCACATATCCGCCACAGCGGCAAGGTCGCTCATAAATCCCCATGCCCAGCCGCGTGAACCGCCGCCTATGTATGCTATTTTTATGTCCTCCACTCCGTTATTTGTATACTTCATTTTTTATTCCTCCGTAATTAATTATTTTTAAGATATTCATCCACACCCTCGGCTATTGCCTGTCCTATTGTATCGCTTGAGGATTGCAGAATTTCTAAATCACTGCTGTTATCAAAAAATCCTATTTCCATATAGGCAATCGGCACAGGACATTTGTTGAACAAAATCAAGTATTCCTCGCTGCCTATAGGAGAATTATCAAAAAGTCCGGAAGCCGCCGCAATCTTTGTGTTTATAAGCTGTCCGAGACTATTTGACCTTGCAGCATAGTCTGACGGAATGAAACACTGCTCATATGCTCCGCCAAGGCTTATGTATGATGTTCCGTGTCCGCCGCCAGCATTTGAATGTATGCAAATATATGCCGCCACGTCAGGCGCGCAGGAGGTGTCGTTATCGGGGAAGCAATACGACACGCGCTTATTCATTGACGGGTTCTGTTCATTGGACGTTCTCGTCATACGCACCTCGTACCCCATCTGTTCAAGGTATTTCTGCGCCGCAAGCGCGTTGTTCAGATTTATGGACGGTTCTGTATCTCTGTCGCCGTTACCCATCGGATACCAGCAGGAGCCGTTTGGAGGCGCTGTCTGCGTACAGCCGCTGCCTCCGCAGTCATCGCCAAAGGTACCATTCTTATAATGGCGCCATTCTCCCCAGCTTCCTTTTTCTTCATTATATACATAGCCCTCCGCTTTCTTTTCCTCTTCGGACATTTCTGATGAGGACTTGCCGTGTCCCGCATCAAGGACTATTACCGCTTTAGCCGCGCTTACCGTTTCCTTTGCCTCCTGTACAGGGCTGTCTCCCTCCAAAACAATAGCTTCCACCGTATTTTCTGTATTTGTTATATTATCGCTTTCCTGCTCAGGCGCAACAGTCGGCATCTGAAGCTCGGCAAGCTTTGTTTCATTGGAGAGCCTTTGCTGCTCCATATATTTTTTTTGGCTGTTATTATGGCATACGGCAAATATACAAAATACAACCGATACCAACAGAAACGCCAGTGCCCCTCTTAGCAGTAACTTTAATTTATTATCGCTCATGTATACCTTCCTCCAAAATACTTTCC
>JBJEIU010000124.1:0-15148 GCA_051877355.1 Hominilimicola sp.
CCAACACCGTGCAGACCGCCGGAAACCTTATATCCGCCGCCGCCGAATTTACCGCCGGCGTGGAGTATTGTAAGCACAACCTCAACGGTAGGTATGCCCTGTTGGGGATGAATACCTACAGGAATACCTCTGCCGTTATCGGTAACGGTTACGGAGTTATCGGGGTTGATGTCAACCTTGATTTCGGTGCAGTAGCCTGCCAGAGCCTCGTCTATGGAGTTGTCAACGATTTCATATACAAGGTGGTGCAGACCTGCGGACGAGGTTGAACCGATATACATACCGGGACGCTTTCTTACGGCGTCAAGTCCCTCAAGTACCTGAATCTGACTTTCGTCATAGGTGGTTTCAATCTTTTCCAAATCACTCATAAGTTTAATCTCCTTATCTTAATTCTTACCCTTTTTTCTCACAGTAAACCGCGCTTTGCCAATATCTTTGATGAAACGGAGGAAATGAAAACCTTTGTTTTTCCCTTTTCGTTCACCACCACAAAGGATTTCGGCAAATCGTCGGTAGAATTTATAATCAGACCGCTGTCCTCAGATTTGGCAAGAAAGGTTCTGCCAAGACGCGATACGGTCGTGTTATCCATATCAAATATTCCTATAATGTCTTTGGTGTTTACCACGATGTTTTCTTCAACTCTCAGATACATTACTTTTCCTCCCTTATTACGGAGCCATTTTTTATGTGCAGAAGCTGTGTGGCGGAGGTGCTTTCTATGAGGTCGGTGTCCGTTGAGGTGATAAGCACCTGTTTGCCTGTGATTTTCTCTGACAGGTACATACGCCTGTTTATGTCCAGCTCGCTCATTATATCGTCTAAAAGCAAAATGGGGTATTCACCCTTTATGTGATGAATGTAATCAGCCTGAGCAATCTTCATGGAAAGCGCCGCTGTGCGCTGCTGACCCTGTGAGCCGTATACCCTTGCTTCGTTGCCGTTTATGGAAATATGCAAATCATCGCGCTGTACTCCCACCTGCGCGGAGGCAAGCTCAATTTCACGGCGCTGATTTCGCTCCAGATATTGAAAAATTGTGCTTTTTTCTATATCCTCTGTTTTAATACCGGGAGCGTATACGATTTTTAATTCCTCGCCTGAAATTTCCTTTTGTATTTTCGCGGCAAATTCGTCAATCAGCGCTGTAAAGTCCATGCGGTATTTTATTATTCTTGACGCCTCAATTGCAAGCTGCTCGTTCCATACGGAAAGCATAACGTCCGATTTAACCCCCTTGAATTTAAGGGCTTTTAAAAGGCTGTTCTTCTGCGAAAGCGCCTTATGATAATCAATCAGGCTTGTCAGATAGCGCGGATAAAGCTGGCTTACGGACGCGTCTATGAAACGTCTGCGCGCAGAGGGCGAGCCTTTTACAAGGTCAAGGTCTTCGGGTGAGAACATAACCACGTTGAGATAGTTCATAAGCATACTCAGCTTTGTTATCTGCACATGATTGATTTTTATATTTTTTTTTCCGTTTTTGACAAGCTGCAATGCAGCCCTATAGTCGCGTTCACTGTCGTGAAATTCAAGGGAAAGCTTTGCAAAATTCTCACCGAATTTTATAAGCTCTTTGTCCGATTTTGCCCTGTGACTTCTGCCTTGGGAGAAAATATAAACGGCTTCGAGAATATTGGTTTTTCCCTGCGCGTTGTCACCGTAAATGACGTTGGTATAGGGCGAAAACTCAATTTTCTCCGCGGAATAATTCCTGAAATTTGAAAGCGATAGGAAGGAAATATACATTATTCCGCTCCTACTTTGATTTCAACCGTTGCGTCCTCAAATTCCACCGTTACGGTATCGCCGGGACGTATTTTCTTTCCGCGCATTGTGCATATCTCGCCGTTTACGGATACTAATTCGTCAAAAATCATATCCTTTGCCATTGCTCCGCTTTCCGCAAGTGCGGAAAATTTAAGGAGCTGGTCAAGCTTTATATATTCAGTTGTTATGTTGATATTCATTTTTTCCATAACGTTATTTTCCTTAATTCTGTAATCTTGTCACTGACGTGACGCCTTGCAGCTGTATAATTTTCTTTTTCAGCAACGCCAAATCGGAGGTGTTGCGTATTTCAACGCCGAGCTGAATGACCGCGATACCTTTTTTCGTAACAAAGGCGTTGACCGATTTAAACGGTATCTTAAGCGTTGCGAGAATATTGGTAATTTCAAGTAGTACGCCGTCGCGGTCGTGAGCCTCAATCTGCAAATTCGCGATATATGAGGTGCTGCGTTCGCCGTCCCACCACACGTCTATAAATCTGCCCTTATCCTCATCGGACATACTCTCGGGGTTCATGTTCGGACAGTCGCGTCTGTGTACGCTAACGCCTCTGCCCTTTGTGATAAAGCCTACTATATCATCGCCTGCGACAGGGTTGCAGCAGCGCGCAAGACGCACAAGACAGTTGTCTATGTCCTTTACAACAATACCCTTGCTTGACGCGTGGCGTTTTGCAGGCTCGGTCTGTACAGTGTGGTGTTCCGCGTCATAAACAGCTTCAAGCGTTTTCTTTGCCTCGTTTGCCTTGTTCTGCTTTATCCATTCATCGCGTAAGCGTACAACCACCTTCTGCGCTGTAAGTCCGCCGTAGCCGACGCTTGCATAAAGATCGTCTATGGTCTGGAAGCCGTAACGCTTTAACAGAATTGCAATCCATTCAGGCTTGAAAAGCTGTTCATGTGTGTTGCCAAGGCGGCGCAGCTCACGTTCAATAAGCTCCTTGCCGTGTTCTATATTCTCGTCGCGTCGCTCGCGCTTGAACCACTGATTAATTTTGTTCTTTGCCTGCGATGTGCGGCAAAGCTTGAGCCAGTCACGACTTGGACCGTGGGTATTGGCTGTCAGGATTTCGACTATTTCTCCATTCTGAACCATGTAGTTATTTGGAACGATTTTTCCGTTTACCTTTGCTCCGCTCATTTTATATCCGACCTGTGAATGAATTGCAAATGCGAAGTCTATAACGGTACTTTTTGCAGGCAGTGAAATAACCTTGCCCTGGGGTGTGAATACGAAAACCTCGTCCTCAAACAGGTCGAATTTAAGCGTGTTGAAGAAATCGTCAGTATCAATGATACTTGTCTGTGTATCAAGAAGCTGACGTACCCATTCGAGCTTTGAATCCATATCTGTGCTTCCCGATATGCCCTCCTTATATTTCCAGTGCGCCGCGATACCGTTTTCAGCCACGCGGTGCATTTCCCATGTTCGGATTTGTATTTCAAGAGGTGTGCCATTTGGTCCGATAACCGTTGTATGAAGCGACTGATACATATTTGGCTTGGGCATTGCGATATAGTCCTTAAAACGCATAGGCACAGGTGTATACAGGTCATGTACCATACCCAGCACCGCGTAACAGTCCGCAACGGTATCAACGATAACCCTTACTGCGAACAAGTCATAAAGCTCGTCAATTGTCTTGTTCTGCGTGTACATTTTGCGGAATATGCTGTAGAAATGCTTTGCGCGTCCTGTGACCTGTCCCTTTATATTCATCTCGTCAAGCTTTGCGCGCAGCACATCTATAATATCCAGTATGTATTTTTCACGCTCATCCTTTTTCTGATTTATGCTCTGTGTAATCTCCTCATATGCTACCGGGTCAAGGTACTTGAGCGCTAAATCCTCAAGCTCTATCTTGATTTTTGACATACCGAGACGGTGGGCGAGTGGAGCATACACGTCAAGCGTTTCCTTTGAAATAAGAAGCTGCTTTGCGCGCGGCATAAAATTCAGAGTACGCATATTGTGCAGCCTGTCGATAAGCTTTATCATCACAACGCGTATATCCTTTGCCATTGCAAGGAACATTTTTCTGAGGTTCTCAACCTGCTGTTCCTCGCGCGTATTATATTTAATCTGTTTCAGTTTGGTAACACCGTCTACGATTTCCGCAACACTTTTGCCGAATAAATCCTCTATATTTTTGTAGGTGTAGGGTGTATCCTCAACCACGTCATGCAGCAGCGCGGCGGAAATTGCCGTTGCGTCAAGAGAAAGCTGCGCGGCAATATAGGCAAGCTGTACGGGATGCTCTATATATGGAGCGCCGCTGCGCCTGAACTGATGTGCGTGGGCGGATTTTGCCAGTCTGTAGGCAATGTAAATCATATCCGTATTTGCGTTGGGACTGTAGGATTTGACCATGCCTATTATTTTATCTACAAGAACATCAGTATCGTCCGCGTGCTGAGGTATTTTCTCCGGTGAAAGAATTACCGGGTCGTTTGTTTCTGCCATAAGCTCACTTCCTATCTGCTATATGCAAAAATTATTGTTTCATCTTTAAATCTTTCAGTAAAAGCTGAACCGATTCGTTTCCCTGATAGGTATTTATATCCATCTGGAATGCAAGATTGATGATGTCTCCGCTTCTGAGCGTGGAGGCGTATTCGCCCATGCCGAAGCCTATACAGTTTATCATCTGGTTATTTTTGTTTATTCTCAGTCTGAGGTGCTTGTTGTCCATGCCTACCGACGCAATATTTGCAACAA
Organism: Hominilimicola sp.; assembly: GCA_051877355.1. Classification (GTDB taxonomy): domain Bacteria; phylum Bacillota; class Clostridia; order UBA1381; family UBA1381; genus Hominilimicola. The sequence goes on from JBJEIU010000124.1 coordinate 4,513, forward strand.
CGGCGTTCGCCATTGCAAATATTGGCTTTTCATTGCCCATACCGAACGGCTCAAGTCTTGAAAGCATTTTTGCGTTTTCAAGCGTTATGGCGTGTTCGGAAAGGGGACAGTCAATTTCAATGGAGGGTATCATATCCTGTTCAGTCAGCACTTCGTCGGCATATTTGTTGATTTCCTTTGTGAAGTTCTCAAGGTCGGACATATTTACGTTAAGTCCTGCCGCAACCGCATGACCGCCGAAGTCTGTAAGATGCTTTTCGCAGTGCGTGAGCGCGTCGAAAAGGTTAAAACCTTTTATGCTCCTGCCCGAGCCTTTGCCCACGCCGTTGGAGTGGGAGATGAGTATACATGGCTTGTAATACAGGTCACACAGTCTTGACGCCACAATTCCGATTACGCCGTGGTGCCAGTCCTCGTGCGCAAGCACTATGACCTTTTTCTTTTCAAAATTAGGGTCGGCGGCTATCATGCCGAGCGCTTCATCAAAAATCTGTCGCTCCGTAATCTGCCGTTCCTTGTTTTCCTCGTCAAGCGCAAGGGCGATTTCCCTTGCCCTGCTCTCGTCCTTTGTCAAAAGCAGCTCAACCGCCGTTGTGGCAGTGCCGAGTCTGCCTGCCGCGTTAAGACGCGGCGCAATAGCAAAGGCGATGGTGGAGGAATTTATATTTTTTCCAAGCACTCCCGCAACCTCCATTATGGCGTGGAGTCCCGGCCTTTTTGGGGTTTGCAGTATCTTAAGTCCCTTGTCAGCTATAATTCTGTTCTCGCCCACAAGAGGTACAACATCAGCTATTGTGCCGAGTGTTGCTATATCAACGTATTTTGCAAATACGTCCTTTGTGTTCATGCCGTTTTCCATTGCAAGCGCAAGGATTAGCTTAAACGCGACTCCCACGCCTGCCAAGGCATCAAAGGGGTATTCGCAGTCGGGTCTTTTCGGGTTCAGTATTGCCGCCGCTGCGGTTGGCAGACGGTCCTTGCAGGTGTGGTGGTCGGTGATGATTACGTCCATACCTTGAAGCTTTGCAAATTCCACCTCGCCTATGGCGGTTATGCCGCAGTCAACTGTTATCATCAGCTTTATACCCTGCTTGAACAGCTTGTTTACAGCCATAATGTTAATGCCGTAGCCCTCGCCCTTACGGTCGGGAATGTAATATTCCACATCTGCGCCCATAGAGGAAAGAAACTCATAAAGGAGCGCTGTGGAGGTTATTCCGTCAACGTCGTAGTCGCCGTAAACGGCAATTTTTTCTTTATTTTTTACTGCGGTGTTTATACGCTCAACGGCTTTATCCATATCCAGCATTAACATTGGGTTTACTATGTCTGACATTGATTTTTTCAGGAATGATGAAATATCACCGCTTTCGATTCCACGGTTTAAAAGTATGGTGGATATTACGCGCGGTATGCGGTATTCCTGCGACACCTCTTTTATAATTTCATCGCGAAGTTTTTTATTCCTGAATTTCCAAATTTTATCAACCATAGTATACTCCAAAACGTTAAATTTCAAAATAAATCTTATACTTTATTATATCATTTTTTTACGTAAAATTCAAGTAAAACAGGCATTTTTGAATAAAATAATAAGCATTGGGTAAAATAAAATCTGTAGAAAGGAGTGAGGCAGAATGAATAATCAGAACAACAACCAAAAACAGAATCAGCAGCAAAACCAGAACAATAACAATAATCAGAATCAGCAGCAGAACCAAAAGCAAAATCAGAAGCAAAATCAGAAGCAAAATCAGAAGAACAATAACAACAACTTTTAAGAAGAAAAGAAAAAATACGGCATTGCAGGAGAATTTTTGCAATGCCGTATTTTAATATGTGATTATTTGTTCAGCGTGCCAAGGCTTGCTGCTTTAAGGTAGGCGTTGATAAAGCCGTTCAGATCGCCGTCCATAACGGCGCCGATATTACCCATTTCAAAGCCGGTTCTTAAATCCTTGACCATGGTGTAGGGCTGGAATACATATGAACGAATCTGACTGCCCCAGCCGTTTTCCATCTGTACGCCCTGCAGGTCGGAGATTTTTTCTTTCTGTTGCTGCTCAGCAAGCTCCACAAGCTTTGCCTTAAGCATTTTCATGGCATAGTCCCTGTTCTGGAACTGGGAACGCTGCGTCTGACATGAAGTTACAATGCCTGTGGGGATATGTGTAAGACGTACCGCCGAGCTGGTCTTGTTGATATGCTGACCGCCCGCGCCGCTTGCGCGGAATGCTTCCATTTTGATGTCCTCGGGACGTATGTCGATTTCCACGTTGTCGTCAAGCTCTGGCATAACCTCGATTGACGCGAAAGACGTCATACGCTTGCCCGCGGAATTGAAAGGCGAAATTCTTACAAGGCGGTGTACGCCCTTTTCGGCTTTAAGGTAACCGTATGCGTTAAGTCCGTCAATTTCTATTGTGCAGCTTTTTATTCCCGCTTCATCGCCGGGGAGGGAGTCAAGCACGGTGTAGGTGTAGCCGTTTTTCTGCGCCCACATCTGATACATTCTTATCAGCATTTCGCACCAGTCCTGCGCCTCCGTGCCGCCCGCGCCGGCGTGGAACGTCATAATGGCGTTGTTCTTGTCGTATGCACCGCTTAGCAACGTTTCAAGCGTCATTTTTTCAATTTCAGCTTCAATTTCCGCCGCATCCTGTGTAACGTCGGGCAGCATACTCTCGTCATTTTCTTCGTTTGCAAGGTCGATTAAAACAAGCGTGTCCTCCCATTTTGTTTTGAGGTTTTCAAAGGCTTCAACCTTGTCCTTAAGCTGCTTTGTTTTCTGTAAAACCTTCTGTGAGTTCTCAAGGTCGTCCCAGAAATCGGGCTTTGCGCTTTCTGCTTCAAGCTTTTCTATTTCACTCTGCGCTCCCGCGATGTCAAAGTGAATCCCTCAAATCGTTTATGCTGTCTTCAAAGCCTTGCAGCTTTAGTCTGTACTCATCGTACTCTAACATATTTATCACTTCTTTCTGAAATTATTTTCGTAAATAAGGGAACGGCATGCCGTTCCCTGTAAAAAACTGATTACTTATCCTTGCCGCAGCAATGCTTATACTTCTTGCCGCTGCCGCAGGGGCATGGGTCATTTCTGCCCGGCTCTTTTTTAGCGCGCTTAGGCTGCTTGGCAAGTGAATCGTCACCGCCTGTGTCCATAGGTTTAGCCACCTGCTCACGTTCAATCTTAATTCTCGGCATAGCCGAAAGCACATAACGGACTGTGTCTTTCTTAATGCTGTCAAGCATATTTTCGTAAAGCTCGCTGCCCACATTCCTGTATTCCATAACAGGGTCGTGCTGACCGTATGCCTGCAAGCCGATTTCACGCTTAACATGCTCCATCTCGTCAAGGTGATCCATCCAAAGTGTGTCGACAACCTTAAGCATAAGCACTCTTTCAAGCTCACGCATGTTGTCGCCGAAGGTTTCCTCCTGCTCGGCGTAACGCTTGTTTGCGATGCCCATAAGCATATCCTTGACATCTGCTCTTGTGATGGTTTCCATATCCTCCTCGGGGATAGAGAATTCGCCCTTTGCGTTAAGATTGTGGTTTGCAAATTCAATGATTGCGCGGATATTCCATTCCTCGGGGATTTCCGAGATACCGATAAAGTCGTCAAGTGCGCTGTCGATTGACGCTTCTATCATGCCCTTGATTGTGCCGCTGATGTCCTCGCCGTCAAGCACCTTTTGACGCTGAGCGTATATAATCTTACGCTGCTCGTTCATAACCTCGTCATACTGAAGCACGTGCTTACGTGAGTCAAAGTTACGGCTCTCAAGGCTCTTCTGCGCGTTTTCGATGGCGTTTGTAAGCATTTTTGCTTCGATTGGTTCGTCTTCTTCAAGACCAAGCGCGTTTACCATTGTTTTGACCTTTTCGCTGCCGAAAATTCTCATAAGGTCATCGTCAAGCGACAGGAAGAACTTTGACGCGCCCGGGTCGCCCTGACGTCCCGCACGTCCGCGTAGCTGGTTATCAATACGTCTTGATTCGTGACGCTCCGTACCGATTATGAACAGACCGCCAAGCTCCTTGACTTCCTCTTGTTCAGGTTTTATCTGCTCCTTGAACTTGTCGTTAAGCTCTGTAAATACCTTTCTTGCGTTGATGATTTCTTCATCATCTGTGTCGCCGAAGCCTGTCGCCTCTGCGATAAGCTCGTCTGTGAAGCCCTGCTTTGCCATTTCATGCTTTGCCATGTACTCGGCGTTACCACCAAGCATAATATCTGTACCACGGCCCGCCATGTTTGTGGCGATTGTAACAGCGCCTTTTTTACCTGCCTGTGCTACGATTTCGGCTTCCTTTGCATGATACTTTGCGTTCAGCACCTCATGCTTTATGCCTGCGCGCTTTAAAAGCGCTGAAAGTATTTCTGATTTATCTACGTTTACCGTACCCACAAGCACAGGCTGACCCTTTGCGTGACATTCCTGTATCTGACGGATAACAGCCATGAATTTGCCCTTTTCCGTTTTGAATACAACATCGTGCATATCCTCACGGATAACAGGTTTGTTTGTGGGAACTGCAACCACGTCAAGCTTGTATATGTGCTGGAATTCCTCTTCCTCAGTAAGCGCTGTACCGGTCATACCTGACAGCTTGTTGTAAAGACGGAAGAAATTCTGGAAAGTGATTGTGGCAAGCGTCTTTGACTCGTTTTCAATCTTAACGCCCTCTTTTGCCTCAATTGCCTGATGAAGACCGTCGCTGTAGCGTCTGCCGGGCATGATACGGCCTGTGAACTCGTCGACAATCATTACCTGACCGTCCTGTACCACATACTGCTGGTCGCGGTGCATAACGCCGTTTGCCTGCAATGCCTGATTGATGTGGTGCTGAAGCTTCATGTTGTCCGGGTCGGAAAGGTTTTCAACGCCGAAGCCCTGCTCGGCTTTCTTTACGCCCTGCTCTGTCAGCATTGCAGTCTTTGCCTTTTCGTCAACAATATAATCCGCGTCAAGGTCCTCGTCAAGCTGCTTGTCGTCATGCTCGGTTACGACATGCTTTTTCAAACGTTTAACAAACATATCCGCAACTCTGTAAAGCTCGTTCGCGTCCTGACCCATACCTGAAATGATAAGCGGAGTTCTTGCTTCGTCAATAAGGATTGAGTCAACTTCGTCGACTACGGCATAATTGTGACCGCGCTGAACCATTTCCTCCTTGTGAACAACCATGTTGTCGCGCAGATAGTCAAATCCAAGCTCGTTATTCGTACCGTAAGTGATATCGGCAGCATATGCTTCTCGTCTTTGCGCATTGTCAAGGTCGTGGATGATAAGTCCCACGCTCATACCAAGATAGCGATAAACCTTGCCCATCCATTCACTGTCTCGCTTAGCCAGGTAATCGTTTACGGTAACGATATGTACACCGTCACCTGTTAGCGCGTTCAGATATGCGGGAAGCGTGGAAACAAGCGTTTTACCCTCACCTGTCTTCATTTCCGCAATACGTCCCTGATGCAGTATGATACCGCCGACTACCTGCACATAAAAGTGCTTCATTCCAAGAACTCTCCAGCTTGCCTCACGCATAACCGCGAATGCTTCGGGAAGAAGGTCGTCAAGCGTTTCACCTTTTGTAAGTCTTTCTTTGAATTCGGGAGTTTTGGCTTTAAGCTCCGCGTCTGAAAGCTTTGCCATATCCTCCTCAAGAGCCATTACCTTATCTGCGATAGGGTAAACCTTTTTCAGCTCTCTGTCGGAGTATGTGCCGAATACTTTTTCAAATAAACCCATGTATATTTCTCCTCATTTTAGCATTATTAAAATGTATCATAACATAAAATTGCAGAGCGCGAAAGCGGTCGGCGCCGCAGCGTGGCGTGCAAATTATGTTTCAATGTTCTCACAGGCGTCCAAAACTCCGTTTTGGCACACGCCGTGAGGTTATTATATCACAAAAATTATTTAATTACTACTGTTTTTTATTAATTTTTTGTAAATTTCAAAGAAATTACCTATATTTATTGATATTTATTGAATTGTGTTGACATTTTGATATGTTAGTAGTATAATAACAGTGACGATTAAAGATAATAATATATCATGAGGTTTACACCAAAAGCGAAACCCCGGAGAGGTGCCACTCTCTGGGGTTTCTTTTGGGCTATTTGTCGACGTTGTGTCTATCTAACAAAAAAATAAAGCAATATTGATTGACAAACAGGATTTTTAATGATATAATACCACCGAATTGAATATCAAAGGCAATGATGGAACAAAGTAGGCTGTATTCCGCCACAGAGAGAGCATGAATTATTGAGCTGGAAGTTCATGCGGTAAGGGTACAGTTAAAATTTCATTCCGGAGCTGCGTTTGTGAAGCCGTAGGGTGTGTAGCAGACGACGGGTAGTGCCGTTATACATAACAGAGCGCCGGTAGTTTATACCGGAAGTCGGGTGGTACCGCGGAGAGTTTACACACTTCGTCCCTTAGTGGACGAAGTGTTTTTTAGTTTATGCACGTTCATAAATCCGCCAATACGGCGTTAAACAGTCCTCGTAGTATAAGAAATACGACTTGCGGCTGTTTGCCTTGTCTTGACGAATTTCTGAACGCGTGGAAAAGAATATGAAAGGAAAATCAGACATGAGAGAAAAACTTGAAGAAATCAAAGCAGCCGCTCTGGACGTGCTGCAAAAAGCGTCTGACATGGACGCGCTTGAGGAAGCAAGAATTAAATTCCTTGGCAAAAAGGGCGAGCTTACCGCCGTATTAAAGGGTATGGGTAAACTAAGTTCGGAGGAAAGACCTAAAATCGGCGCGCTTGCAAATGAAATACGTTCAACAATCGAAAACAGCATTGACACAAAGAAAGCAGAAATTGCCGCTAAACTGGAGGAAGCAAAGCTTAAGGCGGAGGTAATAGACGTTACCATGCCGGGAAAAGTGCAGGAAACAGGCGAGCTGCATCCTCTCACAAAGGTTATGAACAACATAAAGAACACCTTTATCGGCATGGGCTTTGAAATTGCCGAGGGTCCTGAGGTAGAGCTTGATTATTACAACTTTGAGGCGCTGAACATTCCGCCGAACCACCCCGCGCGCGACACGCAGGACACGTTCTATATAAATGACAACACGGTTTTAAGAACACAGACATCACCTGTACAAATCCGCGTAATGGAAAAGAGAAAGCCGCCAATCAGAATGATTTCGCCGGGACGCGTTTACAGAAGCGACGCGCTTGACGCGACACATTCACCGGTATTCCACCAGATTGAGGGGCTTGTGGTTGATAAGGGCGTTACAATGGCGGACTTAAAGGGTACGCTTGAAGCATTTTTAAAGGAATTATACGGCGAAAATACAAAGGTTCGTTTCAGACCGCACCATTTCCCATTCACGGAGCCGTCAGCCGAAGCTGACGTATCATGCTTTGCATGCGGCGGCAAGGGCTGCAGCATGTGCAAGGGTGAGGGCTGGATTGAAATCCTCGGCTGCGGCATGGTACACCCCAAGGTGCTTGCAAACTGCGGCATTGACCCTGAGGTTTATTCGGGTTTTGCGTTCGGTATAGGACTTGAAAGAATTGCGATGGGTAAGTATGACATTAATGACATAAGACTATTCTTTGAAAACGATTTGAGATTTTTGGGACAGTTCTGATGGACAGGATAGTTATTTTCGGATTTTCCGGCGGCGGCAAATCCACGCTTGCAAGAAAATTGGGCGAAATACTTGGTATTGAGCCTACGCATATGGATGCGCTGCACTGGCTACCCGGTTGGGTGGAAAGCTCTGCGGAGTACAAATGTGAAAGACTTGCGGAAGTACTAAAGCGTGACAGGTGGATTATAGACGGAAATTACCGTAAAATTTACTGGAAAGAGCGTCTTGACGCGGCGGATACAATAATTTTTGTTGATGTAAACCGTTTCACGTGCTTTTATCAAGCGTGGAAGCGCAGCCGTATATACAAGGGTAAAACCCGTCCCGACATGGGCGAGGGCTGTACGGAAAAGTTCGATTTTGAATTTGCAAAATGGATACTGCTTGACGGACGCAAAAAGCGGAAGAAAAATCTTGAACTGATGAAATTTCTTAAAGATAAGAGCAAGAACACCTATATATTAAGAAACAGAAAAGCTATTAATAAATTTTTGGAAGGATTGAGTGAATAATGAATTTACCTATGAGTTGGCTTAACGACTATATGGATATAGACGTTACGCCGAAAGAATATTCAGACAGACTTACAATGAGCGGCTCAAAGGTTGAGGGCTATGAGAGTATGGGCGAGGCTGTGCAGAACGTGGTAACAGGTAAGGTGCTTACCTGCGAGGACCACCCCGACAGCGATCACCTGCACGTATGTACAGTTGACGCGGGAACGGGCGAGATACTGCAAATCGTCTGCGGCGCGCCGAACGTAAAGGCAGGAATTATCGTCCCTGTTGCGCTTGTGGGCGCAACGCTGCCGGGCGGCAAAATCAAAAAGGGCAAGCTGCGCGGTGTTGAATCAAACGGTATGCTCTGCTCACATGATGAATTAGGCATAACAGAGGATATGCTTGGCTACGAGCCGGAATACGGCATACTTATTTTGCCGGACGACACGCCTATAGGTAAGGATATAAGAGATATTTTCGGTATGAATGAAACGGTTGTGGAATTTGAAATCACATCAAACAGACCCGATTGCTTCTCAATTATCGGTCTTGCAAGGGAAACCGCGGCGACTTTCGGAAAGAAGTTTACTATTCCGGAGGTTAAATTCAGCGAGAATAACGAAAATATCGCTGACACCATAAGCGTAGATGTACAGGATAAGGACAAGTGCAAGAGATACTGCGCGAGAATGGTCAAGAACGTGAAAATCGGTCCGTCACCAAGCTGGATGCAGGAAAGACTTACTGCCTGCGGCGTAAGACCGATTAACAATATCGTTGATATTACAAACTATGTGCTGCTTGAATACGGTCAGCCAATGCATGCATTTGATTTGCGTGATTTGGAGGATAACAAAATAGTTGTAAGACGCGCCGCTGACGGCGAGGTTATAAAGACGCTTGACGAGCAGGACAGAACGCTTACGTCAAACGATCTTGTAATCGCCGACGGCAAGAGAGCCGTTGCAATCGCCGGCGTAATGGGCGGCTTCAACAGCGAGGTTAAGGACGACACAACAACGGTTATTTTTGAAAGCGCCACCTTTGACGGCGCGTCCGTAAGACTTACGGCGCAAAGAGTAGGTCTTAGAACCGAAGCGTCATCAAGATATGAAAAGGGTCTTGACTACAACAATACTGTTCCCGCCGTTGAAAGAGCGTGTCAGCTTGTGGAGCAGCTTGGCTGCGGCGAAAACGTGGGCGGAATGATTGACGTTATGGGTAACGTTACGGATATGAAAACGCTTCCGTTCCGACCTGATAAAATCAACGCGTTCCTCGGTACGGACATTCCGACAGAACAAATGGTTAAATATTTTGACGCGCTTGAAATAAAGACAGACCTTGAAAACATGACGGTTACACCGCCGTCCTTCAGACCCGACCTTGAGGGCGAGGCTGATATTGCCGAGGAGGTTGCGCGCTTCTACGGCTATGATAAAATCCCTGTTACGTTGCTTTCGGGCGAGGCGACCTGCGGAAAGAAAACAGACCGCCAGCAAGCGCAGGACAGAATTAACGAAATCCTTACGGCACAGGGCATGTATGAAATTTACACATATACCTTTACGAGCCCATCAGTTTTCGATAAACTGAATATTCCTGCGGACAGTAATTTAAGAAATACAGTAAAGATTACAAATCCGCTTGGCGAGGACACCTCTGTAATGCGTACAACAACCATTTCAAGCATGCTTGACATTCTTGCGAGAAACTATAACTACAGAAACGCGTCCGCAAAGCTGTTTGAAATAGGCAAGGTGTTTATCCCGACAGAGGAGGGCAAGCTGCCTGATGAGCCGCAGAAGATAACAATAGGAATGTACGGCGGGAATGTGGACTTCTACGACATCAAGGGCATTTGCGAGGGGCTGTTTGCAGGTCTTAACGTGAAGAATGTTAAATATGAAGCCGTAATTGATAACCCGACCTTCCACCCCGGACGCTGCGCTAAGATAAGCGCGGGCGGCAAGAAGCTTGGTATAATCGGTGAAATTCATCCGGCTGTGGGCAGAAAATACGGAATTGAAACGCCTGTTTATGTGGGCGAGCTTGATTTTGAGAATGTATTCCTTAATATAAAGACTGATATTAAGTTCAAGGAGCTTCCGAAGTACCCTGCCGTAACGCGCGATATAGCAATGCTTGTTGACAAGACAATACCTGTTGCTGATATTGAGGCGGTTATCAGAAAGGCGTCGGGCAAGACGCTTGAAAGTATACAGTTGTTTGACGTGTACGAGGGCGCGCAGATACCCGAGGGCAAAAAGAGTGTGGCATACAGCGCAGTATACCGCGCTGCTGACCGCAGCCTTACAGGCGAGGAAGTGCAGAAGGTATTTGACAAGGTGGTTAAGAACCTTGAACATCAGATAGGCGCACAGCTTAGATAGAATTTAAAGTATTACTTGCGGAAATAATTCCCCGCAAGTAATACTTTTTTGTTGCATTAAATTAACATTTGTGCTATACTGGATAGGATATTTTGAATTCGGAGGACTATA
>JBJEIU010000125.1:0-3304 GCA_051877355.1 Hominilimicola sp.
CTGCCGGCGGTATCAGAATGTTTAAGGATAAGGACTTTGAATGGCTGTTCGTTATTGAGTGTCTTAAAAAGACAGGTATGCCGATTAAAGATATTAAATCCTTTATTGATATGGCAGTTGCCGGCGATGAAACTATAAACGAGCGTTTAGATTTGATTAAAAAACAGCGTGACTCGGTTCTCAGACAGATAAAGGAATTGCAGGGCACCCTTGATATACTCAACTATAAATGCTGGTACTATGAAACCGCCAAGACGACGGGAACCACCTCTGTTCCGCGTAACATGAGCATTGAGGAAGTTCCCGAAGAATTACGCGATGCGCGCAGAAATCTTAACCGTATGCACAGTAACGAAACCGACTAATTTATATGCTTCTCCCAAAATGCCACCGCATCGTCAACCCAGCCCTCAGCTATTGTTCCCGTACCAAGACCAAAACCGTGAGGCAAACCGTCATATGCGTGAAATTCAGTTTCAATTCCGTAAGAATTGGTAAGAGTATTCAAACGGTTTTGCATGGTTCGCCAACTTGCGATACCGTCGTTTGTTCCGACGCAAGCATAGGTCGGAGCATCGTTTGCAGAAGCATCTGTATAGCCGGTGTACTGCATAATAACTGCTGCGGTCTGCGGAATATCGATCCTTTCAGAATACTGTTTAAGATAATTTGCATTTCCTAATGTTGCTGCCATTCTTGCTCCGGCGCTTCCGCCCCACAGAGAATACCCGTCTGTATCTACCCCTAATTCATCGGCATTGTCAATAATGAAAGATATTGCGCGCCCTAAATCTTCATATGCAGTTTCCCAACCGAGGCGGTAAATCAATGCAAAAGCATTATACCCCTTTTTTGACAACTCCAATGCGTGAGGAAAGCTGTCGTGCATAGCGCCCACATATGCAAATCCTCCGCCGGCATTGCATACGGCAAATTTTTCGCCGGGATTTCCCCTGAAAAAGAACAATCCGGTGTTTCTTTTTTCGGGATTCTCAGCTTTTTCGGCTTCTGTATAAATATCATAGAATATTGTTTCACCGCCGGCAGCGTGCTTTTTTAAATAATTTGCAATTTCAACAGTCTTATTGGGGTCAATATAGTTATACCACGTCAGTCTGAGATTTTTTAAGGTGTCGCCGCTGTAATATCCGCTGTTTACGGGGAAAATCAATCTCCCGTAATCATCAAAGCACTTGTCACTTATCACATCTGAAATTTTTGTATCTTCTGTGTATGCGTCAAAATGGTTATTCTTAGTCCATTCCGAAGATGCACTGCTAACCCAAGGTGTCATTTCGTCAAGACTGTTCCAAAAAAATATTTTACTCATACCTTTTTCAAATTCAGCAGCAGCTTCAATTATCCATTCCTTTTGCTCAGTCTGGTTTTCCTCGACCGATACCGATCGCAGAACTCCGGTATCATCATATATCGCGCATATCAGCGCGCCTGACAGCGGTATATCTGACGATACAGTATATGTCAAAGTATTCTCCATCAGGCTTACATTTTCTATTGTCAGTTTAGGCTCCGCCGCACACGCTGTTAAAAGCGCGGCGGCAAGAATACCTGATGTCAGCGCACAGGCGCAAAGCATTTTAATATTCATACCGCCGTTCTCCTTATCTTATGAAATTTGTAAATATAGGTTCTTCACGTTTGGGTAATTCTACGCCATTTTTAAATCCGGCTTCTTTGCATTTAAGCATGAAAGCCATGTTACGTCCGAGAACTCTCATCGTGTATAACCCTTCCTTATCCTCCAAAACCTGCTCCGGAGCAGCGCCATGTACCATATTCCAATACCGTGAGGAAACAATGGGCATTTCCTGAATAGTGAAATACTTGTTTATCTGATCGAATGTTGCCGTTGTTCCCGCGCGGCGCGCTGAAATAACAGCAGCAGCCGGCTTCATATAAAAATTACTATTTCCGCATCCGCACAGCTCCGAATAGAATAATCTGTCCATAAAGGCAGTCAGCGACGCACTCATTGCGCCGTAATGCACAGGACAGCCGAACACAAAGCCGTCACATTCCTTTGCAAGCTCATGGAATTCGTTTACACAGTCATTAAATGCACACTTTCCTGTCTTGCTGCATGATCGGCAGGCAATACAGCCTGCAAGCGGTTTTGTGCCAATCCAGAAGATTTCGGTTTCTATGCCTTCCTCGTTAAGAGTTTTTGCAACCTCGCATAAGGCTGTATATGTGCAGCCGTTCTTATGGGGACTGCCGTTTACTAATGCTACCTTCATAACTTTATACTCCTTTTTATTTCACATTTTCCTTAATCCAGTTTTCAAGATGGTCTGCAATTTGCGCGTTGTTCATTTCCTGGAACAAGAAGTGTGAATTTCCTGTAATCCCTACGTCCGGAAGATTTACAACCGTACAATTTCCGCCTGCCGCATTATAAGCCTCTGCAAAAGCGACAGCCGAATCCCTTGCACCCTTCCAGAATGATGTTGACTGAATATCCTCCGGCCCGTTGTCGATATAGTCACCGTAGTAGAACACAACCGGGATTTTTGCTTCAAGCAGGCTGTTATACTGCTCTGAACCTACCGCAGGCGCGCTGCCCGGCTCGATTGCCACAAGCGCCGCAACATTTTCGGTATCAACCACAAATCCGACAGAGCAGCCCTGTGAATGTGTTACATATATGCTCTTTTTGCCTGTCTTGTCCTTAACATCGGACAATACTTCATCAAGCGCCGCTTTATTTACAGTCAGATCAAAGCCGCCTGTGTTCGGCGTCATCTGGCGTAAAAATTGGTTCTGTGCTTCATCGCCTTCGGGGAACTGTGAACCGTCATATCTGTTTGGCGTGCCGCGTCCGATACGGAAATGCGTGTACCACGCCTGATCTCCCGGATTGTACTCCTTTGAGTCCTCCGACCATGTATCAAGAGCATCGTTTGTCATAGCTGTGGTAGAACCTGCTTCACCTCTGCGTGGCTGGTCTACCAAAAATACACTGTGTCCTTTTTTCAAAAACATGGTTGACCATCCCTCTCTGCCGTCGGGAGTCGTCATCCAGCCCATACGCGACTGTCCGTAGCCGTGTAGAAATACCATCGGCAGTCCCGTTTCGGTTTCGGGTATCTGATAAAGTACATTCGCATGGTCTACATGGGCGGTATTTCCGGCGCGCGTTGAGTCGAGCCAGTTTGTGGTTGCGTCAAATTCTCCCTCCACAGGCTCTGTAACAGTGCCGCCGGATGAGAACATTCCCTCCTCCTTTATGGAGAGAGTTGATGTTTCCTTATTCTGCGACGTTAAAACAATGGAATTATCCTTG
>JBJEIU010000126.1:0-3304 GCA_051877355.1 Hominilimicola sp.
TCCTTTCTCATAAAAGGAGATGTATTTTTAGCGTGATTTTATTTCTTTTTCTGTCCAGAATTTCAAAGCCTCGACTGTTTCTGATATACTTTGAAGTTCTTCTTGAATTTGCATAAAATCCTTAAGCTCGTTATCGTCAACTTCACCATCCGATGTAATTTCGATAAGTCGTTCCTGTTTCTTTTCTATCGAATTCAGCGATGCTATCATTGATAAAATGATTTTCTCTAATTCTTTCTTTTCTATTGGTTCTACGTATCGCGCACCTATCGGGCATTTTTGCGAGCAATAGATATTGCACATAATCGGCTCATTATATACTTCCGACAACAATAATACTTCATCGGGATGAATGGGAAACTTGCCGTTCTCTATCCTCTCAAGTCGGGCGGCATCGAGGACACTTCCTCTTTCCGCTACAATACCGCAAACATCTTCCCTTGATAATCCTTTGTTTTTTCTCAAAGATTTAAAATCATTTATTTCCACTTTCTTATCCCCTTTATCTTTACGTTTGATATACTTATTATAGCATATTGCAAAAATCTTGTAAATGATAAGGGTTTATTTTTTTTCACTTATTGATAAAATAGCTGCTCGTTTTCTCACTTCTTGCTATGGATTATAGTGCTGTAATGATATATACTTATGTCGAAACAAAGGAAAGGAGGAAAATACCATAATGCCAATGAAAATATTAAAAAGAAAGGAGGGTGTAGCTATGAGTGGCAAAAACAAAGAAATGATTCTTTATAAAAATAATCGTGTGGCTATCAAAAGAGACGTTTGTCACATGGGCGGCATTTTGCAAAATCCGGGTGATAAACTCGAAGCTCGAATTACTCCAAGCAACAGAAAAGTTGTTAAAGTGAGTAAAAACAATGGCAAAACGAAATATAGCGCTACATTGTATCCTAACGGAACATTTGTGGAAGCTACGGTCACAAGAAGAAGTCCTTAGTCATTGAAGCAAAAAGAGCCCGTATCGTTAAGATATAGGCTCTTTGTCTACTTTATAGCTATTTTACGGAGCAGGTACTGTTACTGGTGGCATTGGGGTCGGCTTTACTCTTGGTTTTAGAAAATCCCCCTGATATTTATTCGAATTTGTATCATTCAATTCTTCATCTGAGTCGCCATATCCCTTATCGGTATCAACACTTACTGAATTGGTTTTTTCATCATAATCAACGCCGAAATTAAATTTTTCTCCAAGATCGCGTAGTTTAAAATAATTATTTCCATCAATATTATAAGCTAACATCTCAGTCTCGACACCGTCTTTAATAATTTTAGAACTTGTTACGGATGTTTCTGTCACTTCGTTTCCTCCTTGTTCCATTTCCCCTCCCATAACAGTATATGATTGATTACTCGTCAAGACAATGGAGTTCAGCTCTCCATCGTAGCCGACCTCAAACTGTTTCGACGTTCCATTTAGCATATACGCCACATCTCGAAGCTTAAAATAATTATTTCCGTCAATATTGTACGCATTGACTTTAACTTCTGTACCATCGACCAAAACCGTTGATGCGGTGGGAGTCGCATCAATTGCAAACGCCGCTGTTATCAATCCTGAAATAAGCGTTAGAGCCATAATACTTATCATTATTTTTTTCATAGCTAATTCCTCCTTATCATTTATACATTTTATAGGATAATTATACCATATAATATAATAAATTACAAGATGTAACATCAAGGACCTGAAACTATAAAACCATTTTGAACATATACTTCCTGCAACTTTGACTCATTAATGGTACCGTCATCGTTTATCGCGTCACCTGTCAATAATAGACAGTATCCACTTAGTCCTCTTTCGGCTCCGCCATTGCTAGAATCAATGTTAAAATTACGCGCAGTACATCCTCTTAAATCCAATGCACAGTGTACGTACAATGTGTCTGCCTTATAAGCGTCAAATTCATCCGCCGCATATAAAAGCTTTACTGTAAAAGTTTCATCCGATCTATTCTGCCGATATGCCCACCAAATAGCGGACCCTTCGTTTTCCATATTCATAGCAAGCGCCTTGTAAGACGGTTGTTCTTCCCAGTAACTTATGCCCAAGAATCCCATGTCTGTTTTTACATCACGATACATATGTAGGCCTTCACTATCCAAACGCATACCGTCATTATGGATATTATCAGACTCAATTACAAAACCGCCGATATTTCCTTTTTCAGCGTGAAGATCACCGCTATCATCGACACAAAACGCACCATCCCAATTACCGAATGATTCACCAAGAGCAATAGATCCTTTCTTGATTGTCATACTTCCGCCCGGATAAGTTTTATCCATTTCGACAACATATGTATCGGTCGCATTCAGATTCCATACGACATTTCCGTCCTGAGACATCAATACTCCTGTACGCACACGGTCGGCACTCATATGACCAACTGTAATACGGTTAGCAACTATTGCACCATCCATGGTTATACCAACGTTGAGTACATACTTATCAAGCCATTTTGAAATTTCATCATCCTCGTCAGCTTCGAAAGCAGTATCGTCGCCTGTTTCGGTATAATGTCCGAGACCGTTTACATTCCATATCCAGAAATGCTCGGATTTCTTATAATCCTTACCGGAAGATATAACCAGTGCTTCGGAATGTCTTCCTCCATCCGTATCCGTTACCAGAGTTACATAACCATTGGTTTTTTCTCTAAGAATTTTGTCCGCATTCGACTTCGCTCTCAAAAGTATTGTTGACTGTGATGACTCGATTTCCGAGGAAACGGCACTTATCGCACCGGAAAGAGACGAAGACTGCGTTGATGAATAGTTGAGTGTCTTTTCGAGCGTATACTGTGCACTGTCGGGCTTGTCGAGTTCAATACTAAGCTCTGTAACGGTAAACAGCGTGTTCATACCATGAGGATATGATATGCAACGCATACGGTCAAGTATTTTTAGAGGTTCGGCGCAATCCGATAAATAGTGTAAATCGACAGCCGACACCTCAAGCTTCATTTTATCAAAGCGGTTCTCTTTCAGATACTCGCGGATTTTTTTCAACAATTCTACTGAATCTTCAGCGTCGCTAAAATCAATAACTTGTTCTATATGTCCGTAAACTTCTCTCAGACAATAAAACTCTCCGCTTTCGTTTTTCAAATATACAATTGCATAAACGCCGTCCGTCTCGATTTTAGCCGTAATTGCTGCGGTTTGACTGCCGTCATCATTCTCAGTATATTCCAAAAATTCAACAACGGTCCTGCCATCCTCACTCTCATTAGTATTAACTCGTATTAATGGGAGTTCGTTATCATTTTCTAATACG
>JBJEIU010000127.1:0-3299 GCA_051877355.1 Hominilimicola sp.
TCACTTATTCAAATGCGTGGAGCGGTGAAAATACGGCGGGACAGTACAGATATATCACATTTAAGGATAACAACGGCGGCGAGGTTTTGAAGCTGTATTACGAATGGACTAATTTATGCGTTAACGGTGAAACAAAGCTCGGCGCAATAGTAAAGGACGAGTGGAAGGACATCACAATAACCATCGAGAAAAGCACCGGCAAGGTGACAATAAGCGCCGGTACGGAGAAAATCGAAACAAGTATTTCAACAGATTTAATTACAAACATAGCCGCGATAGAGCTTTCATCGGCGAACAGCTGCCCTGGTCCGGAGCAGCGCGCGCTTGGCATAGACAAAATAATTATTTCACAGTGATAAAAACATCGGCGGCTTTTATGCCGCCGGTGTTTTTGGGATAAGGAGCGTTTATGAACAAAAAATTATTTTCTGTATTATTAGCGGCAATGATATGTTTTACAGCCAACATATGTACAGCAGCAAACCAAACAAATTTAATCAAAAACGGAAGCTTCGAGGAGGAAATCGGCGGTACGGAGAATTGGAAGTTCAGGAATACGAACAACTGGAGCGTGGAAACCTCCGAAGCGGCTGAATGTAGCGATACGGAGGCGTCAGACGGCAAAAAGTCCCTAACCTTTACCGCGGCGGCGATAGGTCAAAGAGTACGGCTCGAAAGAAATACCTCATATATTCTGTCGGTGTCGTTGAAAGCGGCAGAGGATAGCGAAGTGACTATCGGCATATACGACGGTACTAAAGACTGGCCTGTAAGCAATCCTGTAACAGAGAAAATAGCTCATGTGGGTACAGAATGGCACGAGGAAACACTTGAATTAGAGTGTGAAAACACACAGGAGTATGTTATTGCCGTCACTTATTGGGGAGGCAATAAAATATATGTTGATGATGTTTCGTTGACAGAGGAGCAGCTTTATATTTCAAAGCTTACCGTCGGAGTGGACGGCGACGGAGTTATAAGCTATAAGGCAGACTATACTGCAAATGAAAAGGCAGTATTCGGCGCAGCACTGTATGACGGTGATAACAGGCTAACGGACTTTAAGACATCAGGGAAAGGCTCGTTTGAAAGGTGTGATAAATACGGTAAATATAAGGTAAAGACGTATCTTTGGAACGATAATAAAATAGTGTCCCGAACAGAGGAAATAATGTATGATGAAAACAGTGCGCATACAAATCAACTCATAGGCGCAGCAAAAGAACTTACACTTTCAAAGCATACATTACTGTTGATTGAGGGCGGAAAGGACTCTGTGCTTGATGCGTGTATTACTCCTGAATATGCGTATAACAAAGAGGTGATGTGGTCAAGCTCTGACGAAAATGTGGCACTGGTTTCAGAAAACGGTATTGTAACACCTGTGGGAACAGGCAAGGCTGTTATAACGGCATCCGGAGTGAACAGCGCATTGTCAGACTGCTGCGAGGTTGAAGTGACGGCAAAAACTGATGTGAATTGTATCAAATTGGATAAGAATAGCGTCACTTTGCCCGAAAAAGACGCGGTTTGTGTTCTGAATGCAACAGGTGCGGAGGATATTGTGTGGCTTACAGATAACAGCGGCGTTGCTGAAGTGACTGACGGTGTTGTCACGGGCTGTGGAAAGGGTACGGCAACCATAACGGCAAAAAGTGCAGACGGAGAGTATAGCGCGAATTGCGTTGTGACTGTAAATGAATCACCGAATACAATAACAAATGACACATTTTATAAAGATACAGACGGTAATCCGATATATTCACAGGGAGGCGGCATCTTCCAATTTAATGATAAATATTATTGGTACGGTGTTAAATATAATGGAGCTGTAGAGTATCTGGAAAATCCGTCAAACGGAAAGAACGGTAACAGTTCGTTTGCGGCATTTACATGCTATTCTTCTGATGATTTGGTTAATTGGCGATTTGAAGGCTATCCTATGACTAATAAAACCAAAGACATGGAAAATTCAGCTTGGGTAGGACGAATGGGTGTTGCTTATAACAAAAATACAAAAAAATATGTTCTTATATCACAGGCGTCTCCGGGAGTAGTGTTCGCATATGCAGATAAACCTGAGGGACCATATACGGTAGACCATTTCTGCGATAGCATTCCGTGTATAGAAAATAATATGACCGGTGATCAGACTGTATTTCAGGATGACGACGGCAGGGCATATCTCATATGCTCAAGTGCCAGTGGACGTGCATACCTCTATGTTGTTCCGCTAAGAGAATCAGATTTTCTTGACTTTGATTATGATAATGCAAAAATGATATTCCATGATGAGGACGGACGATACATTGACGAGGATGGGAGCGTAAAGAACAAGGATAAGCTCGGAATTGAAGGTAATTGTATGTTTAAGTATAACGGAAATTACTATTTCACCGGATCAGACCTTTACGGATGGAATTCTTCCCGTGTGTATGTCATGCAGTCGGAGGATATTCTTGGTGAATATAATGAGGACACGGGACTTCCATATATTATGAATGGTGTTAAAAATAATTTTGCACATAACTCACAGGCAGGTTTTTATGTAACTGTTCATGGAAGCGAAAAGGATTTGGTTTTGTACTGCGGTGACCGCTGGAGTGACTTTGCCGGAAATGGTATCGGCTATAATCAGTGGATACCGGTTACTATGGGTGACGACAACAGACCGTATTTTAATGATTTGCATCAATGGCGGCTTAATATGCAGAAAGGCACATGGGAAATCGGTGAAGGAAATAATTACATTCAAAATCCTGCATTTGAAGCGGACAGAGTATCGGTTACAGAACCAACCGGATGGAGTGTTTATGACACTGTAGGAGGTTATGCAAACAGTAATGTATCTGGAAAGATTGACAGCGGTAATTATGTATGGCAGCAGAGCGCGGAGGAGGATTATACCGCTCGGCTCAGTCAAAGTGTTGAAAATCTTCCCGACGGCGAGTATGTACTCAAGGCGTGGGTGAAAAGCAGCGGCGGACAGAATATATGTAATTTATACGCAAGAAGCAACGGTGTGGAATACAATGCTCCGCTGAAAACAGAAATAAACGGATGGACTCAAGTAATTATAAAAAATATTGCCGTAAAGGACGGTAAATGTGAAATAGGCTTATATTCCGACTCGGAAGGCGGAAATTGGGCCCAGATAGATAATATAGAACTTGTAAAGGCAATAAATTAATAATTTTTAAAAAGAATGGAGGTATATTGCAATGAAAGGAAAAAGAATTGTAAGCGCACTGACCGCGTTTGTGTTGACTGCGGCTTTGTGCAATTTCGGTATTATCGCG
>JBJEIU010000128.1:0-3295 GCA_051877355.1 Hominilimicola sp.
ATTGGTGCGCAGCGCCCGGAGCACGCCGATAAAGTCCGCCGCCGTCAGCACGCCTGCAGCTGACCAGCCCTCCGCACCCGGGTATCTCGGGTCAATATCGTCTGAAGTACCGCGTCCGTTATCATTATTCGTTCTTTCGCCGTAAAGTATTTCGCCTGTGCGCGCGTCACGCATTTCATAACCGTATGCCGCCTCATGCTCCTCATGGCATGAATATACCTCAAGACCGGGTCTTGACGGGTCAAGGTCGCCCACGTGCTGCGCGTCACCGTGTCCCAAGCCTGTTGAATACATCGGCTTTCCATCATGGTCAATTGCAAGCGCGCCGTATATAAGCTCGTCACAGCCGTCATAGTCAACATCTGCGGCACTCATTGAGTGGTTGCCCTGTCCGATATACTGATTATTGTAATCAAGCGTGTCAAAACGCCATTTCTTCACTATTTTACCGTCCACAAGGTCAAACGCGGCAATAACTGTTCTTCCGCCCGCATCACCCTCCGGACCTGTGTAATAGCCTCTTGCAAATACCATACTCGGACGCGCGCCGTCAAGGTATGCCACAGCCGCAAGGTATCTCTCAGAGCGGTTTCCTCCTGCGTCGCCCCATGTGCTCACTTCCCACTTATATCCGCTTTCAGTCGTACCTGTTGTCTGCGGGTCATAGTCAACTGTGTCAATTACACTTCCATCCTCGCCCTTGAATACTGTCAGGTAAAGCGGTCCTCTCAGGTTCTTTCCGCCGTCCTGAGCAGCATAATTTTTGCTTCCGTCACCGATTACAGTTCCGTCACCAGCAATTGTACCGTCCGCTGTACGGCATGCCATTTCAGCCTTGCCGTCGCCGTCGTAGTCGTACACCATAAACTGCGTGTCGTGCTGACCTGAGCGGATATTAGGTCCCATGTTTACGCGCCACATTCTTGTTCCGTCCATCTTGTAGGCGTCAATTATACATTCACCTGTGTAGCCGAACTGCGCCGCGTCCTTTGCGTTGGACGGGTCCCATTTTAGCACGATTTCATATTCGCCGTCGCCGTCAAGGTCACCCACTGACGCGTCACCCGGTGTATATGTATATTTTTCACCGTTCACTGTATTTTCTTCGGGACGCTGAATTGGAATATCAATATAGTTGCTGTCCCAATTTGCTGCAAGTTCAGCCTTTTCCGTTTGTTCCGCACCGTCCGCAACCGGAACAATTTTGTAATCTTCACCTGTTGAATTTACATCAGTACAGTTAGTTGCATTTATCGGTTCAGCATTTAAAAGCTTGTCACCTCTGTACACGTTAAACTTTGTATCCGCGCTTTCCGTACCGAGCCAGCGCCATGAAATATACGTATAGCCGTCCATTTTAACCGCAACCGCACCTCTGTCCAGATTTTCCATAGGACGCTGAATGTCAGGTCTTGCGTCAATCAATTTCTGTGTTTCGGCAGCAGATTCTGCATAGTCAGCCACCTTAAGGCTATCGCCGACCTGAGCGGCAAATGCGCTTACCACCGATGACGAAAGCATAGCCGCAGCAAGAACTGCCGATATAATTTTACTTTTCTTCATAATTTATCTCCTTTCAGAACTGTTCATACATACTTATTTTAACATATTTGAAATTTAATTTGGGTTCATTTAAAAATTAATTCTGATTTTTATAAATTTTTATCTGATTTTTTGAAGTACATTTGACAAACACAAATAAAACAGGTATAATATGAATATATGAACATATGAATGGGGTGATGTTAAATGGATATGTGCAGCTCGTGCCAGTATAATCCGCAGATTGTAGACAGACTGAAAAACCAGCTTCCCGATGATGAAACAACGCAAAATCTTGCGGAAATGTTCAAGGTATTCGGCGATAATACAAGAATAAGAATTTTGTGGACGCTTTTCGATAAGGAGCTGTGTGTCTATGACATTGCAGAAGCGCTTGGAATGAGCCAGTCAGCGATAAGCCATCAGCTTAAAACACTCAAGCAGGCAAGACTTATCAAGTCGCGCCGCGACGGTAAAAATGCTTTCTATTCCATTGATGACGACCACGTAAAGAAAATTATCGAGCAAATGCTTATTCATGTTGAAGAACAGTAAAAAAACTGTCGTGAAAATCACGACAGTTTTTTTGTTTATCTTATAAAGTTTGTTTTAATCTTCGGCTCCTGTTCGGGAATTGTTATTCCTGCCTTTTTGCCCTCCTCAATACATTTTAAAAGCCATGCCATATTATTGCCGAGAGTACGCATTGTCTGCAAACCCTCTAAATCCTGACAGACCTCATCGGGATTTGAGCCGTGCACCTGATTCCAGTATTGCGATGAAACAATTGGCATACTGTTTATTGTGAAATACTTATTAAGCTGGTCAAATGCTGCGCTTGCTCCGCCGCGGCGGCAGCTTACAACTGACGCGCCCAATTTGCCGCGCATTTTTCCGCCTGCCGTCATAAACGCTCTGTCCAGAAATGACGTGAGCGCGCCCGATGCAGCCGCATAATGCACAGGTGAGCCGAATACAAAGCCGTCCGCGCCGCCTGCCTTTTCCACAAACTCATTTACCGTATCGTCAAATATACACTTTCCTGCCCCCGCGCAGCCGCCGCAGCCTGTACAGCCTGCAATAGCTCCGTTGCCTACCCAGAATATCTCCGTATCCACGCCGTTTGCGTCAAGCGTTTTTGCCACCTCACACAATGCCGTGTATGTACAGCCTTTTTCCTTCGGACTTCCGTTTACAAGAATTACTTTCATTTTTTATTACTCCTTTCAGTTATCTATGTTTATTATATTTATTTTATCACTTTTTAATCAATATGTAAACACTTGACAGATGAATAAAATAATGTGATAATGATTAATATACAAATGAGGTGAAATTATGAATGATGACAAAATAGTATGTGATTGCATGGGCGTGACAATCGGCGATATACGCGCGGCAATCGAAAACGGCGCCGCTGATTTTGAAGAGGTCCAGGAAGTCACAGGTGTTTCAAGTGTATGCGGACGATGCCGCGATTATGCTGAAAATGTGGTTAAATCAATTTTAGACGGCGAATAAAAGGGACTGCATATGCAGTCCTTTTTATAATTGGACAAAATGAATTGTATATGATATAATCAAAACAAAATAAACTTTGGATAGGTAGATAAATATGAACAGACTTGTAATCGGAATACTGGCGCATGTGGACTCGGGCAAGACAACACTTTCGGAGGGAATGTTATACGCCGCAGGCGAGCTGCGACGCCTTGGCAGAGTGGACCACGGCGATGCTTTCCTCGACACAAAC
>JBJEIU010000129.1:0-3245 GCA_051877355.1 Hominilimicola sp.
ATATGACGGAGGAGGCAGAAACAGTCCGAGAATATTATAACCGATATTCCGAACTTATGCGTCTGAAGGACACAGGCTTCGAGACGGCAGAAAGCGAAAAGGAGCGTAAAGATATTGAGCAGTGGTTTATAGACCATTACGGAGAATATATAAGCGCAGAAGAACAGAAGAATGGAGTACATCAATCGACTCTGGATTTCATTCGTCAGATAACACAAGCTGAAAAGGAACGCGCTGCGGCGGAAAAAGTAGCTGCGTGCGCCGAAGTTCGTGATAGCAGCGGTGAAAAACGCAGCAATGCTCAAAAATCTGAGCAGGAAATCCCGAAGCTTCAAGCGAGTAATGACAGTATGCGTTCACAAATTGCCGCGGCGGAAAGTCTCAGTCAGAAATTATCAACGCTCAAAGAAAAATATAATGCCATAAATAGCACCATGAACGGCGAGGAACGCCGAAAGGCTGTTCATCAGCTTGTAGAGGATAATAGCGATATTTTTGAAAGCTATGAGAAAATGACGGGTCACAAATTGGAATTACCCGAATTAGAGCAGAGCATTCAAAACCTATCGACAAAAACGGAGGAATGGCAGACAGCGATTGAAGGCAACGAGGAGCGCATAAAAAATCATCAGAAATCCATTGAAGAATACAAACAGGCTTTGCAGTTACTTCAGGATTCCGTCACTGATGAAGTATTAAATAAATCAGGATTTGATTCCATAACAGATTTGTTTGCAAGCGGTGATACGGCAAAAATTCAAAAAGCAGTCAATGACGTTGTTGCACAATGTAAGCTGCTTGGCATGACCACGCAGGAAACGGGATTGCAGGTCGGCTTATTTAAAAACGGTTTCAGTAATTTGAAGGAAGCTATGGCAAGCGGCGACAAGGCAATGCAGAGCGTAGTTGCCGACATGAATGACTATATGCACACTGTACTCGGATTGCCTGAAAATATACAGTTCTCAGTAAATGCGGACGGTGACATTACCGTATTGGATACCGCAAAGGAAGGTATCGAAGAGCTTGACGGCAGCGAAGCGGAAGCGAAAGTCAGCATAGATGGCGGCGACAGTGAGCAAACAGTCATGTCACTACAAGAGCTGATAGATACATTTGGAGCATCACAGGCTATTGCGCTTCTTCAAGCTGACGACCAAGCGACTGTTACCATAAACGGAGTAAGTTACAGGCTCATTGAATACGACAGCAAAACGGGTATTGCAACATTGCAGGCGGACGGAAGTGATGCCGTAATGACAATCAGCACCACAACGGGCGAGGTACACGGCTTCAACAATGTTGAGGGTACTGCAACGCTGAAAGCGAATAATTCACAAGCAATGACAGCTCTTAATGATGCGATTTCTAAAGCAAAAAATAGTTGGGCGACTACATTTACCGCTTCGTTGAAAGCTCGCATTGAGACAGGCTCAGCCTTTGCAGGATTAACAGGCAACTTTGCGACAGGTACGGATAATGCGCCTGAAGGACCTGCCGTAATCAATGATGAAAAAGGTGTTTCCGACCCGCGCGAGATTGTCAAGCATAAGGGCAAATATTACTTGTTTGAGGGCAGAAATGTTGTTGTAAACCTTAGTAAGGGTGATTCGGTATATACAGCGGCACAAACAAAGAAAATGCTTGCAACTCTTCCGCATTATGCGACAGGAAAGAACAATGAAGCATTTACAGCCGCAAAGGAAGATTTTGAATACCGTCAGAAAACAAGTATCGTAACAGATGCGGAAGCTTTGCTCTGGTGGAAGAACATTCTCGAGGAATACGCGTCAGACGCTGATGTTGTAAGGGAAGCGAATATAGAAATATATGAGTTTACAAACAAAATCAACGATGATGCCATAAAGGACTATAAGAACCGTATTAAAAATCAAGAATCTGCTTCAAAGGATTGGATTGATTATGAGGTAAAGATGCACAACCTTTCAATTGATGAGCAGATTGCCGCATATGGCCGCATGGATGAAAATTATCGGAACACCCTAACGGAAATGACCGAGAACACAACCATGACGGCAGAGGAGCTTGAGGAGGTGTGGGGTGAATATTATGACACAATCCGCAACCATGAAATGAAGGTTGCCGACCTCCGTAAGAAAAACCTTGAGGAATTAAATAAGAATTCGCTCGAATACATTGACGAGCGTACTTATTATAACGACTGGGACAAGGTTAACGATACGCCCGAAGCCGCATATGAGCGTATAAAAGAACGCAATACACAGGAGCTGCTTGCAGGTCATATTACAGATGATGAATTCAACGAATATATGACCGAAGCAGGGCAGAGCCTTTATGAAGGCAGGCTTGAAAATTCTAAAAAGTGGCTTGAAATGCAGAAGAAATACGGTGCTATCACCGAAGAGGAGTATCGAGCCGGACTAAAGCGTATCAAAGAATATACAGAGCAGTATTATCAGCAGGGCATGATAAGCGGTCAGTATTATTATGAGGCTATGGATGATGCTAACAGCGATTTATTTGATAATATGAGCGCTTCGCTTGAATCATATCTCAATGAATATTATGAAGCCCAGAAGGAAATGCTGTCGGCGCGAAAAGCTGAAATCGAGGCGGAATATGACGCGTTGGAATCGGCGGAGAAAAAAGCCGACAGAAAAGCACAGCTTGAAGATTTGCAGGCGCAATATGCAAAATATCAGAATGCCGTAACCATAGAGGGCAAGAAAAAGCTTCAGGAAATTCAGGATAATATCGACAGCCTGAAAAAGGAGGAAAGAGATGAAGCTCGCGCGGCGGAAAAGCAGTCACGTCTTGATGAAATAGACAAGGAAAGTGACCGCTTGGAAAAAGAACAGGAAAAGTCCTTAAACGGTATAAGCAAGTACACCGCTCAGGCTTTAGGCATTATCAGCGGCGGCAATGACGAAATGATAGCCAAATTCAATAAGGTGGTTGAGAATTATAACAATCAGCAGGCACAGCTTGCTCAGCAGGGATATGACACCGTAAGTAAAATTGTTGACATGACAAATATTAAACTTGCGGAAATAGGTCAGAGTATTCCCATTCAGAGCGCGGGCGGCGGAGAAGTTAATGTTACTATAACGCAGAGCATCAGCAACAATATAAATGATGAAGTCTCTGCGACAGCTTACGGCAAATATGCCGGAGCTTCAATACGCAATATTGACTGGCAGAATTATATCGCATCAATGGGAGGTTTTAAATAATGGGTTTTATATACAGAGGGAAACATTCGG
>JBJEIU010000130.1:0-14814 GCA_051877355.1 Hominilimicola sp.
AAACATAGTTTCATATTCAGGGTTAAGCGCTTTATTAAGCAACGCCATCTGAAATTCATATTCAAAGTCAGCCACAGTACGAAGTCCTTTAACAATCACGGTTGCGTTTTTGCTCGCTGCAAAATCAACCAAAAGCCCCGTAAAGGAATCAACCTCAACATTTTCGAGATGTTCCGTCACAAGACTAATCATCTTTACTCTTTCCTCTGCGGTAAAGAGTGGTTTTTTGCTCATGTTGCTGAGAACTCCGACCACTACCTTATCATAAACGCGGCTGGCGCGTTCAATGATGTCAAGATGTCCGTTTGTTATAGGGTCGAAGCTGCCGGGATAAACTGCAATTCTCATTTGTTCTTCTTCCTATCTGCCAATGGAATAGCCGATAAAATAAGTCTAAGCCTTCTTATAAATTGTGATATACGTTCTGCCGTATTTCCTCTGCCTGTAAACCTCAATTCCCTCAAACTCACCATGAAAATCAGTGCCGTCGCTTTCAAGAACTATAATACCATCCTCATTAAGAACATCATTTCTGATTAAAGCGTCAAGCACCGGTTCAACAAAGTTTTTGTTATAGGGCGGGTCAAGGAATACTATATCGAATTTTTCCTCTGTCTCCTCAATATAGTCAAAGCACGACATATTCAATATATCGCAATCCTCCATGAAGCCAAGTGAAAGGGCATTCTTTTTTATAATATCAATACTGCGCTTGTCCGAGTCTATACAGACCGCCCTCTTTGCGCCCCTTGAAATTGCCTCGAAACTTAACGCTCCGCTTCCGGCAAACATATCAAGACATACGGCGTCAGGTACAAAACTCTGTATAAGATTGAATATGGACTCCTTGACGCGGTCGGTTGTGGGACGTACATCATCGCCCTCAAACTCAAACAGCTTATGTCCGCGCTTTCTGCCAGATATTATTCTCATGCCCAATCCTCCATATAATATCTATTATATTCTATCCTACTTTTTACAAAAGGTCAACAATGTCATTGTTTTTTTTCAGAATTTACATAAAATATCAATCGTTTTGTAAAATTTTTGATACATTGTATACATTAATCGTCAATATCTTCCGTAAAATCAGGAATATTTATACCTCTTACATATTCATTGTTCGGAACAGGAATATTCTCGTCCATTTCAGGGCCTATGTAGAATCCTGTCTGTGTACACTGATTATAGGCGGTATTCTGGAAAGCAACGCTCAGACGGTATATGCTGTCGTGCATAAACGTATAGAACTTATGATGTGTAATATCCGTTGTCGTGTAAATGCGAAGCTCCGTATCGTCCTCATTTCTCCATACAGCTTCCTCTCTCCAGTCGCCTAAAATATCCGCCTGAATACACGGAGTACCCTTCTTCCAGTTATTTGAAAGCGTACCCTTCGGGTCAAGGATTGTTACAAGCTTATTATTCTCATAATCCCACTTATATATTTTCGGATATCCCTTTTCTTTTTCATCATCAAATTCATGGTCAAGCAATTCTCTTATAAGGTCGCCGTCCCACCATATTGCAAAATCGATTGATTCGGGGCCATGCTCGTTTATCATTTCACCCTCCATGGTGAAGATACCGTCATCCATTACCCAGCATTGATTACCCACATAGCGCGGGTCAACCTTCGCGCACAGACCTCTTGTGGTGTCGCGTCCCGTGTATTTGCCCCACTTTATTTCACCCGTTGCAGGATCGCGCACCTCGTAACCGTATTCTGCATGCTCATGCTCGTGAATCTGGAAGAAGTCAAGGTTAGGCGTGTTCGGCGTGAAGTTTCCGAGGTTCATGCAGTCGCCGTGTTCAAGACCAGTTGAGTAAATACCCGTACCGTCATGGTCAACCGCCATTGCGCCGTATACAATTTCGTCAAGTCCGTCGCCGTCTATATCTCCCACGCCAAGATTGTGGTTGCCCTGGTTTGTGTATTCAATGTTTTGGTCCTTATTCGCAAGGAATTTCCAGCGTTTTACAAGTTTATTTTCTATAACATCGTATGCTACCAGCACCGTCGGACAGCCGTGGTCATAGTAGCCGCGGCACATTACAACGCTCGGATTTTCGCCATCAAGGTATGCCACGCAGGCAAGGAAACGGTCAACTCTGTTACCCCAGCTGTCACCCCATTCGCGTACGTTTCCGCGCGGCGGGTCATAATCAACAGTATCCATTATTTCGCCTGTTTCACCATTAAACAGCGTCAGATATTCAGGACCCTCTATGATAAATCCGTCCTTGTTTCGATAGTCCGCATCCTTGTCGCCGATTATATTGCCCTTGCCGTCCATTGAGCCGTCAGCCGTCTTGCATACAAGCTCTGCCTTACCGTCGTTATTGAAATCGTAAACCATAAACTGCGTGTAATGTGAGCCAGAGCGGATATTTCTGCCTAGATTAATTCTCCACAGCTTTGTTCCGTCAAGCTTATATGCGTCAAGCAAACACTCGCCCGTATATCCCTTATGAGAATTGTCCTTGCCGTTTGCGTCCCAGCGGAGAATGATTTCATATTCGCCGTCGCCGTCAAGGTCCGCAACTGACGCGTCATTTGCCGTATACGGGTATGATTTTCCGTTCGGGTCAACGTAATTTGCGGGCTTGTCAAGCGGAATTGAGATATACGGCGCGTCAACAACCGTTACCTCCACGCCTTTCTTTTCAGCCTTATTTCCCTTTACAGCCTTAATTGTGTAAACGTCCTGCGCCGTTCCTTCCTTGTCAAGGTAGTTTGTGGAGTCAGTTATGACGTCAGAAATTCTTTCGCCGTTTCTCAGCACAATAAAGTTAATACTCTGCTCATATTCATAGGCATTCAGACGCCAGCTTAAAAATATTCCGTCCTCCGTTTTCATAGCGACAGCACCCCTGCCGAGCGTCTCCATCTTTCGCTTCTTCGGCTGTGCCTCCATGTCAATAGTAACCTCACTGCGCTGTGTTTTGCCGCTTGTGGTGACTGCCTCAACAGCGTATATGAACGGCACATTCGTTACAACCTTATCATCAATAAACTTTGTATCCTTTGTTTTTCCTATGTATTTATAAATTCCGTAAGGGGCTTTCTGATATATGTTATACCATACAGCCTCCTTGATTCCGTCCCATATAAGAGTAACCGAGTTGGCAGTTTCGCGCGCGTCAAGACCTGTTATTCTGCTCTCAAGCTTCTTTCCGTCCACAACCTCGACGTCAAGCATCGCTTTCTTATCAGTGAGAAACATATGTGAATACAGTCCGCATACAGTATATTCATGTTTTTCGCAAAGCTTAACGTCCTCGTCAACAAATTCCTCCGTAATAACATCGACAATCTTTTCAATTTCGTTATTCTTAGGATTTCTGCGCGATACTCTGTAGCCGATTACTCCGTCAGCCTTATCCCATGTCAGCTTCACTGCTGCCTTGTCGCGCTTCGCTGTTACATGGCTCAGTAAACCCTTTATTTCAATATCTTTCTTTGGAGCAATATCAATGCTGTTCAGGCAGGTATGCTTCCCCCTTTCAAAAACAAATTCAATTTTGCCGTCTGTGACCGTAACAGGGAAAACCTTTTCAATGACGCTGCCGTCCATTACCCACACGCCGTGCTTTTCACCGTTAACAGTATAGAAAGTCATAACATCGCCTTCGTCCACATAGTCGCCCGTGGACACGCGAACCATATATTCTCTGTTCTCAATATCTACCGTAAATGTGTTTCCTCCCATGAAAAGAAAATCGCGGTTAAGCTCCTTTTCGCCGATTTCTCTTTCATCTGCTTCGGCAGCTTTCACAAGTCCGAAGCCCTTTTCCTTGGAATACAGAGTTTTTTCTGTAACTTTTGTATAACCGTCAACAGGCGGTTTCTTACCAAAATCAAAACTTGCCTCTCTCATAAATATCGTAGTCCTCTCTAAAAAATACATTACCTTAATTATACACCAAAACTTTCAATTAATAAAGACTTTTTAGAGATTTTTATAATTTTTTTCATATTATTCCAATTCATCAAGACTTTTAAAGGTGTATCCCTCATTTTTTGCATAGTTTATTATATCCTCAAGCGCTCCCGCATTGTCCGAGGATACGGCATGCAGCAGAAGTATCGCACCGTCATGCAGATATGGGGTAACCTGCGAAAATGCATAATCCGACCCTTTTTGCATGTTTATGTCCCAATCCTTATAGGCAAAGCTCCACAGTATAGTTTTATAGCCCATATCCTGCGCCACCGACAGTACTCTTTCGCTGTACTCCCCCTCGGGCGGACGCATATATTTCATGCTCACACCGTACATTTCCTCGCATTTTTTGTTAAGGTCGTCTAGTTCCTTCTTAACCGTCTCAACAGACTGCTTTGGCAGATTGGGATGATTTACTGTGTGATTTCCCACAATATGCCCGTTATCTATCATACGCTGCACCAGCTCCTGCTGATTTTCCAGATACGGACCTGTCACAAAGAACGCCGCAGGTGTCTGCGTTTGCTCAAGCACGTCAAGAATTTTTGAGGTGTAGCCGTTTTCGTAACCCTCATCAAAGGTCAGATACAGCGTCTTTGGTGAGTTTTCATCTATGTAATAGCAATCATACTTACGCAACATCTCCTTCTGACTGTTCGGAATATCGGGCGGCGCACCCTTTTTACGCACAAATCCCCAGCCTGTTCCCTCACCGCTTAATTGCTCGTAAGACGGCTTTTGCTGCGTCTGCTGCGCCGCGGACGGTGTCTCAGTATTCATCGTATGCCTGACCTCCGCACACCCCGACAGCATCACCGCCGCACACATCATTGTTACTATTAATTTTTTCATACAAATTCAGTCCTTTCGTTATAAAAAATTTTATACATATATTACCTTGCAAATTATAAAATTATGTTGAATTTTAAAGAATTTTGGTATATAATAAATATATATAAGTTTTTTAGGATATTTAGGGGGATTAGTATGTCAACATCAAGCGAATTTGAAAGCAGACGCCGTGAGCGCAGACGCCGCGAGCGTCTCAGAAAAAAACGCATACGCGCAGCGGTTATTCTGATTGCTCTTATCGGCATAATCGCCATTTTATGTGTGGCTGTTTCTACCTGCAAAAAGCGCAATGAACCGGTCCAGACGGCAGACACAGTTCAGACAGAAACAACCGCATTGCCCGAAGAAGCAGTTCCAACAGCTGCTCCGACACCGGCTCTCAGTATCCCTGCCGCGTCAGAGAAGAATGACCTTCTCGAAATCATTAAAGAATCAGGGCAGGAAAAGCGTTGTTATCTGACGTTTGACGATGGTCCTACGGAAAATATAACGCCTCAGATACTTGACGTATTAAGACGCTATAACGTAAAGGCAACTTTCTTCGAGGTAGGCTCTCTTATTGAGGCTAACCCGGACATGGCAAGACGTGTCTACGAAGAGGGACACCTTATAGCAAACCATTCGGACGGTCATAACTATGAAAAATTATATGCGTCAACCGACTCATTTATTAATGAAATCAACAAATGTTACGAAACGATAAAATCTGTCACAGGAGAGGCTGAACCGTTTAAGCTTGTCCGTTTCCCGGGCGGAAGCTATAAGTCAAGTGCAGACAGTTATTCACCTGTCAAGCAGGAATGTAAAACTGCACTTAAAGAAAACGGTTTCTACTATTGCGACTGGAATTCACTTACAGGTGACGCGGAGGGTAAAAAGAAGAATGCCTCCGAGCTGCTTGCATATCTTCAGCAAAATCTTGACAGCAGCGAAAGCACGGTTGTTCTTATGCATGACGCAGCTGCCAAACAGAATACGGCAGATGCCCTTGCCTCCGTCATTGAATATCTTATGAGTGAGGGATATACCTTCCACAGACTTGACGAAATTGATTATCGCAATGCTGTTACTTCATCCAGTGAAACATCTGTTGCTTCTTCACAGACAGATTTATCAGCGGCTTCTTCATCACCGTCAGCTACGGATTCAGTTACGTCAAGTTCTTCTCCATCGGCTGATTCTGATACTTCGTCAACTACCGCTCCTACTCAGCGTCCAACCACCGCCCCTGCAAATCAGAGCGGTCCGATAATCATTAATTAAATGGTACAAAAAACTGACAGCGTTTATGCACCGTCAGTTTTTTACAGACAAAGAAAAGCAGTGTTCTTCTGAACACTGCTTTTCTATACTTCAAATTCAACTATTTTACCCGTTTCAAGAGATTTTTTCACATCAATAATACGCTGATTTTCTGAGCCGCGGAATTTAAGTCTGAGGTTTTTCTTTTCCTCCACAAAAGCACCGTCCACAAGAACATCAATAAGCTCCAGTATATTACGCGAAGCCTCCAGCAGTTCCTCAAACGTAAATCCACTGTAACACCAAATTGTTTTATGAGGAAATTTCTCTTTCACCGTTCTTATAATGGTATACACTGTTTTTCTGTTTTCCTTTTCAAACGGTTCGCCGCCCAGAATACTGAAACCCTCAATATATTCCTTGTCAAGCGCCTCCGTAATTTCGCTCATGGCGTTTTTGTCAAACTGATTACCGTAATTGAAGTCCCATGTTTCACTATTGAAACAATTTTTACAGTGCCGTCTGCATCCACTGACAAACAGCGAAACTCGCACTCCGGGGCCATTAGCTATATCCGTTTTTTTTATGGCTGCGTAATTCATCAAGTTCCCTCCTTTAAATTCCTGTTTTTAAAAGCGTCAGGATGCTGTATATCCATCCTGACGCCTCGGTTTCCAGCGAAAACAAGCTTTATCCAAAGATTACAGATGCATGACTCTGCTCTTAATCTCCTTTGTCTTACCCGTATTCCAGAAGTTTTCTCCCAGATAACCACAAGTACGTCGTGTTACGTTAAGCTTGCTGTGGTCCTTATTATGACACTGAGGACATTCCCATTCCATATCATCATTTACTATGATTTCACCGTCAAAGCCACACTCTTGACAGTAATCCGACTTCGTATTGAACTCACCGTACTGAATATTGTCATAGATGTACTTGACAAGTGTTTCGAGCGCAGGCAGATTATTCTGCATGTTGGGGATTTCCACATAGGAAATAGCGCCGCCCAGCGAAATGTTCTGAAATTCATTTTCAATATCAAACTTATCAAAAGCATTGATTTTTTCTCTTACGTCCACATGATAGGAATTTGTATAATATCCCTTATCTGTAACATTTTCTATAACGCCGTACTTCTCACGGTCAATTTTCGCAAAGCGATAGCAGAGCGTTTCGGCAGGAGTGCCGTAAAGGCTGAAGCCCAGCCCCGTTTCTTCCTTCCATTTTGCGGCTGTATCGCGCATATGACGCATTACCTTAAGCGCAAATTCCTTGCCCTTTCCGCTTGTTTGGCTTTCCCCGGTCATAAGATATGTCAACTCATATAAACCTATATATCCAAGTGACAGCGTTGAATAACCGTCATGAAGATATTTGTCAATCTTTTCACCCTTTTTAAGGCGTGCAATAGCGCCGTACTGCCAGTGGATAGGACTTACGTCCGACAGAGTACCCTCAAGTGCCTTATGACGGCACATAAGCGCCTCATAGCAAAGCTCAAGTCTATTGTCAAACAGATTCCAAAATCTCTCCTCATCGCCCTTTGCAATGATGCCTATCTGCGGAAGATTAATACTTACAACACCCTGATTAAAGCGTCCTTCCCACTTATACTCGCCATTTTCATCTTTCCATGGTGAAAGGAAAGAGCGGCAGCCCATACAGCTGAATACATTTCCCTCGTAGTTTTCACGCATTTTCTTGGCTGAAATATAGTCGGGATACATTCTCTTTGCGCTGCACTTTACCGCAAGCCTTGTCACGTAGTCGTACTTTCCGCCCTTTAAGCAGTTGTTTTCGTCAAGCACATATACAAGCTTAGGAAATGCGGGTGTTACGTATACTCCCTGCTCGTTCTTTATTCCCTCAAGTCTCTGACGGAGTATTTCCTCAATTATGCGGACATTTTCATCAACATATTCGTCATTTTCATCTATATGCATAAACAGAGTTACAAACGGAGACTGACCGTTTGTTGTCATAAGGGTATTAATCTGGTACTGAATTGTCTGAACGCCCGATTTCAATTCATCATCGACACGCATACTGACAATCTTCTCTATTGCGTCATCATCAAGCGCGTGAGCAAACTTTTCTCTCGCCTCTTTTTCAAACTTTTCACGGCTCTTTCTCAAATACTTGCCCAGATGAGCAACATTTACAGACTGTCCTCCGTACTGATTACTTGCAACAGCAGCGATAATCTGTGTAGTAACAGTGCAGGCAACCTGGAAGCTTTTTGGTGATTCAATCATTTTACCATTCATCACGGTGCCGTTATCAAGCATATCCTTGATATTGATAAGACAGCAGTTAAATATGGGCTGAATAAAGTAATCCGCGTCATGGAAATGAATTACGCCGTTCTCGTGAGCCATCGTTATATGCTCAGGCAAAAGCAGACGCTTTGTGACATCGCGCGAAACCTCGCCTGCAATATAGTCTCTCTGCGTAGAAGCGTGTACCGTGTTCTTGTTTGAGTTTTCTTCTGCAAGCTCCTTATTCTCATTTCTGATAAGCTTCAGTATTGATTCATCAGTTGTATTTGACTTTCTCAAAAGACTTCTCTGGTATCTGTAAATCATATACTTCTTCGCAAGCACATACTTGTTATGACCTACAAGAGTTCTCTCAATGATATCCTGAATTGTTTCAACAGGAATAACATCACCAGTTGTTTTTTCAACATTTTCTATTGCCTCGCTGATAAGCTCCTCGTTTGCTTTTTGCGAAGCCGTCACTTCAACATTAGCTTTTTTTATCGCCGCCGTGATTTTGTCCGCCTCATAGGTGACAATTCTTCCGTCGCGTTTCTGTACCTTCATATTCTCATTCCCTTTCTCAACTACACAATATATAGTGGTACACCCCTCCCTTAGCCGAAAAAAAATCTGCACAACTACGCCCTTTTTCATGTTAACGCGTACCTCGTGCAAACCTGCCAAGCTGCCAAAAACACTATATTTTGTGTTCATTTCCACTGTTATTATCTATATCTTGTAGCATATTATAACATAATAACCATTTAAATGCAACCTGTTTTATTTTACAAAATGAATACAAAAAAAGATAAATTCCGCCGTTTTTGTAATAATAATGTAACTTGACATATGTAAATAATGTCGTTATGTACCCATAAATTTATTTTTATGCCGCCCAAAATTTTATTTTTACATAAAGAAAGAGCCATCGCCTCTGCGATGGCTCTTCCGGCTTTGCTTATCAGTGAACGATAGCAAGTTCTGTATCCTTATCAAAGATATGAAGCTTGTTCGTTTCAAACGCAACCTTAATCGTATCGCCAATCTGAGCTGTTGAACGCTGATTAACTCTTGCAGTGAACTGCTCGCCTGCAATCTGCAGATATAGATATGTTTCAGCACCCATCATTTCTGTTACTTCAACGTATGCATTACATACTGCGTCCGGCTTGCTTGAGATAAAGCCTTCATCGTCATGAATATCTTCAGGTCTGATACCGAGAATAACTTCCTTACCGAAGTAATTCTCAAGGTCAGCTGTAACCTTACCGTCAGGAATTCTAATCTTATTATCGCCGAATGAAGCGTATACACCATCGCTCTCCTTCGAAAGCAGCGCACTGACAAAGTTCATCTGCGGTGAACCTATAAAACCACCAACAAATACGTTTACAGGCTTTGTATAAAGATTAGTCGGTGTATCAACCTGCTGTATAATACCGTCCTTCATAACAACGATTCTTGTACCCATTGTCATAGCCTCTGTCTGGTCATGTGTAACGTACATGAATGTTGTCTGAAGCTTATTGTGAAGCTTCTTAATTTCGGTTCTCATTGCAACTCTTAGCTTAGCGTCAAGGTTTGAAAGTGGTTCGTCCATAAGGAATACCTTCGGATTACGAACTATCGCACGTCCCATAGCAACACGCTGTCTCTGACCGCCTGAAAGAGCCTTCGGCTTTCTATCAAGAAGATGCTCAATATCAAGAATCTTTGCAGCTTCCGTAACACGCTTCTTAATTTCATCCTTTGGAGTCTTTCTGAGCTTCAGACCAAATGCCATGTTCTCATAAACCGTCATATGCGGATACAAAGCGTAGTTCTGGAAAACCATCGCAATATCTCTATCCTTAGGAGCAACATCATTTACAAGACGTCCGCCTATGTAAAGCTCACCCTCTGAAATTTCCTCAAGACCTGCAACCATTCTAAGAGTAGTTGACTTACCGCAGCCTGAAGGTCCGACAAGAATAATAAATTCCTTATCTTCGATGTCAAGTGTGAAATCGCTTACGGCTGTAACACCGCCTGCGTATCTTTTGTAAATGTGTTTTAATTGTAAATCTGCCATATTATTAATCCCCTCTCGTCCGTGATTATTTTTTTAACAGAAATTGGATTGATTTTTCTGTTAAATTTAAGTGTACTCTTAATCTCTGACACTTTTTTGATTAACTATATGATAACATATTTTAGCACAAAATGTTAGTCGTATAATTCACAAAAAAACTTTTTATTCTTTAGTAAAATTCACTAAACATATATCTCGCAGGTATTATGTAAACCATTCTACTATTCATTCATCTTTGCTTCGGCTATCACTTTTTCAGCAACATTGGGCGGAGCTTGCTCATATCTTACAAATTCATATTCGAATATTCCTCTGCCCTGACTCATTGAACGCAAATCTGTTGCATACTTGAACATTTCCGACATAGGTACCTCAGCCTCAACCATGTTAAGACCTTCCTTGTCACTTTCGCCCATTCCCATTATCTGACCGCGGCGCTTATTTATGTCGCCAATTACATCACCCATTATTTTTTCCGGAATATAAACTTTCAAATAGCCGATAGGCTCAAGAAGAACAGGTTTAGCCTGCTTAAGTCCCTCTTTATACGCTATAGCCGCAGCGGTCTTGAACGCCATTTCTGAAGAATCAACGGGGTGATATGAACCGTCAAGCAAGGTAGCCTTTAAATTCACAACGGGATAACCTGCCAGCACACCCTTCTGACAGCTGTCGCGAAGTCCCTTTTCAACAGCGGGGAAATAATTTTTCGGCACAGCTCCGCCGAATACTTTTTCCTCAAATATCATTTCCTCGGATATACCCGGTTCAAATTCAATCTTGACATGACCGTACTGTCCGTGTCCGCCCGACTGCTTCTTGTGCTTTCCCTCAACTGTTGCTTTGCCCTTGATTGTTTCACGATACGGCACTATCGGCTCTTCAAGCACAACGTTTACGCCGTACTTATTCTTAAGCTTGCTTGTAATAACGTCTATATGCTGCTCGCCCTGTCCGTTGATAAGCGTCTGTTTTGTTTCGGTATTGTTCGTAAGCGTAAAGGTCGGATCCTCCTCCATAAGCTTTGTAAGACCGCTTATAATCTTTTCTTCATCCCCCTTCGCCTGCGGCTTTACTGCCATAGACAGCACCGGTGCAGGGAATTCAATACCGGTAAGAATAATATTCTTGCCCTTCTCGCAGAGCGTGTCTCCTGTCTTTGTAACCTCCAGCTTTGCAGTTCCGCCGATATCTCCTGCTTTGATAGATTTTGCGTCCATCTGTTTCTTTCCGCACAGATTGAATACCTTTCCTATCTTCTCGTTTGCGTCCTTATTCGGATTATAAAGCACGCTGTCGCCCTTTACCTCGCCTGAATATACTCTGAAAAGCGACATTTTACCCACATACGGGTCAGCAATCGTCTTGAACACGACAGCCGCGGTTGTTTCCGCTTCCGTCTGGACAAGCTCTACAGGTTCGCCTGTGTCGGCAACTCTGGCAATTTCTTCAATTTCTGACGGCGCGGGAAGATATTTTCCCATACCGTCCATAAGTGAACGAACTCCGATATTGTCCTGTCCGCTGCCGCAGTATACGGGATAAATACTTCCGTCCTTAACACCCTTTCTTATTGCCTGCTTTATTTCATCAAAGGTGAATTCCTCACCATTAAAATATTTTACCATAAGAGCCTCGTCCGTTTCCGCAACAGCCTCCATAATCATTTCACGTAGCGGCGCAACAACCTCCGCCATACCGTCCGGCACAGGTATGTCAATTCGGTCCTGTCCCTCGTAGCGTCTTGCAGTCATATCAACCACGTCAACAAAGCCCTTGAACTCGCCGTCCTCCTGAATAGGATACACAAACGGAGTGATTGACTTTCCAAATACGGCTTTCATCTCCTCAAGCGTTCTCGTGTAATCGGCTCTGTCATCGTCAATTTTGTTTACAAAGAACATTGTAGGTACGCCCTTCTGCTTGGCGTACTTGAACACGTTTTCCGTGCCGACGCTCACTCCGCTTCTGCCGCTCAAAACTATAAGCGCTGAATCAGCCGCTCTCAGTCCCTCTTTGACTCCGCCGACAAAATCAAAAAATCCCGGCGTATCTATCATGTTGTATTTCATGTCCTTCCACTCGACAGACGCTATTGCGGCGGAAATACTGAATTGTCTCTTTGTTTCCTCGCTGTCAAAGTCCGTCACCGTGTTTCCGTCGGCAACCTTACCCATTCTGTCCGTCATTTTTGCGTTAAACAGCATTGCCTCGGTAAGCGTTGTTTTACCGCACTTGCCGTGACCCATGACAGCGATATTTCGTATTGCGTCCATTGCGTATGTTTTCATTATTACAAAACCTCCTTGTTTTATATATCAGAAGCTTTTTTTATTCCGTTCGTCCAAAGCTTCAACATATTTAATATATACCACTGCCACAGACAATAATAACAAAAAAAGCACCGTCAGATTGTAGAAATCTCACAGTACTTTTTTGTATATGTTGACGATTTGATTACATATTGCTTCTGATGTATTCCACTACGTCCTTAACTGCGTCATCAGCAGTCTTTTCAACTGCCTTTTCTGCTCTGCGTTCCTTGTATTCCACGATACCCTCGCCGCACTTTTTGCCTACGACAATTCTTACGGGAATACCGATAAGGTCAGCGTCCTTGAACTTAACGCCGGCTCTTTCGTTTCTGTCGTCAAGAAGAACCTCAATGCCCTGCGACTTTAATTCCTCATAAATCTTTTCAGCCGCCTGCACCTGCTCGTCAATTTTGCTGTTTACAGGAATAACCATTGCCTGATACGGTGCGATTGAAACAGGCCAGATAATGCCGTTTTCGTCATTATTCTGCTCAATAGCTGCAGCAAGACAGCGTGTAACGCCTATGCCGTAGCAACCCATTATAACAGTCTTGCTCTTGCCGTCCTCGTCAAGGTACTTAAGACCAAGCGCGTCGGAATACTTTGTGCCAAGCTTAAAGATATGACCAACCTCAATACCCTGAGCAGTCTTTATCGGCTTGCCGCACTTCGGGCAGATGTCGCCCTCCTCAATAACTCGTATGTCCGCAACCTCTGTCGGTGTAAAGTCCTTGTTTATATTCACGTTCTTATAGTGCATATCGGTTTCATTTGCGCCGACAATAAAGTTCTTCATAAGCGCAACTTCCTTGTCCGCATAAACAGGAATGTCAA
Source organism: Hominilimicola sp. (assembly GCA_051877355.1). Classification (GTDB taxonomy): domain Bacteria; phylum Bacillota; class Clostridia; order UBA1381; family UBA1381; genus Hominilimicola. The sequence continues at coordinate 13,526 of JBJEIU010000130.1, forward strand.
GTCCCACAGGACCTGCAAAGCCCACCTCGGCATTTGTAAGCTGCTTTACCATGAACGGCTCTGCAAGCTCCAGGTCATCAGTACAGCCCACAAGGTTCTTTAATTTAACCTCGTTTACCTCTCTGTCGCCTCTTACCATTGCGGCAATGTACTTGTCGTCAGCCTTATAAAGGATTGTCTTAGCAAAATTCCACGCCTGCGCATTCATAAATGTCACAAGCTCGTCTATTGTGTGAACGTTCGGAGTATGGATTTTTTCCATATCCAAATCTCCCTCTGCTGACGGCTTTTCCTGCGGTATACATTCAGCCTTCTCATAGTTAGCCGCATAGCCGCACGCGTCACAGTATGCGATTCCGTCCTCGCCCACAGGTGACTTAACCATAAATTCCTGACTGCCACTTCCGCCCATAGCGCCGCTGTCCGCGTCGACTATAGTGAAATCAAGTCCGAGACGCTTGAAAATTCTGCAATACGCGTCATACATTTTCTTATATGACTCGTCAAGACCTGCTTCTGTCAGGTCAAAGCTGTACGCGTCCTTCATTACAAATTCACGGCTTCTCATAACGCCGAAACGAGGACGTCCCTCGTCACGGTATTTTGTCTGGATCTGATACAGCGTCATCGGATATTCCTTGTATGAACGCACACAGTCGATTACCGCCTGTGTGAAAAGCTCCTCATGTGTAGGACCAAGACAAAAATCTCTGTCATTTCTGTCCTTCAATTTAAACATACTGGGACCGAATACCTCCCATCTGCCTGAGGCCTGATATGCTTCAGCAGGCAGAAGAGCCGACATCAGCAGTTCCTGCGCGCCTGCGTTGTCCATTTCTTCTCTGACTATTCTCTCGACCTTTTGCAGCGTCTTAAGTCCAAGCGGCAAATATGAATATATACCTGCTGCAAGCTTTCTGATAAGTCCTGCTCTGAGCATTAATTTATGGCTTGTGATTTCCGCTTCCGCCGGCACTTCACGAAGTGTAGGCATTAGCAAGTTTGACATTCTCATTATTTTTATTCCCTTTCTATTAATACTTGTCACTCTTTATGAGCGTACCAATTCCCGTCTTTGTAAATATTTCAAGCAATAAGCAGTGAGGTATACGTCCATCAATGATATGCACACCCGTAACGCCGCCGTCAATTGCCTCAAGACAGCCAAGTACCTTCGGTATCATGCCGCCGCTTATTGTGCCGTCGTCTATCATTTCCATAATTTCATTTTTATGAACCTCATATATTACCTTACCGTCGTTGTCCTTGACTCCCTCGACGTCTGTAAG
>JBJEIU010000131.1:0-3239 GCA_051877355.1 Hominilimicola sp.
GCTCCTGCTGAAGTTTGAGCAGCTTGTCCGTTAAATCCTTATTGGAATTCTGGATACTCTGTAATGTTTCGACTATAAGCTTTTTCTCCTGCTCAATTTCAGATATTTTTGTGTTTATATCTTCCGAATTTTGCTTTATGTCCTCCGTAAGCTTTTTCTTTTCGTTAATGTGTGTGTACAAGCCGTCATTTTCCACACAAATTCTTTCCTTGTCCTGCTCACGGTTTTTGATATCTTCAAGCGCGGCAGCAATATCCGCCTTTGCAGTTTCAATACTGCTCTGCACCATTTTTATATCCTTTTCAAGCGACGCAAGAGTCATGGTTTTATCCATTATACTCTTTGATTTTTCCTCCTGCTCACCTGATATTCTGTTAAATTCCTCGATAAGTGCTTCTGTCTTTTCCTGTAATTCATTCGACTCCTTTTCAAGAGTTCTTATGCTTTGCAGTAAAACTGCTATATCGTCGGAGGATTCGGAAAGCTGCTTCTCTATCTGAACAAGCTCAGTCTTATAGTTCTGCTCCGTTTCACCTCCGGATACAAGCGACTGTTCAAGGTGCTTTCTGGTACTTTCAAGACGAAGGATTTCGTCCTCGTACTCTCTGACAAGCGGAACGTATGACGAAAGCTGATTATTTATCATTCGCATATCATTTTCTGTTTTCTGCTTTCTGTCGTTACACTCGCGTATCTGAACGGAAAGTTCTTTAATTTCAGATGACAGCGTCTTTATTTCTGTCGCTCTCGACAAAAATCCGCTCTGCTTATTGACGCTTCCGCCTGACATTGAACCGCCCGCGTTCAAAATATCTCCCTCCAAGGTAACAACTCTGAACTTGTAGCCGAATTTTCTACTCATAGCAATGGCATTATCCACATTATCCACCACAACCACGCGTCCAAGCAGGCTCTTTATAATACCGTCATACTTCTTATCATACTTGACAAGCGTATTTGCAAGTCCGATAAAGCCGCCGCATTCACTGACGGCACGGATATTGTCAAGCTCTCTGCCCTTTACTGATGTGATAGGTAAAAAAGTGGCTCTGCCCATGTTATTTCTTCTCAAATACTCAATGGCGGTTTTTGCGTCCTCCTCACTCTCAACTATGATGTTCTGCATGGCACCGCCAAGCACTATTTCAATAGCTGTAACGTATTCCTTTTTAACATCTATAAGTCCCGAAACAGTGCCGTAAATTGACAGTCTTTTCAGTTCGTCCGACTTAAGCACCGACTTTACGCTCTTTGCATAGCCTGCGTAATCGTTTTCCATTCCCTCAAGTATCTTCTTCTTTGAGGCTTTGGAATTATAATCCACATTCATTGCGTTCAGATTGCGATTTATTTCATCCGCCTCTGCCTTTAGCTTATTAAGATTTGCTGTATGACGCTCCACGGTTGCTTTCATCTTTTCAAGCTTTTCAGATTTCTGTGAAATATCGCTTGCGCATTTCTCTATATCTTGTTTTGTATTTACAATGCCCTCATTGAAGCTTTTTATTTCGGCTTCAACCACCTCGCGTCTTTCTATAAAGCTTGAGCGCAATGTTTCAACACCGTTCATCTGCGCCTTTTTGGACGATACTGCATTCAGTTTTTCAATAACCTCGCTTTTCAATTCCTCAATCTGCGCTGAAAGCTTATCCTTTTGAGCAGAAATATTATCCTGCTCCTCCTTTACGGAGTCAAATGCCGCTAAAATTTCCTGTGCCGATGCTTCCTTTTCTTTGATTTCCGCGTTAAATCTCTCTATGTCATTCTCACGGCTTACATTCTTATCCTTGATTGACTTGATTTCTCTGTCAATTCTTTCAAGCATTGAATGATTATTCCTGATATTATTTTCCGCAATGGAGATTTCATTTGCGGCTGTCATACTGTTCGCTTCGGCTTCTCTTAAAAGTCTGTTCTGCTCGGTGATTTCTTCGTCCTTTGCCTTGCTTTCATCATACAGATTTGAAATTTTCCTTTCCGTTTCAGACTCCGTCTGACGCAGGTCTGAAAGCTCTTCCTCCACACTTTTATAAAGCTTTTCCGCTTCCGCAAGGGATACCTTATTCTTGTCAATCGTGATAAGACTCAGATTTACATCAAGTCCCTTATATTCCTCATAATAGGTGAGATATTTTCTCGCCTTTTCAGACTGACGCTTAAGAGGCGCTCTCTGTCCCTCAAGCTCCGCTGTTATATCGCCTATTCTGACAAGGTTTTCTTCAACGCCTTTCAGTTTTCTTTCAGCCTCTTCTTTTCTGTACTTATATTTTGACACGCCTGCCGCTTCTTCAAAAAGGCTTCGTCTATCCTCCGCCTTTGTGGAAAGTATCTGCGACACGTTTCCCTGACCTATAATGGAATAACCGTCGCGTCCGAGACCTGTGTCCATGAAAAGCTCATGTATATCCTTCAATCTGCAATTTGCATGATTTATCTGATAAACACTTTCGCCGCTCCTAAACAGTCTTCTCGTCACGACAACCTCATCAAAATCAATATCGAACATGTGCGTACTGTTGTCAAGTACAAGACTAACTTCAGCAAAATTGACAGGCTTTCTCGTTTCTGTACCTGCAAAAATAACATCCTGCATATTAGAGCCTCTAAGGGACTTTGCGCTCATTTCACCTATTACCCAACGTATCGCGTCGGATATATTGCTTTTTCCGCTTCCGTTCGGACCTACTACAGCCGTTGAACCGTCCACGAAGTCGAGCACAGTTTTATCCGCAAAGGATTTAAAACCCTGTAACTCCAATCTCTTTAATAACAAGTACATCTCACCTCTCTCTTTTTCATATTTTCATCTGCATGAATTTTTATATCAATATTTTTCTCTTGTTTTATTTTAATTATGTTTTCGCGTCTGTTTCCAACTGCCTTTGAAATCTCTTTGGGATTTACAAACAAATCCGCTCTGCGGCTTTCTGTGTTTTTCAGCTTATCGCATATAAGGTCATAATAAATACTGCTCTCCACCAGTTCGCGAAATGAGCTGTGTACCGGACCTGCCACAACAGAGCCGTTTTCGCTTATTTCATCAGTCGATTGCAGTCCAACTCTTATAACTGTTATATTATTCTCCTCAAATTTCAGTAAAAGCTGTTTTGCTAAGTTTACCGCTTCGTCCACCGTCTGCGGTCTGTATTTCCCCGTTTTATACATTTTTTCAAGGAACGTATCCTTTATTGTAAGTGTCGGATATATGCGCACAATATCAGGCTTGAGCGCTATTATTT
>JBJEIU010000132.1:0-3227 GCA_051877355.1 Hominilimicola sp.
AAACCCCAAAGGACATCAAAAGGACACAGAAAGTAAAAATTGTTAAAAATACCAAAAGCGCCGGGGAAACCCCGGCGCTTTCAGTAAAAAAATTATATTACCTAACATTTTCTTCAAATCTCTGTATCATTGCCGCAACTTCTGCGCGGGTAGCATTATCTGCCGGAGCAATAGTCTTATCAGTCTTACCGCTGATTATGCCAATACCAACAGTCCATTCAATAGCCTTAAGCGCGTATTCTGAAATATCAGCGCAGTCATCATACGATGTCACATCTGCGTTTGTATCCACATCATAGCCCTTATATGCCGCGTATCTGTAAAGTATTGCCGCTATCTGTTCACGAAGTACAGAATCCTCCGGAGCAAATTCCGTATCGCTGTAACCGCTTACGATACCGTTATTTTCTGCCCATGCAACCGCATTGTTGTAATATGCTGAACTGTCAACATCAGCAAATTTGCTTGCGCCGCTTACATGAGGTTCGCCCTCTATGCGGTATAAAATCGCTACAAGCATAGCTCTTGTAACATCACCCTGTGGACTGAATATATTTTCTTCCATTCCGTACATCAATCCGTTTCTGTTTGCCCATTTTACATTGTTATAGAACCAGTCTGATTCTGTTACATCAATAAACGGATTAATCCATTCCTTAGCAAATGTTACTGAAATATTTATATTTTCATTAACAGAGGCAATCGTTATAATCTCTTCATTTCCATAATAAACTCCATTGACTGTAATGCTGTCAATTTCATATCCCTCGTTCGGCACTGAAGTGATTGTAACGCTGTTGCCTGCCGGAACTTTTTCCTGCGAGACAGAAGCGCTGCCGCCCTCGCCTGCATTTACAACTACATCATAAGTGACAGCTTCACTCTTGGACTTGCTGCCGCCGGACTTATTGCCGGAACTGCTGCCCGGAGTATTATTCTTGGCAGCGTTAAATACCTCTGTTGCAGCTCTCAGGTCCTCAATGGCTTTTTCAATATCAGCGCCGCTTGCATCGACATTATCATATACAGCCTTTGCTGCGCCTATTGCACTCCGATATGCTGAGATATCACTTGAAGTCGCATTTCCTGTCACCTTAATGTTATTCTCAGCGATTTCAATTTCCGCCGCAAGGTCTTCTTTGGTATATTCCAATATATCGATTATAACATAATCTTCAATAGCTGTATCAACTGTTGATTCATCAAGAAGCTTAACTTCTCCTAAAGCCATTCCTGCCTTTACTGCGGTTTCACCCGTTCCGGCAGCTACAACCTCACCGTTTTCAAATTCAATCAGATTTTTCTCGTACAGAACATCCCATAAAATCTCTGAATTTTCAATGTCAACTGTTTCTCCGTCCTGTGTTATTCCTCTTACTGTAAGATTTGCAGTCTGATTTTTCTTTAGCGAGATAACCGCTTCACCGTTACTGTTCGTTGGGATAACCTCGCCGTTATTCAGAATTTCAATACTCTCAATTGATGCCTGTTGTTTACTGATTGCATACACCATAAGCGTTGATGTATTGCCTGCCTTATCCACTGCCTTAAATTCCATCTCACGCTGCTGCGCGTTGCCCAGATTTGAACTGTAAGTGAATGTGCCGTCTGAGTTTCTTGTAAGTCCGTCCGTCAGACCGTCAACTGTAAGCTCTGCATTAAGCTCTGAAATACCCTCAATAACGAAATCACCGTTATCATCAGCTATTACCACATTCGAGCCAAATGCTGTCTCGACAGCTTCACCATTTTCTTCTTTGATACTGTCAAATACATTCTGCTTAAGCGAAAGAGCCGGGTTAACCGTGTCAACAGTAAAGGCAAGAAGCGCATCGTCAACTGTGCCCGAAAAATCAGATGCCGATACATAGTCCTTATTTTCTCCGATTGCCTCGAAATCAACTACATAATCACCATCAATCAGAGGATATGAAATTGTCCATTCATCCTTGAATGTTCCATCCGATACTGTATCACCGTTAATATCGCCTAAGAACAATACAGGCTTGTTAAATTTATATGTAGCTTCAAGTGTAGCTTCATTTGTGATACCGTTTTCGGGAATGTTTGTTTCCACTGAAAGAAGTACAGGCTTTTCAATCGTGGGCATTGTAATTGCATCGGATTTTACAATGTCGTCGCCATAGTAGAACTTGCTGCCGTCTTCTCTGAGTGTCTGCACCTCAACATGGTATTCCGAACCGGCATTAAGCTCTGCTTCTTTGCCGATAAATACCTTTTCACCCTTTGCAAACTGATCCATAATCAGATTTGTACCGTCGCTTGCAACAACGCTTACAAGGTAATGTGTGTAGTCTGCATTATCTGCATCCTCGATTTCCACATAGATATCGCCGTTACCGCCGTAACGAACGACAGCTCTATTAATTGGTTTTGGCAGATTTGCATTTGTAAATGCAAAGGTTTGAGACGTTATAGCTGTACTCATTCCGCCAAAATCAGATGAAAGTGTAGCAACAACATAATAATTACCGCTTGCCATTGAATCCGGAATATTGATTTCTTTACTGCCGCTTCCAATCGAGTCAAGTCTTACTCTGCCTATATGTTCGCCTATGGCTGTATCAGTATTGCTTGTTTTTACCTTCGACATTATATCCTTATCCTCTGTAAGGTATACGTCAAGATAGCCTGAGCTGTCAGATTCACAATCAGTTGTCCATGAAACATTAAGTTTATACGAGTCTGTTGCTGACGGGTCTGTTGTTGACAGGGAAGCTGTTACACTGTTAAGCTCAGCAATATTATCAGCCGCATAGCAGCTAAATGAATTTACTTTAATATTATCGTTGTTGATTGTAACTGTCCAGTCACCGTTTTTAAGCTTATCTTTATCTGTAACTGAGATGTACATAAAGTAGCCGTCATCTCTGCCTGTCTGAACTACAAAGTTACCGTTGCCCTCTGTATCCGAGTCAACAAGAGATATTGTCTCGCCATCAGGATTTGTCAATGAAATATCAGCAGATGTCGGAAGTACATAGCTTTCAAACGGGATTTCAAATATTACCGCGTCTTCATCGCTTACATTAAAATCATACGTCAGTGTTGTTCCCGCGCTCATCAGTGACATACCGCTATTCTTAACAGCCTTTCCTGAAAGCGGTCTGATATTTGTACCGTAAAGTGCGTGCGTTTCACCATTATTCATGTCCGCCTCTATAAGCGCGTCCATGCTGTTCGGTTCAAACTCATCGTCAAGAGAT
>JBJEIU010000133.1:0-3219 GCA_051877355.1 Hominilimicola sp.
AGCCACTGAACAAGGAATCCGCCGCCGCGAATCGGAGTATAATATCCTGTCGCGAATTCTCCCGGTTCATCTTCACTGGAAGAAACAACGCTTCCGTCCTCGAGTATAGTTTCATCAAGCAGCATTGCCAGCTCTTCGGGTGTAAACATCGTTCTCTGAACCTTACCGTCACAGCCTGTACACTGATATATTGTGTCGGTTTCATCGTCTGCATCTATATCAGCTGTCTGGGTGCGCATCGTCAAATCTACGTTCTGAATATCTTTCAGCTTCTTTATTTTACCATAAGTAACCTTAGCTACGCCATCTTCTGTCATGGACGTGCTTAAATCCTCTGTCAGTTCGGCTACGCGAAAGCCTCTTAAACCAACTCTTATTTTCTTCATCATTTATACCTCCATTTTAATTTTTACATTTATAGGCTTGTGATATATATTTGTGTCACTCTCATACATATCACTTTGCAGTTCAACTCTGCACATCTCAAAGTTTTCTTCCAATGCTGACTTTACCATCTTGGAAAGCTCAAATAAGTTGTTTTTATCACTCCATATATCAATGCGAATCCACACATCATTCATGATGGCTTTATCGTCAGCATATTCAGAGTCGTTATTCAACATTTCAAACATTGTCAGCCTCGGAAAAATATTTCTGTCCTTATCCGGTGCCCTCGGATTGTTGTATATGCCCTTGATATTTTTTACAACAATCCCGGATGATTTCAGCGCCTTATACGCTAATAATAACACGTCCTGCATCTTATCCCTCCAATCTTGATTTTATTTCTGCTTCAATAGCTGATTTCATCTTAGGTTCAACAACGGATTTTACCGCCGCTTCGGCAGCCTTCATAAAAGGTTTTGCCGGCATTTTACTTGTGCCGTTTTCAACGTAAAATAAATATTTACCTATACTCCAATCAACGGATGCTCCGTTGTTGGTGAAAACTCCGACAAGTTTATATCTGCCGTTTTTTCCTGATTTTGTAGCGCTGACATTTACATTATTCCGGGCATGAACACTGTCCTTTTCTTTGCTGTCATAAGGTACATGAGGCTTAAAGGCACTGACAGCTAAAGGTGCAACTTCATCAAGAACTTTGTTTGCAATTTCGTCCATTGATACACCCAAGCTTTCAATTTTCATTGCCAGTGCGGAAAATCCGTCATATTCTACACCGTAATTCGCCATTTATACCGCCTCCCCGGTAACAATTAAAGTTTCATGCGCTTCAAGCGGGTCGCTTACTGATTTTATGTCGTATATCAGACCGTTATATTTTATAGAATTATCTTCCGTAATAACCAAATCAGGCTGATAACGAAATGTAAAAGTAACAGTCTTTTCAGCTCCTACAGCCGCCGCCTGAAAGCGTTCCGTGCTTTTTACATGACTGACGCCTGCCCACACAGTACGGATAGGCTCAAAGCTCCTTCCTTCATCTCTGCCTGTCTCGGGCTTTATCCCATCTGTAACGATACCTATCTCAATCTGCTTATTAAATTTACCCGGATTAATCATCTTCTTCATCCCCCAACGATAATTGTAAGAGAATTCGGCTGAGTGAATACTCCATAGGCTGCGTTACGGTGCCTATGGGTATTCTGTTGCTGTACCAGTTTGAGACAAGCAGCTTTACGGCTAAATTATACAATGAGCTGTCCTCTTTCTTTTTTACTCCGGCATTAAGCAGATATTCTTCCGCCGCTGAAATAAAATCCGCAATCTGGTCATCCTCACCGTTATAATCTATACGCAAATATTTTTTCATTTCACTAATATCCATAGCACACCTCACACATTAATTAGCAGATTATTCTGTTGGTTCTTCTGTAGCTGTTGATGAATTATCAACCGGCGGCATCGTAGTGTCGATTTCGCCGTAGATATAGCACTTGTCACTGCTGTCGCTCTGCACCACATCAACAAATTCAATCATTCTTGCGACTGTCGTGTTAGACCAGAAACCAGCTTCACTTGAAGCCTTAAATGCTACCTGTCCTTTCCAATCAACAATCTTTGCCGCCTCGGAGAGATTTCCGTAAAATATAGGTGCTTTTCCATCTACTGACGGAATCATTGCGTTTGAGAACGCTTCAATCGGATACCCTTTAAAAAGCATCTCAGTAGGCTTTGCCGGATTTGGCTGTAAAATAGGTCTGCCTGTGGCATCGAGCTGACTGTCAAGAAAGTCAAATCCATCCTGATTTGTAACAATGACTGTGCCGTTAAGTACAGCCGGGTCAAGGTCTTTATTGATTGAAGATTTCAAAGCGCGCCATGAAGTTAGTGCTTTTGCAGTTTTGTCCGTTTTCAAAACGGCTATCGACATTTTGTTTTCTGTCACAACCGCTTTCTTTGCAAATATTCTTACAACGTAGTCAATCAGGTCATTATCTGACATAGACAACAGGGTATTAGACAGTTTAATAAATGCAGCCTTTTCTTTCAGACTGAATGTTATGTTCTTGAACTTGATGTCTTTTTCATCTTCTCCATCTGTACCGTCCGCGAAATCCACCAATTCTGACACTGTATCAAAAGCTTCAGTAGGGAATGAACCTGTAAGAGCACCGGCAGGGATATATCCCAAAACCCCACGCAAAGACTTAAATTCTCTCATCTTTTCGTGGATTTTAGTCTGAATATCCTGCGGCAGTATGTATCCTTCGCCGTTTGCGCCCTCAGGCTGTGACACTGTAGGCAGCAGCAGTTCATTTTCTGCGTCTGTCAGTTTTCCGCCTGTGACCTTCTTAATCATGGCACGGATAATATTCGCATTTTCCTTTGTCTTGTCCTTAGCTTCTTTTGTCTGAGTTTCTTTCGCTCTGCCCTGCATATCATCTTTCGCCATGTCTTCAATCTCCTGCTGGAGTTCGATTGCCGCCTGCAAATCTCTGACCTCTTTCATCTTGTCCTGAGCTTCTTTAACCTTATTGTCGTCAAGAAGCGCCTGCACGTCTGTTTTCAGCGTGCCTAACTTAGCTTTCATTTCATCAATCTTTTTCATATAATCAAATCCTTTCTGTAAAATAAAAAAGCTATATGCCGAGCAATTCAAGCTCAAGCATCAGCTTTTCCTTAATTTGTTCCTGATTTTTTGTAATTTCCTGCCGGATATTATTTTTTATATTCTCCGGCATATTTTTATAGCAGCCCAATTTATCAAAATCAACTTTAGCGACTGCACCGTTGCTTTCAGTTGTTTCAATATCG
>JBJEIU010000134.1:0-3218 GCA_051877355.1 Hominilimicola sp.
ATACATAAGAATGATTTCGGACGGACCTGATTTCTTCGCATGGTACAAGAACTACTGCATACCCGAAACGGAACGTAAGATATACCTTGAAAATACCCAGAGAAGAACCCTGTCGGACGATGAACTGACAGAAGAACTGAAGAAAAATCTTTGGAGCGGACACGATAAATAACATCCGCAGAAAGGAGTTAACCGTGAAAAAAATAACAGGCATAATTCTTGCCGCATCAATATTGATGAGTACATATACAGCCTTTGCTTCTGGCGCAATTCCCGACCACAAGGGCACAAGCATGGAGGGAATTGAAATAGGCACAGCGCAACTTAATTCGGCTGTGAAATCATATTCCTCGCTTTTCGAGCAGGCTGGCGACCAATACGGCGTTGACCCCAACCTGCTTGCAGCAATATGTATGCAGGAGTCCTCGGGACGAAACCTCAGCTACCGCGAGGACGGCTCGGAATATCCTGCGTGGGGCATTATGCAGATAGAAAATACCCTTGGCGAAGCCTTTGCAAAGTTTGGCGAGGAAACCACAGGCGAAAGATGGACATTACAGGACAGGCTTGATGAAACAAAGGCAGTACCGTTCGCGGCATATCTGATTTCACAGTCACTTATACGATATGACTGCGACTACATGAAGATGATACAGGCTTATAATTTCGGACAGACAGTTCTTGACAGAATAATTGCCGCAAAGGGCGATGACTGGCTTTCAGAGCGCGCAAATGCCGCCCAATATGCCACAAACTGGCCCTATGAAAAATATGGTGACGCGCAGTACATAGAGCATGTGCTTCGCTATTACCACAACGATATTGATTACATAGGTGCAAAGGTGCGCATAAACGGTTCGCTGCTTGCCTTTGATGACCAGTATCCCCTGCTTGAAACAGTAAACGGTGAAACATACACTCTTATACCGATACGAGGCGTCAGCGAGGCTCTTAACGCGGACGTGACATGGGACGGCAAAAATCAGACCGTTGAAATAAAAAAGGACGGACGCGACATGAAGCTGTTCATTGACAGCGATATTGCGCTTCTTGACGGAGAGGAAACAGCACTTGAAATGCGCGCCACGATAAAGAACGGCAGAACTATGGTTCCGCTCAGATTTGTAATGGAGGCATTTGACGTTCAGGTTGACTGGGACGGCGATACAAGAACCGTTGAAATTACCAAATAATTACTCATATGAGAAATTCTAAAAAATTTTCAAAAAAATATTGACATATTGTGAATTTTATTGTAGAATACCAATATAGTATAGAAAGAGGTATAAGATTATGCGTAACTTTACAGCGACAAATTTGAATAACCTCCTACTCCTAAGCTGAAACGACAATGTGGTCTTCAGTTTAGTTTTTCTGTACTGAATTGTATCAGAATTTTAGCTGGGTCACATTGTGACTCAGCTTTTTTAGTTAAATTATGTCTGAAAGAGAGGTTGTTGTATTATGAATTATAAGAAATATCAGAAAATGTATCATCCCGTTCCGCTGGAGGACCGCCAGTGGCCCAACAACGAAATAACAAAGGCTCCCATATGGTGCAGCGTTGACCTGCGCGACGGTAATCAGGCGCTTTATTCACCCATGACTACCGATGAAAAAATTGAATTCTTCAAATTCCTTGTAAATCTTGGATTCAAGGAAATTGAGGTGGGCTTCCCTGCCGCGTCGAATACAGAATTTGAATTTGTCCGCCGTCTGATTGACGAGGACATCATTCCCGATGATGTTTCGATTCAGGTGCTTACTCAGGCGCGCGAGCATATAATAAAGAAAACTGTTGAGGCATTAAAGGGCGCGAAAAATGCCATTATCCACCTGTACAACTCCACCTCGACACTTCAGCGCGAGGTTGTGTTCCGCAAGAACAAGGAGGAAATCAAGCAGCTTGCCGTTGACGGCGCAAAGCTTGTAAAGAGCCTTGTATCAGGTCAGCTTGACGGACATATCAGATATGAATATTCTCCCGAAAGCTTTACCTGTACCGAAATGGACTATGCGGCAGAGGTTACAAACGCAGTGCTTGACGTTCTTGAACCGTCACCCGACAACAAGGTTATTGTTAATCTTCCATCCACAATTGAGGTTGCGACTGCAAATGTATACGCTGACCAGATTGAATATATGTGTAAGCATCTTAAGAACCGCGAAAATCTTATAATCAGCCTGCACGCGCATAACGACCGCGGCACAGGCGTAGGCTCAAGCGAGCTTGGCTTACTTGCAGGCGCGGACAGAGTTGAGGGTACTATATTCGGCAACGGTGAAAGAACAGGTAACACGGACATTATAACAGTCGCTCTTAATATGTTCTGTCAAGGCATTAATCCCGAGCTTAATATTGACAACATTGACGAGATTATTGAGGTATACGAAAAGTACAACCGTCTGCCCATTCACCCAAGACACCCATACGCAGGCGAAATGGCATACGTTGCCTTTTCAGGCTCACATCAGGACGCTATCAAGAAAAGCATGGACTTATTCGGCGAAAGCCCCGAAAACAAATGGGCAAACCCCTATCTTACAATCGACCCCACGGACATCGGCAGAAAATACGAGCCAATTCTTATCAACAGCCAGTCCGGCAAGGGCGGCGTAAGCTACATAATGGAAAACAAATACGGATACACGCTTCCAAAGCCTATGCTTGTTGAGTTCTCGGCTGTTATAAACGATATGTCGGACGAAAAGCAGACCGTGCTTACAAATCACGAAATACATCAGGCATTCAAAGACATATATGTGAATGTAGCAGAACCGATTAAGACACGCTTCTACCGTTCATCGGAGGAGGACGACAGCACCGTTCTTTCTGCAACCATTGAGCAGGGCGGCAAGGTTTCTTCCATTGAGGGCAAGGGCAACGGTCCGCTTGACGCTCTTTGCAACGGTCTGAGAGCCTACCTTAAAACCGACTTTGAAATCAGCAACTACACCGAACACGCGCTTGCGCGTTCCTCAAACTCAAAGGCGGCAACCTACATCGCAATCAAGAGCGGTGACAATACGTACTGGGGCGCGGGCGTTGACGCGAACATCAACACCGCATCTGTATACGCATTGATTTCAGCAGTAAACAGAATGCTTACGGCAAAATAATTTACAGTTAACTACAGAGCTGCATATGCAGCTCTGTTTTTCTGTTTATACAAAAAAATTAGTGACAAATCAATTCCCATATGATAAAATGAATATAT
>JBJEIU010000135.1:0-3206 GCA_051877355.1 Hominilimicola sp.
AAGAGTATAACGGATTTTTGGCGCAGATGGCATATCTCACTCAGCTCCTGGTTCCGCGATTACGTATATATCCCACTTGGCGGCAACAGAAGAAAGCTGCCGAGGGTTATATTCAATCTGTTTGTTGTATGGGCGCTGACTGGTCTGTGGCACGGGGCAAACTTCAACTTTATCGCATGGGGAATTTATTATTTTGTAATACTTGTGCTTGAAAAGTATGTTTACGGTAAATATCTGGAAAAGCTGCCGTCATTTTTACAGCATGTATATGCGATGTTTCTGATACTGGTAGGCTGGACAATCTTCTATTTTGAGGATTTTTCGCAGCTCATACAGTACCTTGGCTATATGTTCACACTGAAAAACGGAATAATCGGCTCAGACGCCGCAAGTATGATATTGTCATATCTTCCGCTCATGCTTGCTGCTGCCTTGGCGTCGATGCCTGTGTGGAAAAATCTTTATCTGAAAATAAGGGACAGAAAAATTACCGCGGCGCTTGAAATTGTGTTTTGTGCGGTTGTACTCTTGCTTTGTACTGCGTCGCTTGTAAATCAGAGCTATAACCCGTTTTTGTATTTTAGATTTTAGGGGGTAGTTGAATGGCTAAGAAACGTGATATAATAATTACCGCCCTGTTCTGTGGATTTATAGGCATGATGGCGCTTGGAACGGCATTTTTGCCGAAGCAGAAAATTTCGGTGAATGAAAAAAGAACTCTTGCCAAATTTCCGAAATTCAGTATTGAAAAAATAACCGACGGAAAGTGGGAGAGTGACTTTGAAAACTACATTTCCGACCATTTTCCTGCAAGAAACTTTTTCGCGGCAGCAGATTCCTATTATATGCTCTATACTGGCAGAAACGGCTCAAAGGGAGTTTATAGGGGAAAGGACGGCTACCTGTTAAACACGCCCGTAAAATGTGATGCGGACAAACTGAATGCCAATATAACGGCGGTCAATGAGTTTGCTGCAAAGACAGGAATTGAAACAAAGCTGATTGCCGTGCCGTCGGCGGGCTATATAATGTCCGATAAGCTTTCCGAAAATCACAGGGGATATAATGACGGAGATATTATTTACTCCGACATATATAAAAATCTTGACGGCGTGGAATATATAGATTTGATTGACATGTTCAAAGGCAAAAAGAATGATGTTCAGTTATACTATAAAACCGATCACCACTGGACAAGCGAGGGCGCGTATCTTGCATATAAAGCATGGGCTGAAAGTGAGGAGCTGCCGGTACGACCGAAAGAAGAGTACACAATAGAAAGCGCAGACGGATTTTTTGGCACAACATACACAAAGAGCGCGTTGTGGAATGAAAAACCTGACACAATCGAAACGTGGGAATATCCGATAAATGTCGCTGTTTCCATAGATGATGGTCAGGTATATGATACCATGTTTTTCAAAGAACATCTTGACGAAATGGATAAATACCCCGTATTCCTTGACGGAAACCACGGATTTGAAAGAATAATCAATAATGACAATACGCAGGGGAAAAGAGTGCTTGTCATAAAGGACTCCTATGCGCACTGCTTTGTGCCGTTCATGGCTGAAAACTGCTCGCAGATTGATATGGTGGATTTGAGGTATTATTTTGACAACGTATCAGAGCTTACAGAAGAAAATAAATATGATGAGGTGCTTGTGCTGTATGGTATAAGCAACTTTTGCGAGGCAAATGATTTGTCAATTTTGCAATAATTGAAAACTCAGAGGAAATTAATCCTCTGAGTTTTTTATAAAAAGGGGACACTAAATTTTAGTGTCCCCTTTGGATTATTTTATTTCTGAAAGTGAGATAACGTCTACGGTATCAGGTGTATACTGATGCTCCATAACGTCCACAAGCGCCTTTACTGTGTCAAGGCTTGTCATTATAGATACGTCACACTCAATCGCTGTACGTCTTATCTTGAAACCGTCTGAATGAATGTCATTACCTTTCTTAGGAATGTCAATTATAAGGTCAATCATACCGCTTCTGATGACGTCAAGTACATTCGGAACGCCCTCTGAAATCTTCTTTGCAACCTGTACGGAAATGTTGTTTTCTTCAAGCAGCTTTGCTGTTCCTGTTGTTGCGATAAACTTGCAGCCAAGCTCTGCAAATTTCTTCGCGATAGGCAGGAAGTTTTCCTTGTCAAGGTCACGCACTGTAACAAGTATTGTTGAGCCTGCCTTTGGAATTGTTGTTCCTGCGGCTGTAAAGCCCTTGTACATTGCCTCGTGGAAGTCGTGACCGACGCCCAGAACCTCACCGGTTGAACGCATTTCGGGACCAAGGCTTACCTCAACCTGAGGAAGCTTTTCCGTTGAGAATACAGGAACCTTGATTGCGACAGTGTTTGTCTGCGGAGCAATACCTGTTGAATAACCCATTTCCTTAAGTGTCTTGCCAAGCATGATGTTCGTTGCAATGTCAATTACAGGCACGTTTGTAACCTTTGTTATATAAGGCACTGTACGGCTCGAACGGGGGTTAACCTCAATAATGTAAAGCTCATCGCGGAATTCGATAAACTGAATGTTAATCATACCGATAACGTTAAGCTCAAGCGCAATTCTGTAGGTAACGTCAACAATCTTGTCAATGATGTGCTGCGGTACATTCTGCGGAGGATATATTGAAATTGAGTCACCGCTGTGCACGCCGGCTCTTTCCAAATGTTCCATGATACCGGGGATAAGCACATCAGTGCCGTCGCAGATTGCGTCAACCTCAAGCTCACGTCCGCCAAGGTAACGGTCTATAAGAACCGGGTTCTTCTTGTCCTTTATAAATGCGTCTGTAAGGTATCTTACAAGGTCAATTTCATTTCTTGTAATTTCCATACCCTGACCGCCAAGCACGTATGAAGGACGGACAAGCAGCGGATATTCAAGCTTGTTTGCTTCCTCAACACCCTCCTTGACGCTCCATACAGCCTTACCCTTAGGACGCTTGATGTCAAGCTTTTCAAGCATTTCGTCAAATTTTTCTCTGTCCTCAGCTTCGTCAATGTACTTTGGCTGTGTGCCAAGCACAGGTACATTCATCTGGTCAAGGAAGTTTGCCAGCTTGATAGCCGTCTGACCGCCGAACTGCAATATAACGCCGTCAGGCTTTTCAAGAAGTATGATATTGTAAACATCCTCCTCGGTAAGCGGCTCAAAATACAGTTTGTCCGAGGTGTCAAAGTCCGTACT
>JBJEIU010000136.1:0-3201 GCA_051877355.1 Hominilimicola sp.
CTGATAACGTAAAAGCGGACGGAATTAAATTCCGTCCACTCAAATATTTAAATTTTCTGCATCATTTTGATTTTACACAAAACTTGAAGAAGCCACAGATATTACGGTCAATACAATTACTGCTGTGAGCAACACACTTATTAACCTTTTCTTCATAACAAATTTCCCTTCTGAAATAATTTTTTGATATTCATCAATTTGCATTTCCCGTTTTTACCCCGCACAGTGACATCATACCGTTCCACAGAAAGACTTTGTCCGGAGCAAATGATGCAGTGATAGTCTGTTCGCCGAGTTTAAGATAAGTAATATCTTCATCTGTTCCGGTCTGACTATCCGCTCCTTCGGGGTTGAATATCTCAACGTCTGTCAGCACACCACCGTTATATTTTGCCGCTATAAGTCTCATTCCGGGCAAAAGTCCTGTAATATTTGCGGTAATATCATTGCCGCTGATGCTTGTTATTTCGCCTGAAGCACCGTATAAAACAGCGTTCCCAAAGGTCACACTTGCGTTTGAATTTGTATTGGCACGATTGTAAATCTGCACTGCATTTATGGGTAAGGTGTTTCCCTTTTTTTCCGAAAAATTCCTCAGAGGCAGTCCGGAGACCGTACCGACTGTCTGTCCGTCCGCATCGGTAACAGTGAGCGTCGCAGACGCCAAATCCTCTTCAGCGCTTTCCTCCGTGTTGCTTCCCGTACATATATTGATAAAATCGTATTTAAATTTATACGTTTTACCAACCTCCAGATTTCCTATTGTGCTGTATCCGGATGTACCTGTACCCTTCCAATTCAGAATCAGAGTCTCACCTGATTTTTTCAGATACCAGCCGCCGCCGGTTTTCATAGGCGTTTTAGAACTGTTAATACTCATAAATCTTACAAAAAATCCGTCTGTGTCACTTTTGCCGTCTCCGCAGTCGGCAGGCATTGAATTAATCCTTACTGTATGCTCTATCGTGAAACTGCCGCCGCAGCTTCCTATCGGAAGCATCACAGTTGAGCTTTCAATACTGTCCGTAAAATATGTCCTGTTCAGAATACCTATGTCCGGCTCGATAACAGTCACCTTAAATTCTGCAGTTTTTTCCATATGTGTAACCGTAACGGTTTGTTCACCAATTTCGGGAGAATATTCTATTGTATAGTCGCTCGGCAAAAGAGCCTCTGTAAAGCCGCCGCTGTATTGCGCGCTTACAACAAGTCCATCTGTGTTAAGCGGTGCGCCGCTATAATTGACAGTATTGTCTGGAAGGCGGCTTATAAATATTCCTGTTATCTCCTCGACATAAACTGTAAACGAGGCAGTTTTTTCCATATATGTAACCGTAACGCTCTGTTCACCGATTTTATCCGGGGCATAACCTGACACCTCATAATCGGAAATCGCCTCCATGCTGCCGTTTTCATAAAGCGCCATAACGGCAAGCCCCTTGGTGTTAAGAGCCTCGCCCGGTGCATAGATAGTTCTGTCAGGAGCTGATGTAATTTTTATTTCGGGTATTTCCTCGTCAAACAGCTCCTTGCCCATATAAAAACCTACGTGCGGCGGTAAATTGGTTGCTGTCTGCTCTGCCGCTACGCCGCTGCGGTACACGGGATCGTGCATAAGTGTTTTGATTTTGTAGTTGGTTGGTATTGTTGTGGAGAATACTCTTAGTCTGCTGTAGTCCTCGGTAGGATAAATAAGCTCCTCGCGCCAGTCACCAAACAAGTCCGCCTGCAAAACAGGAGCATGACCCCCGGGATTTATCCCAACACAATCCTCCGCCGTGAATATATTTGCATATCCGCTGCCGTCCCATGCTGTAATATTCGTATTGGCAACCGCCTCATCATATAAGTCACCGTCCCAGAATACGCGGAATTTTCTATCTGCATCAACATCTGCCTTTGTATATATGCCGTTGCCCTCGCCGATATATGTTCCTACACCCGTTGACACGCTCATCTGAAAATAACCGCCCTGACCTGAGTTTAACATTAGTCCGCTGCCTGTATCGCTGCCTGCGCTGACGTGAAATAATTCCTCGCCCGTGGCTGCGTCATAAAGTGTCATTCCATAATCAAGAGTTTTTTGTATGCCGTCAGGCAATACTACTGTAGTATTGCCTCCTTCGTGAACCGAAAAGTATTCAAAGCCGGGATGAGTCGGGTCATAATCGCCGATATGAAGCGCATCGCCGTGACCGCGGAAAGAGCACCATTTCGGCATAAGCTTATCTTCATCATTCACCTCAAAACACAGTGCGCCGCTTATGAATTCGTCCTTGCCGTCATTGTCAACATCTGCAGTGGTCATATTATGGTTGCCCTGACCTATATATTTTTCGTTTCCTGCGGTGTATGCAGGAATACCCACATATCCGTCCGCATATATGCTGTTTTCCACATCATATGTGTCAAATACATATTTTACATTTAATCTTTCACCGTCAAAGCTTGCGCCGAACACTCCCGTTCTGCCTATGGTCGGATCATTTTTCTGAGTATAATATCCTCGCCAATACACTGCGTAGGGCTTTTCACCGTCAAGATATGAAACGTCTGCAAGAAAACGCGTTGAACGGTTACCAATGTCATCGCCCCATACACTCGACGAGCATATATTTATAGGATAATAAATTGTGTCAATCACACTGCCGTCCTTACCATCAAATACGGTAAAAAGCTCCGGCGCAGTGCAGGTGCGCCCATCGGTATCTCTGTAATCTGTATTATTATCTATTGCCTGTACATTTTCATCCGCGCTTACTGTGCTTACATATTCCCCAAATGCGTCCATCGAACCAGCCGAGGTCTGGCAGGTTATTTCCGCATGACCATCGCCGTCAAAATCATATACAAGAAACTGCGTATTGTGTTCATCGGTATAAACATTTACGCCAAGATTTATCGGCTGCTTCCACAATCTTGTGCCGTCAAGCTTATATGCATCAAGCAGCACAGGGCCGTTAAATCCGCCATAATACATACCGCTGGAACTTATACCTGTAATCCATTTTACGATAACTTCATATTCACCGTCGCCGTCAAGGTCTCCGCAGGAAACATCGCCGGAAATGTATTCAGCAGTACTGCCGTCCGGCAGAGTAACTGCATCGGGTCTATTAAGCTCAATATCAATATAGCTGTTTTCCCTAACGCTTACAGCCTCGCATTTTTCACCCTCGACGCCATTTATAACAGGAGCCA
>JBJEIU010000137.1:0-3191 GCA_051877355.1 Hominilimicola sp.
TCGACATACTGTCCAACGAAAGCCGTGAGAAGATAAAAAAGGCAGTATTTGATATTATAAACAACAAAATTCAAAAATAGGACTTTATTTTTGCATTATCATACATGATATGTTATTATTGTATATGATAATGAATGTGAAGTCCTCTATAAAAGGAGGATTATACATTATGAAAAATACAGTAGCTATTTATGTACGTCTATCAAAGGAAGATTTAGACAGCGGGGAGCGTGATAGTGAGTCAATTCAAAATCAAAAATCAATGCTCTTTAATTATGCAGCAGACCGCGGGTGGCAGATTTATAATATTTATTGTGATGAAGATTACAGCGGAGCATATTCGGGTGCTGATAATAAGCGTCCTGAATTTAACAGAATGATAAATGACGCATCGCAAAAAAAGTTTGATATTATTCTATGCAAAAGTCAGTCGCGTTTCAGCAGGAATATGGAGGTTGTTGAGCAGTATATACATGGTCGTTTTGCTGAATGGGGTATAAGATTTGTCAGTCTTATTGACAATGCTGATACCGAAATCAAAGGTAATAAAAAATCGCGTCAGATAAACAGTCTTATCAATGAATGGTATCTTGAGGATTTATCGGACAATATAAGAGCCGTTTTCAAGCACAAAATGGAGAAGGGTGAATTTCTTGCATCATTCCCACCATATGGATATTCAAAGGATAAGAATAATAAAAATCATCTTATCATAAATCCAAACACTGCTCCTATCGTAAAACAGATTTTTGAATGGCACAGTGAAGGTTACGGGGCGGCAAAAATAAGCCGTATGCTTAATGACAAGGGAATTCCCAACCCACGAAAACAGCAGGAGCTTGATGGTTTAAGAAAAACCTATATGTATAGTCCGGAAGAAAGCGGGCGTTGGAGTACAACAACAATAGGAGATATATTAAACAATCAGGTTTATTGCGGTGATGTTGTTCAGCACACAGTAGAAAAAGTAAGTTATAAGTCAACGGTTTTAAAAAAGGTTGATTGTGAAGAAAGAATTATTATAAGGAATATGCACGAGCCTATCATAAGCCGTGAGGTGTTTGAGGAAACGCAACTGCGTTTATCCAAACGCAGAAAAGCGTGTGGAACGGGCAAGGTACATATTTTATCAGGTAAAGTGTTTTGTCACTACTGCGGTAAGCCAATGCAGAAAAATCATGGTGTATCATCAAAAGCAGGTCATGTAGGTTATCTGAGATGCAGGGATAAGTACTCTTATGCAGCTAAGGACAGATGTCCTACTCCGAATATAAGAATAGATTATATTTTGGAGGCGTTACAGATAAAGCTTATTGAAAAGTTTAAGGATATGGCAGTTGATAATCTGGATGATGAATTTATAGCAGAACTTTTAAACAAAAGCGATGATAAACATGTCTTGCTTGAAGCTGAATTATCAAATTTGAAAAAGGAACAAGAAAAAATTTCAAATAATCAAAAAAATCTTTATAATGACCGTCTTAATGACATTATATCAGTCGAAGGATATCTGAATTATAATAAAGGATTCATTGAGAGAATATATGAAATTGACAAACGTATTGCTGAAATCGAAAAACAGCTTAATAAAAAAGCCGATACACAAAATCACAAAAATGTAAAAAAAGCATTGGTGAATTTTCTTGAAACAAAGTGCATAGACAGAGAGATTATAGATTATCTTGTAGAGCGCATTGAATTTGGAGAAATCAACGAAGAAACAGGAAATCCTATGCTTAAAATATTTTGGGAATGGTAAATGAGTAATACTTATGTGTACTTAGTTAGCTTTACGGATGTGGAGCCTGTGCCGTTTAACAGGGGATTTTATTCGGTAGACCTGAAGTATTTCTTCCGCGTAAAGCTGGCGGTGTTCACAGGTGTTGGCAGACCGACAGAGGTTGAGGGTCTTGCAACCTTTGACAAGAAAGTAATATTGTTTGGTTCAGAGGGCAACGCGAAGGTGTTTGAGTCGAAATTCAAAGAGGACGCGTTTGACCCGCAGCTTTGGAAAAAGACAAATATGCCCCATGCAGTAGTAGAGGTGGCAGAGTACAAAAGGTACCGTGACAAGCTGCTTTAACATAGCAGGGAATTGAATAAAGGTTAAAAAACGGTTTAAACGCGAAGTTTAAGCCGTTTTTATTTTTATGCAAAAAAATAACGGCATACGCCGAAAAAGCCGGAAGAAAATGTCAATTTTTACTAAAAGTATAGGTTTAGTAAAAGTAAGAAAATGTAAAATTCCAAAAATTTTATAGTATAGTTTTACTAAAAAAAGTATAGCACAGCATTATTTGTTTGTCAATAATAAATTACATTTTTATTACAAATTTTTTTTACTAAAAGTATACTTTTAGTAAAAATGGAAAAACGTGATACCTAAGCCAAAAACTGCATGTTTTAACGTGCAGAATTTACACACAACACAGTCTATTATGACAAACTTAATATAAATTGCTATGTATAAAAAGAAAGGAGGATTTGTCATGAATAGAAAAAAATTTTTTAAGAAAAGGACGAGAAAACGGAGTGCGCGCGGCATTTCAATTGCGTTGGCGCTGAGCATGATAGCGTCTCTTTTTGTCGTGCCGCAAATTTCCGCAAGCGCAGCGACCGCGTCATCTTCCATACAGCTTGGCGACTATGTGCAGATGGGTGAATATAACGGCTCGCCTGTTTTGTGGCGCTGCGTTGGCTTCCAGAAGGTTGACGCCTACGGCAACGCGGACCCGACCGCCTTTTCTTCGACATATAAGGCAGGTTATCTGCCGCTGATGATGTCAGACGAAATTCTGACAATGAAATCATTCTCGGCGGCGCAGACAAATGACGCAGGCTCATATGCGCGCGGTGATACTGACCGTGACAGCTACGGTTCTCACTACTGGGGCGACAGTACGCTTCGCCAGTGGCTTAATTCCAGCGCGGAAACAATTGCGTGGGAAAACGGCAACGCGCCCGACGCAGCACATCTGAGAACGAGTTATGACGCGGACGGCAACGTAGTTGACGGTATCAACGCGTATGATAAGGAAGCGGGCTTTCTGACTAACTTTACAGACGCTGAAAAAGCGGCAATGAGGACAGTTACACAGAAGAATATTCTTTCATCATGGGATTCGAGTGTAGCCGTAGGCGGAACGGAAACCCATACATATAACGGGACAATCGGAAGTACAATCCAGAAT
>JBJEIU010000138.1:0-3190 GCA_051877355.1 Hominilimicola sp.
TTCATAAGAGTATCAGGCAATAAACCCCTTTTTTGGAATAAATCCGCGTATAGTGTACGCAGAGGTTTATTGACAGAGCCATTGCCCTTTACTCGTTTTTTGATGTAAGCGCGTCCAAATAAAAGCCCCATAATGTGATACACATTTTTGAACGCACACCTGTATCAAGGGAATTGATAACGTCCTGTGTTGCCTCCGTACCCTCGAACAGATAATCTACCGCATCACGGCATATATTAAGAGGGCCTTTCTTGTTTTCGTCATTGTGCGCGTCATTAATGATACACATAGCCTCAAAGTCGAACGGCTTTGACACGTATTTCTTTTTATCCACCGTAAATGTTAATGTATGCTGCATAATATCTCCTCCATAAAATCAAAATTATAGGGACACTAAATTTTAGTGTCCCTCCTATATACTTTCTTTAGGCTGCCGGCTCTGCTTCACCCGGATACCAGTTCATATCCGTGAACCACTTTTCTTCAAGCGTTTCCTTTGTAATGCCCTCCGGCAGGTCGCTCTCGTCAAAGTACGCGTAATAATTGTTGTCAAAATCACGCTGTACAGCTGTATATGTAGCCTTTGCTGTCTGCTTGTCGATAGAGCCGCTTGACGGCTTGGTCTTACCGCCCACATTTGACGCAAAACTGTATGAACCCTTGTAGTATCTGACATAACGGTAAGTACCGTCAGACTTAAGAATTCTCCACGCAACACCGAAATACACCGTCTTAAGGTCGCTGCTGACCTCAACAAGACCGTTCTTGCGTTCCAGTCCGCGCCACATTGCATCTACCTCCGGCGGAATATCCGCATTAGTGATGTCATGTCCAAGCTTTTCGATATAGCTTGATGTTTCGTATGCACCGTTATCAGCGTCAAATACATCAGAGCCGCCACTGTCTGTCGGTGCAATCTCTACGGTACCCTTGAGGTTATACGGAGTGCCGTACTCCGCCCCCTCCTCGGTATCGCTTTTCAGTTCAAAAAAGGTGTAGCGGTCTACACCGATTGTTGGTAATGGTTTCTTTTTAATCGCTTCTGCCATAAATTCATTCCTCCTCTAAAATAAAATATTTGGTAAATCTCATTGTGCGGTGATATACACCGCCGTTTGGTTCTATATCCCGTGAAAATTCACGTTCCCAGCCATCAGATTTCATAAGCCTGTTGACCTGCAGACCGATATTTCCGCAATCTTGCGGATTGTCCGCCCACACATCAACCACAACTGTACCGCTCTGAATATCCTCCTCATTATCTGAAGAAAAATCAGGTTTCTCCGTAAGGTTATAAAAGCTGACAACAGGTAAATCATTGAATTTTTCAGGATAGTAATACTCAACCTTACAGTCGAGGTTTAAAAGCGTTTTCTCCGCTTCTGCGTTTACGTCAATCATCTCATCACCGCCTGTCTGATAAGCGCCTTTATTCTGTCGCTGTTGTTTTTGAGCGCAGGCACAAGGAAAGGCTGCGGAGCTTGACCCGAAGTAGTAAAGAATTGACCGCCGCTGTAATATGTCCACTTCTTTTTCGTGGTATGCGCAACGGATTTGTCGCCCTTTGAGCCTGTTCCAAATTCGACATACGGCGCATATTCTACGTTTGTGCCGATTACGGCGCCGTTGCCCTCAGCCTTACTTGTGATACTTCCCCTCAATCGCCCTGTCTGGACAGGACAATTCATAACCGCGTCTGCTCTGACAATTTCCCCTGCCTGACCGAGCGCGTTATGAAGTCCCATTGTAAGGTTTTCGGATATTTTCCCCAGCTTATCCATGACGTCACTTGTATCAAAATGAATGTTCATGATCTCACCGCCTGCAAAATAGCAACTGCGCCGCTGTCCCAGTTCTCGACATAGATAATTTTATATCTCTGTCCGCCTGTTTCGGCATAATTGCCCTCCGTCAGATTATCATTACAATCGCAGTACATACGCTTCTGACACTCAACCTCAAGCCCGTAATCCTTTGCGGCAAGTCCGCCGTTATACGGCTGTATATCCGCTTTAAATGAGCATAGCTCCTTGACCTGTTGTGTCTTGGTATATGCGCCTGACTCCTTTATGCTGATAATCTTAACGTCTTTGTTGTAAAACCTCTTAAACGGATTGGATGTCACTGGGAACACGTCCCTTTCTGCTGCGGAACGGATTAAGCCGGTTATAATAATTCGATAAAAAATCGTTATCGGGGTTTGTTTCCGCATACGTTACGGAGCGGTCGCCCTCGGAAACGGATTTTACCACTTCCGGAGCTGCCGTCTGTCCGTAACCCTTTGCGCGGTATGCGTCTGCTGCTATTGTCGGGACAAGGCTTTCAAGCTGTCGGGGCAGTACCTCAATCCGGCAATAACCCAGTATCATATTGACCGTATCTTCAATCAAAAAGGACAACAATTCATCTGAATCGCTGTCCTTGATACCTAATAATAGCTTTAACCGTTCCCTTGCTTCGTTAAGCTTTGTTTCCTCCATTTTTAGCACCCCGTTTCCTTACAGGCTTTTCCTTAACCTCCGTATATCCTGATGACAGATACGCGCGTATCTGAATTGCATCAGTTAATACGATTGTGTCAGTGCCGTTCGTCAGCTTCATGAGTCATCCTCTCCTTCTGCCGGCGTTTCCGGAGTTTCTTCTGCCGGTGTTGTCGGAGTTTCTATTTCCGTACCTGATGAAGAACCAGCCTTATGTACATAAATAGCCGTTTTCTTGTTATCAAGCACAAAAGCGTCATGGTATACACGACCCTCGACAAGCCAGCCGTTAATGCCGGGAGGATTGTCATGGATTTTATATTCCGTCAGCTTCACTGGTGCGGTTGTTGCAATCTTATTTGTAACAAAGAAGTCCACGCCTGCCGGCAGATATGACTTCGGCAGCACAACAAGCGGAATACCGTCTATCGTACCAACCTGACCTTTAAGCGCGATAGCCTGACCCGTTTCCGACTGCTTTACAAATGACGTGTCCTGCTTAATCAACTTATAAAAGGCGCTTGATACATATGCAACAGCTCCCGCAAGCGGAACATAGTTATCAGTAAGTGCTTCCGTACCGCTAAGAAAAGCGTCATACGCATTTTCCTTTGTAATCGCGCCTGTTTCAACAGTTCCTGCATTTGCGCAAATTTTTGCAAAGCGGTACTTGTCAATTTCGGGGATAACTACTTCACGGAGCTGTCTCT
>JBJEIU010000139.1:0-3178 GCA_051877355.1 Hominilimicola sp.
CGCTTGCAGATGAAACGGACGGAGATATACAGGAAATGCTGCATTTGCGGCTGTTAATGTCGAAAACATCGGTAAAGAAATATGAGGCTGTTATGCGTTCGGTGTGCAGGGATAACCGTGTGCGCGGAATGATGCGTTTCTGCGGTGCTTCCAGAACCGGAAGGTGGTCGGGGAACATACTGCAGCCGCAAAACCTGCCTCAGAACCATCTGCCGGATTTGACGCTTGCAAGGGATATTGTAAAGGACGGAGATTTTGAAATGCTTGATATGGCATTCGGTAATGTGCCGAATGTCCTGTCAGAGCTTATCCGCACCGTCCTTATTCCGAAGCCAAACCACAGATTTATTGTCGCGGACTTTTCGGCTATTGAGGCGCGTGTGTTATCGTGGCTTGCTGGTGAGCAGTGGAGGCTTGACACATTCAGGAACGGCGGCGATATTTACTGCGCGTCAGCAAGCCGTATGTTCCGTGTTCCCGTAGAGAAGCATGGAGTAAACGGGCATTTACGTCAAAAAGGCAAACAGGCCGAGCTCGGATGTGGATATGCCGGCGGGGTAGGAGCGTTAAAAAGCATGGGAGCCGTTGAACTTGGAATTCCGGAAGAGGAACTGCCAACCATAGTGAATAACTGGCGAAATGCCAATCCGCATATTGTTAAGCTGTGGACAGAGGTCGGAAATGCCGCGATGAAGGCAATTAAGGAAAAAACAATCGTTTCACTCGGCAAGCTTGTGTTTATGTATGAGCGCGGAATATTGTTCATACGCCTGCCGAGCGGACGCAGACTGTCATACATAAAGCCGCGTATTGGCACAAACAGGTTCGGCGGCGACAGTATAACGTATATGGGCGTCGGCACGTCAAAGAAATGGGAACGGCTCGAAACCTTCGGCGGTAAGCTGGTAGAGAATATCGTACAGGCTATTGCGAGGGACTTGCTTGCTTCAGCAATGATAAATGTCGCAAATGCCGGATACAATATTGTTTTCCATGTCCACGATGAAATAATAGCCGAAGCGCCGGACGGTCAAGGCTCGGTTAATGAGATGTGTATGCTGATGAGCATAAATCCTGATTGGGCGGACGGTATTCCCTTGAGCGCTGACGGCTATGAGTGTGAATATTACAGGAAGGATTAAGGTTTATGAAAAAGAAAGTAATTTTAACCGCTGCCATAATCGGCGCACTGTCTGAGCTTGCAGCGGTCATATATACAATACATATACGCAGCGATGCCGTAATCGGCGGTGAGTATTTTATACTGCCGTTCTTCATTATGGCAGCATACTGTGTTTTAGAAATAATCGGCGCGGCAGAGCGTAAAAAGGAAACAGAGATAAGACTTACAAGGCGGACGAAGTACGGCGATGCGGTCTTAAACCACGCGGCATTTCCCGAATATGACAGGGAAACGCTGATACACGAGATTTTCTGCTTTGAGCCGATGAAGGTCGCAGTCGAGAAGCTATGCGCTTATGAGGAGAGGGGAGATTGATATGGTTATAAAAATACCGTGTTCCGGGCATAAGGACTGCTTTGCAAATACCAACGGTTATTGTACCTGTTTAATGAATAATGACTTTGGCGGCAGGGATTGTCCGTTTTACAAGAAAAAGGCTCAGTTCGAGTCTGAACTTGAAAATACGCGGTACACGCTGACGAAAAAAGGAAGAACGGACTTGATTGAGATGTATCACAGGAGGAGAGTAAATGCACAGAAACAGTGAGCATTATCCCGACCCGACATTTAGTGGCGCATACTTTCAAATCCGCAGAGATGAAAAGATTATAAAGCGCGGCGAACGGTTTATTCCGTGGGTTTACATAGCATCTCCGTATCGCGGAAATATAGAGAAAAATACAGATAATGCAAGACGATATTCGCTGTTTGCAGTGCAGTGCGGCAAACTGCCGTTTTGCCCTCACATATATTTTACGCAATTCCTCAACGATAATATTAAAACCGAACGCAGACAAGGCTTGACGCTTGCCTTGCATATGCTAAAACGATGTACGGAAATGTGGGTGTTCGGCGAATATATTTCAAGCGGAATGCAGCGTGAAATCCGTGCGGCAAGAAAGTGGAATATACCGATAAAGTATTTTGACGAGAACTGCGGGGTGATGGAACTATGAAAATATCCGTAGGAAACAGCAGGACTTCAAGAGCGTGGAAAATTAAGGAGTTTTCATGGGATGAATTTGTAAGCAGATGTTCCGAAACAATCAGAACGGCTGAAACGGTGCAGGAATACAGAAAACTACCGAAAGGTCAGCAGGACAATATAAAGGACGTGGGTGGTTTTGTCGGCGGCGAGTTAAGAAATGGTATCCGAAAGAAGGACACCGTTGTAAACCGCTGTATGCTCACGCTTGATGCGGATTATGCGGATGATGATTTTTGGGAGCAGATAGAGTTGTTTTTTGACTTCCGCTGCCTTATATACTCAACGCATAAGCATACACCGGAACGACCAAGACTCAGGCTTATAATCCCACTGTCCCGTCCTGTTACGGCGGATGAATACACGGCTATTGCAAGACGCATAGCCGCCGACATCGGAATAGAGCAGTTTGACGATACGACCTATCAGCCGCACAGACTTATGTATTGGGCGTCAACATCCGCTGACGGTGAGTTTGTGTTCAAGCATCGGGACGGAAATCCTGTGGATGTGGATGCTGTGCTTGCAAGGTATAAGGATTGGCACGATACATCGGAATATCCCGTATCGTCAAGACAGAAAAAGATAGTATCCCACGCTTTGAAAAAGCAAGCCGACCCGCTGACAAAGGACGGCATAGTCGGCGCGTTCTGCCGCGCGTATCCGATACAGGAGGCAATAAATGCGTTTTTAACGGATGTATATGCGCCGAGCAGCTTAAGCGGAAGATATGACTATATCCCGGCAGACTCAATCGCAGGGGTTATAGTATATAACGATAAATTCGCATACAGCCATCACGCGACAGACCCCGCCTGCGGTAAGCTGTGCAATAGCTTTGACCTTGTGCGGATACATAAATTTGCATACCTTGACAAGGACGAAACAGACAGTGAGAAGTCGCCTTCTTTCAAAGCAATGATGGACTTTGCGATGAACGACAATAATGTCAAGGCACAGACGCTTACCGATAAGGAAACGGCGGCACAGGAGGAGTTTTCGGCTATCTC
>JBJEIU010000140.1:0-3149 GCA_051877355.1 Hominilimicola sp.
CGTATTGTTTTCTGAATACCCTGTGAAATGGATACCATTATTCTGTTATAGAACAGCGTGGCAAGTATACCCACAAGATATACAAATCCCATTATCAGTATTGCCTTTAAAAGTCCCGTAAACACAGGATTTGTCTGGGAAAGCAACGGCGTGATGTAATCATCAATCAATGTTCTTATAAACATTGAGCCGGCAACGTTTGCCACGGCGCTGAGGATTATACATATAAGCACAACTATAAATCTGAACTTATACTGTCCGATATATGAAAGCAGACGCTTTATTGTTTTGCCTGTGTTCTGTGCTCCGCTTCTTTTATTCATCGCCGTTTCCTCCCTTCACCTGTGAATTATATACCTCCTGATATATAGCGTTTGTTTTCAGTAGCTCCTCATGAGTACCGATACCGTTTATTTCACCATTGTCCATAACAACTATCTTGTCGGCATCCTCCACAGAGGAAATACGCTGCGCAATGATTATCTTTGTGGTATCAGGGATTTCCTCCCTGAATGCTCTTCTTATACTTGCGTCGGTCTTTGTATCAACAGCGCTTGTACTGTCGTCAAGAATAAGTATCTTGGGATGTTTCAGAAGTGCTCTTGCAATACAAAGCCTCTGCTTCTGTCCGCCCGATACGTTGCTTCCGCCCTGCTCGATATATGTATCGTACTTATCGGGGAAGTTCTGTATAAATTCATCCGCCTGAGCAAGACGGCATACTCTTTCCATCTCCTCGTCAGTGGCATGGTCATTGCCCCAGCGGAGATTCTCCTTTATCGTACCTGAGAACAGCACGTTTTTCTGCAAAACCATCGCAACCTCTCCGCGAAGCGTTTCTATATCGTATTCCTTTACGTTTCTGCCGCCCACAAGCACCTCGCCGTCAAGAGTGTCATACAGACGCGGAATAAGCTGAACAAGGCTTGACTTGGAGCTTCCCGTACCGCCGATTATGCCGATTGTTTCACCGGACTTGATTTCAAGATTGATATTTTTCAGGCACAGCTTCCTTTTCTTTTTCGAATATCCGAAGTTGACATTTCTGAAGGATATGTCACCATTATTGATTTCATATATAGGATTTTCGGGATTTTTAAGGTCACTTTCCTCGGAAAGTATTTCTTCAATTCTTTCCGCAGACGCTCTCGCCATTGTAATCATTACAAATATCATAGACAGCATCATCAGACTCATCAGTATCTGCATTGTATACGTTATGAGGCTTGTCAGTTCGCCCGTTGTCATGCTTGACGAAACAATAAGCTTTGCGCCCAGCCATGATATAAGCAGCATACAGCCATATGCCGCAAACTGCATAAGCGGCGAGTTAAAAGCAAGCAGCTTTTCTGCCTTCACGAAATCGCTATATATTTCTCCTGATACATTTTTGAACTTCTTCTCTTCGTAATCCTCACGCACAAAGGATTTTACAACACGTATACCGTGCAGATTTTCCTGAACGACATTATTCAGCTTATCATAAATCTTGAACACCCGCTCAAATATCGGATGGGCATTAGTCATAATCAGATAAAGTCCTACGCCCAGAACAGGTATTGCCACAAGGAATATCAGTGACAGCTTATGATTTACATTGAACGCCATGATAAGCGAAAATATCATCATAAGCGGCGCTCTTACCGCAATACGTATTATCATCTGATAGGCATTCTGCACATTGGTAACATCTGTGGTCAATCGCGTAATAATACTTGACGTTGAGAATTTGTCAATATTGGAAAAGGAGAAATTCTGCACATTATAGAATATATCCTTTCTCAGATTTTTGGCAAAGCCTGCCGATGCGCTCGCCGCAAACTTACCTGAAAGCGCGCCGAAAACAAGTGATACGACGCAGGAAATCGCCAGTGCAATACCCATTTTCAATATATAATTCATATTTCCGGCATCAATACCCTTATCAATCAAATCAGCCATTAGATATGGTATGATTACCTCCATGATTACCTCAAACGTAACGAATAACGGCGTCAGAATTGAATCACGCTTATATTCCCTTACGCTCTGCGCAAGCTTCTTAATCATAAAATTCCTCCTTTAAAAAATACGTAGTGCGCTACACATTCCGTCAAAAAAATTAGACCGTAGGCCTAATTTCTTTGCATGCATCGGCATTGTCCGTACATGTTTCCGTATAAATAATCCTGAGCAGCTCCTTAAGCTCTTTTCTCTGCTTTTCATTAAGGTTCTGCGTCAAAATATCCTCTGTATAAACCCTGCCCTCAGTCATTTCACGACAAACCTTTATGCCCTTTGG
Source organism: Hominilimicola sp. (assembly GCA_051877355.1). Taxonomy (GTDB): domain Bacteria; phylum Bacillota; class Clostridia; order UBA1381; family UBA1381; genus Hominilimicola. The sequence continues at coordinate 2,282 of JBJEIU010000140.1, forward strand.
CAGAGCAACAACGCGGTTTCCGCGTCTGTCCTCAGGATTTACCTCTATGCGTATCATATTCTTTTTCTCCATACGCTTGAGAAGTCCCACAACGGTAGGGTGCTTTAATCTGAAATACTGCTCTATATCCTTTTGCAGAACGGTCATATTTGTCCCCTCTATTATATAGGCAAGAATATGAAACTGCGAAAAGGTCAAATCACGATTTTTCAGCTGTGCATTTACGTACGCCAAAAGAAAATCATTTATTTTTTTCAGATAAAAGCCTATTTCATCCCTGTCTTCCATATATACACTCCTAAATATGTAGCATACTACGTATTTTATCTCTTATGGCGTCTAATGTCAATACAACAACATTACTGTTTACATTTTGTTCATAATTTGTTCACTTCCTGAGGAAAGGTTACATAAATGGTAGTACCCTTTCCAACGATGCTCTTGACGCGTATCTTCGCATTATGGCACGCGCACACATGCTTTACGATTGAAAGTCCAAGTCCCGTACCGCCGACCTTCTTTGAGTGGCTCTTGTCCACGCGGTAAAAGCGTTCAAAAATCCTTTCCGTATCCTCCTTTGGTATTCCTATGCCCGTATCCTTTACAGAAAGCTCCACGCCATCCGCGGTTTCTCCAACAAATACTGTTATCTTGCCGTTTTCCTTATTGTATTTCACTGCGTTGTCAAGCAGGTTATACACCAGCTCCCCTATAAGCGTTGCGTTGCCGCTGATAAACGTCGGTGTCTTGCTGTAAAAAATCTGAATACCTCGTTCCTTCGCCGCCTTTTCAAGCACACATATTATTTCTTCGGTTATCAGGGATAAATCCACCTTTTCGGGATTTTCTATACCTGTTCTTTCGTCCA
>JBJEIU010000141.1:0-3141 GCA_051877355.1 Hominilimicola sp.
GCAGCCGCTTACGCAGCATGGACATATTCTCTGTCTCCCGCAATCAGCAAAGGAACAAAGTCCGATAACAACGCCGTATACATTATAGCATCGGCAGCCATTGCAATTGTGCTGCGCGTTATACTGGCGGCTGTGTACAAGGGACATGAAACCGATATGAACTGCTTTTTAGGCTGGTCAAGTGTAATTTTTGAGAACGGTATCAGCAAATTTTATACGCTGGACATGTTCCACGATTACCCGCCCGGATATATGTATGTCCTTTATGTAGTAGGTGCACTGCAAAAGCTTTTCAGCTTTTCCGGCGGCGCTTCATATGTGCTCGTGAAGCTGCCCGCAATAATCTGCGACATTATCACAGGTATTATCATATATAGGATTGCTAAGAAAAGATTTTCTGACAGCATTTCTACAGTGCTTGCCTGCCTGTATATATTTAACCCGGCGGCAATTTTGAACTGCTCGCTGTGGGGACAGGTTGACGCTGTATATACGCTGTTTGTATTGCTTATGATTTACTTTATAAGCGAAAGGAAAATGCTTGTTTCATATTTTATGTTCGCATTATGTATTTTCATAAAGCCGCAGGCGTTCATATTCACTCCTGTTCTTATAGGCGGAATTGTGGAAAATGTATTCCTTGATAATTTCAGTTGGAACAAATTTTTTAAAAATCTTGGCTTCGGCATAGCGGCAATAGCAATGATGCTTTTGCTTGCGCTCCCCTTCGGCATTGAAAATGTAATTGAGCAGTACAGGGCAACAATGACGTCATATCCGCACTTAACGGTCAACGCCTTTAATCTGTGGGGCGCGTTGGGTAAAAACTGGGATGATTTATCCGCCTTTACATCTGCTGTCGGCTATATATTAATTGCGGCTATTGCAGTATATTCACTCTATCTGTTCTTCAAGAGCAAGAATAAGTCAAGATATTACTTCATGGGCGCTTTGCTTGCATTTTTCACATATATGCTCTCAACAAAAATGCACGACAGATATGCATTCCCCGCTATGGTGCTGATGCTTATGGCATTTGTCCTGTCTGCAAATCCGCGTAATTATATAATGTATATTCTGATTACTCTGTCGCAGTTTTTCAACACGGCATGGGTGCTGTTCATATACGAAACGGATTTGAACCAATATTACAAGTCGCCTGTTATTGTAGTCGCATCACTGATTAACCTTGCAATTCTTGTTTATGTTGCATACCAGTCTTACAGACTGTATGTGACAAACGGCATTGAAAAATCTGTTGAAACAAAAAAATCAAATGTCATATCAAAGCCGAAGAAAACTGTCTCGGTTAAAAACACAAAATCATCCGAAAGCAAGCACAGAATTTCTCTGAGCGATGTTTTTCCGAAAATTACAAGAATTGATATTATCGCAATGGCTGTTATAACCGTTGTATACTCCTGCTCGGCGCTGTATGACCTGGGCGATATGCACGCTCCCGAAACGGAATACATGGTATCTGACGCGCCTGTCACAATTGATTTGGGACAGGATTATGAGATAAGTGGCTACAAATTTTTCCTCGGCTCATACGAGCTTGAAACTGACCGCAATTTGTCAATCACCGCACGCGGCAGCAGTGGAAACCAGACGTATTCCACCACCCTTACAAGCGGAAGCGTATTCCACTGGGAGGAGGGCGATATTTCAGCTAAGGCAAGATATGTAACGCTTTCCACAAACGGCTCACAGCTTTCCATCAAGGAATTTGCCGTTCTGAATTCCGAGGGACAGCCAATAACACCCGTTTCAGCCTCGCCCGCAAACGGCGGCGCGCTGTTTGACGAGCAAAATGAGGTTCCTGAACGTTCAACTTTCCGCAACGGAACATATTTTGACGAAATATACCACGCGCGCACAGGCTATGAATTTATACACGGTCTGTCCGTATACGAGTGGACGCATCCTCCGCTCGGCAAGGTGTTTATCGCGCTGGGAATTTTGCTGTTCGGCATGTGTCCGTTTGGCTGGAGAATTGCCGGCACGGTATTCGGAATTATAATGGTTCCGATAATATATATGTTTGCGAAAAAGCTTTTAAAGAAGTCGTGGCTTTCGATTGTAACCTGCCTGCTGTTCACCTTTGACTTTATGCATTTTGCCCAGACGCGTATCGCAACCATTGACGTATACGTTACGTTCTTCATAATGCTGATGTATTACTTTATGTACAAGTACTACTCCACCAGTTTTTATGACACCTCGTTTAAAAAGGGGCTTGCTATGCTTGCTCTTTGCGGCACATGTATGGGGCTTGGAATTGCAAGCAAATGGACAGGCGTTTATGCAGGTATCGGACTTGCAGTACTGTTTTTCATAACTCTGTACAAGCGTTATAATGAATACAGATACGCAGTCAAAAATCCGGACGGCAATACGGACGGTATAAGCCACAAATTTATAATCGACACCTTCAAGCCTTACATGATAAAAACACTTATATGGTGCGTGATATTCTTTGTGATTGTACCTGCAATAATATACTGTTTGTCATATATTCCGTATCTTCAGGCGCCTGATGAGCACGGACTCAGCTCAATAATCGCAAATCAGAACTCCATGTATACCTACCACGCAAAAACAGTGCTCGGTTCAACGCATCCGTTCTCCTCGCGCTGGTATGAATGGATTATTATGAAGCGCCCAATATGGTACTATTCGGGAACTGTTTCGGACGGTGTTAAGGAAGGCATAAGCTCCTTCGGTAATCCTGCCGTATGGTGGATGGGTATTCCCGCATTCTTCTATATGGCATACCGCATTTTCAAGAACAAGGACAAAAATTCCCTGTTCCTCGTTATTGCATATCTGGCGCAGCTTGTATCATGGATTCCCGTTACAAGACTGACGTTCATATATCACTACTTCCCGTGTGTGCCGTTTATCGTGCTTATGATAGGCTATTCACTGCTTTGCATATACAACGATGCGAAAAACAAAAAGGCGGCTATGTACAGCATTTTTGGCTATGCGGCGGTCGTAGTAATATTATTCATAATGTTCTATCCTGTTCTTTCGGGTCAGCCGTGTTCGACAGACTATGCGGAACACTTCCTGAAATGGTTTGACTCATGGATATTACTGTAAGGAGAAAAAAAATGAGAATTATAAATTCAGATG
>JBJEIU010000142.1:0-3140 GCA_051877355.1 Hominilimicola sp.
TTTATTATCAACATTTTTATTCGTATTTTACGAAAGTTTTTAACATCAACACGTCAAACCCGTCTGGGAAGTTGTGTATACCGATAGCAAGGGCTGTCATAAACCCCATGCGCCTGAGTGCGACCGAACGGTTGTCTTTTTCGGAGAGATTTCCTATATCGCCCTCGGCAGAGGGAACGAAGTAATCAATCAGACCGATGAAGATTATGCCCGCAAAAAACGACGCAACGGCAAGATAATATCCCATTTTATCGCCTGTGGCGGCGGAAAGGTATGTACGCGATTTCTGAAAAATCTCAATCATCGAAACGTATATCATAACTCCTGCGGAAAATCCCAAAGAGCCCGCAAGGAATTTTGTATTGGTAGTTTTTGCAAACAAAGCAATGACGCTTCCCACGCCTGTCGCCAGTCCTGCCAGCACAGTAAGTGACAGTGCAAATAATACGTTTGAATGCACGCAAATCATCTCCTTAAAGCTTCTTATGGTATAATACGCCTTATAATTTTTTTTGTTACATAAAATTTTTGTTGATAAATTTTAGTTTTAGGTATATAATTAGCCTAAAATATATGATAAGGAAAGAAAGACCATGTTGGAAATCACAGCATCATCAAATAGTAAATGTAAATACGTAAAATCTCTTTCGCAGAAAAAGGCAAGAGAAAACAGCGGAGAATATACGATAGAAGGAATAAAATCCGTAAGAGAAGCAATTAATTCGGGCAAAACAATTTCAGCGCTGTATGTGTCCTTTAGATTTTATGATAATGAAAGTTTTGACTATCCTGAAAATGCTCCACTTTATAAGATAGCTGACGGGGTGTTTGAAAAAATGTGCGACACAAAAGCGCCACAGGGAATACTTGCCGTTGTGAAAATGGATGAGAATGATTTTAAAATTGATTTATCAAAATCATATATTTACTGCGACAATTTAAACGATCCAGGGAATTTGGGCACAATAATACGTACTGCTGATGCGGCAGGCTTTGACGGAGTGCTGCTTTCAAATGGGTGCGTGGATTTGTACAGTCCTAAAACTGTGCGTTCAAGTATGGGTTCTTTTTTCAATATGAAGGTTATGAGGGGCGTCACGCATGAGCGGCTTTCGTCATATAAAGAAAAGGGCTTTCAGCTTATAGGCGGAGCACTTGGTGAAAATACCGTGGATTACAGGAGCGCCGACCTGACGAAGCCTACGATTATCGTAATCGGAAACGAGGCAAACGGCATATCTGATGAAGTTATGAAAATGTGCCAATGTGTCAAAATTCCTATTCTCGGCAAGGCGGAATCGCTGAATGCGGGAGTTGCCGCGTCGATACTTATGTATGAGCTTGTACGACAAAGGACTTGACAATTTTTTGATTTTGTAGTAATGTAACAAGGGTATTTCAGGTGGTGAAATTATGGAGCATGTTTTGTATTGGCTGTGGCTTACGACTAAATTTGCAGCAGGGGATTCCAAAATAACAAAACTTCTTGAACGGTTTGACAGTATTGAGGACATATATTTTTCAAAAAACTTCAATAATATATACGGTATTTCCGAAAAGGATAAGCCGCGTCTTATGGACAAGGATTTATCAAAGGCGAAAGTAATAATGGAAAGAACCGCGCTGAAGGGCGGCAAAATAATTGTATATGATGATGAAAATTATCCGCAGATTTTAAAGAATATATCCAATCCGCCATATGTATTATATATATTAGGAAAGGTTCCCGAGCTTGACAAAGTGCTTACGATAGGAGTAGTGGGAACAAGAGTATCGTCACAGCACGGCGATGAGGTGACTGAGAATCTATGCCGCAATCTTGCGCAGTCGGGAGTTGTGACGATAAGCGGACTTGCGGTAGGTATAGACGCTGTGGGAGCATGGGCGACCATTGACGCCGGAGGAATAGCCGTAGGCGTAATCGCAAGCGGTATTGATGGGATTTATCCGCATGAAAATGCGGAGCTTTATAAGGCTGTCAAGGAAAAGGGCTGCATTATGACGGAATATCCGCCGGGAACACCGCCGTTTCGAACTAATTTCCCAGTGAGAAACAGAATAATTGCGGGACTTTCAAGGGGAGTGCTTGTAACCGAAGCACCGAAGAAAAGCGGCTCTCTTATAACAGCGCGCTGTGCACTTGAGAATAACCGTGATGTATTTGCAGTACCCCGGAGAATTACGGATACGGAATATCTCGGTACAAATATTCTTATACAGCAGGGAGCAAAGCTTGTGAACACCGCAGATGATATTCTTGCGGAGTATCCGTATGCTGTTAAGATAAAGCCGAAACGGAAAAATGCGCAAAAACCGCCGAGGGTGGTTAAAGCCGAAAAAAAGAAAGAAGATAAAGCAATAAAAGAACATAAAACGACAAAAGAAAATAAAGAGATAAAAGAAAAATACAGTAATCTGAATAAAAAAGATAAATCAATCATCGAATTGCTCAGAATAAAGGATATGCAAATAGATGAAATGTCAAGAAAGCTTGGTATTTCTGTCGGTGAATTGAACACAAGGCTGATAATGCTTGAATGCAACGGACTTATAAAAAGACTGCCTGCAAGCACATATCATCTTAATGTATAGAGTTGGAGGAAAATATGGCAACAAAAAAATTGCTGATAGTGGAGTCACCTGCAAAGGCGGGGACAATAAAAAAATATCTTGGCAGAGACTATACCGTTCTTGCCTCTATGGGACATATAATTGACCTTCCAAAGAGTCAGATGGGTGTTGACATTGATAATGACTTCATGCCCAAATATATAACCATAAGAGGCAAAGGTCCGCTTTTGGCGCAGCTTAAGAAAGAAGCGAAGAAAGCGGACACCGTATATCTTGCAACCGACCCTGACCGTGAGGGAGAGGCTATAAGCTGGCATCTGGCAAAGGCATTGAATATTGACCCTGAGTCAAAGTGTCGTGTTACATTTAATGAAATAACAAAGACAGCTGTTAAGAATGCGATAAAAAATCCGAGAAAGATAGATATGGACCTTGTTGACGCGCAGCAGGCAAGACGCGTGCTTGACAGAATTGTGGGTTACACAATAAGTCCTATTCTCTGGGAAAAGGTGAAGAGAGGGCTCAGCGCGGGACGTGTTCAGTCTGTTGCCACAAAGCTTATTTGCGAC